>JAAYQP010000112.1 GCA_012519195.1 Clostridiales bacterium | reverse complement strand
GCACGTGATTCAATCTCATTCTTTAAGATGGCATTCTGCTTGTAAGCGACACGATACTTAATAAATCCTGCACCAATAAAAATAATTCCTATAATAACAGACCCAATAAGTATGAATGAGGTGTTGTGAATTAATGAATACTTATTGATCCCATGCAAATCCGAACCAGGTATAAAATTAATGGGATCAATCGATGCACCGATACCAACTAGATAATCCATAAGTTGGCCTGGCTGTAAGTCTAACGATTTATGATACAAGGTAACAGGTGCAAGTTGGTTCATCCCTTGAACCTTAAGTCCTGTTTCACTATAAAGTAGCTCCTTCATACCTGCGATTTTTGCCCCATCACCTATGAGATACATGGTATCAACTCTTCTTTTACTAATGGAAGAATAATAATTTAAGATCCTTAGGATATTGCTGATAAAATAACGCAGAGAATCCGTTATCTCTCTCTTAGCATAATTGATATTTCCACCTACTTCATCTTCTGGAACCAGTTCCATCGCAACAGCTACTTCCTCATAAGAGGCATCAAAGCGTGTATAGAACAATTCTTTCTCATAAAGTAATTGTAATGCTTCGGCTTCTGTTTTTGCTCCCGGATAATCATAGTTTATTGCAGCCTGTGCCAAATCCACTGTACCATAGGTAATGGTGCGCTGTAACTTTAGCGTATTCTTCTCTATAATACTAATTAAGGTTGCCTGTTCATTAATCTGGATGACTAGGCTTGTCCCCAGGGGCATTTGCTCTTTTAACATTTGATAAGTACTATTACCTACATAATCAATTGCAACCACTGTAAGCCCAAGAAGATCTGCCAGTTCGTAGTAGCTCTTAATTAAGTTATTGGGTGCCGCCAATAGATAGAGCCTTAATTTCTTATCTTCTTTATCAGTAATCTTTTCTAATACACGATGAGATATGGTATATTCCGAAAGATCCACTGGAAAATATTCTGTGGCATTGGCTGCAATGATCTCTGGAATCTGCCTATCCTTTACAGGAGGGATGGTAACTTCCCTAGTGGCTATTTTCGTTGAGGAAATAGCAAATACCACCTGGTTTGTTTTAATCCTTGCTTCCTGCAATTTCTCTTTAATTACACTTGCTAATCTATTTTTATCTCCTATATACCCATCTTCATATACATGCTCTGGTGTCGCAAATGTAATGCAGTGGTATATATGAGGATTCTTCTTCTTAAAGCTGACTTCAACAATCTTTGTCTTATGAAGCCCAATTTCTATACTTATAACTCTCCTCGGCATCTAATTTCCTCCTTTGTAAGGATATACCTGCGTTAAAAGTCTCATGATTGTAGTAAATTCAGGTACCAGCGAATTAGCTGTTCCCCGTATAGCATAGCAATTACTATACCTGCAGATAGATATGGACCGAATGCCAATATACTGCCTTCGTTTCTTATCTTCATTCGTAGAATATGAAGAATGGAACCAAGAATACAGCCAAGGATAAAGGCAAGCACAATCTTAGGGAAACCAATTAGAAGTCCCGCTGCTGCCATGAGTTTAATATCTCCCCCTCCGATTCCTTTCCCCTTGGTAAAATAATAAATTAGGAGCAGTAGAAAACTGACACTACCAAATCCTAATAGATACGTCCAAATATTAGATATGTCCATTACTAATCTAACAACACCAAGAAACCCCAATAACAAATTCAAGTTGCTTGGGATTTCATAAATTTTATAATCAACCACACTAAGTACAATCAGTGCACTTGCACTTAAGCAATAAATAACACTAAGATAAGTCCATTGATATATGGAAATTACAAGTACATATAGTATTCCATTCAAGACCATAACACTTAGATAGCAAATGGTTTTCATTTTCTCTTGTAAAATACGGCATATGCCGGTGTTCAGAAGAACTCCTATGCATATGCCGCATAGGAAAATGATCATGTAATAAATTGAATTATTAAGCATGGGTTAACTCACTTTCCTGGTGGATAATTATATTGATGACATAAATTTAATTAATTGTATTTACAGTAATATTTAAAGCATCATTTGCAGCTGCATTAATAGTAATCTCAAATCCATTCGTATTTTTTGCTTTTGATGTAGGCCATTTTGTTATAAGTGACATAAGTTCTTTAGCCATTTCATCACTGTCGGTTCCAAATTCTTTACCTTCAAATTTCACAGTCGGCTTAGTATTGGAACCGGTAGGATTTGTAATAGTTACTGTATAAGTTTCATCACCTTCACCACCTGATTTACCTTTGGCTTCACTGACAGCCTTATATGCTTTTTCATTCGTAAGGGCCATCTCAACTGCACTTTCTAACGTCTCAATATTGCTCTGATCCGCCGCTTCTCTTGATTTCTCAATGTACTTAATTACCTGTGGAGTAGCTACCCCCACCAACACTGCCATGATTGCAATAACCACGATAAGTTCAACTAGTGAAAATCCTTTGTTATTTAGTTTCTTTTTTTGCTCTTTCATATTACTCTCCCTTTCTTATTTTTTTTACTTATATAATCTCAAACCTCATCAGAACCTTTGTTTTTTACTAGCTAGACATATCTGACTGACAGTTACCTATGTCCCCCACATTTAATTCGTCTAATACATGCAAGGTTTCCAATGAAGCTTGCTTACAACGGCGCATTTAATAATATCGATTTTAAATTCATCAATCAATGCAATAATTCTGGTAAAAAAATCAACTTATACCTATTCCACTATACATTGACAACATTGGTTGCATGATTGCCATGACAAGACCACCAACAACAATCGCCAGAATAATAATTATTAAAGGCTCTATTACTGCCATAAAAGCTTGCGACGCCGCTTCTACTTCTTCATCATAATAATCTGCCACTTTTTCCAACATTTCCTCGATATTACCCGTTTCCTCACCAATCTTAGCCATATGGTACACCATAGGAGGAAAGAAACCAGCTTTCTTAATTGGCGCTGATAGGGGTACCCCCTTGGCCACTTCCTCTTTTGCCTCCAAAAGCGCATTCTTCACGATGACATTGTCAAAGGTCCGAGCAGTAATATCTATGGCTTCGATCAGCGAAATACCTGCTGCCAGTAGTGTACTTAAGGTACGGGTAAAGCTTGCAGATACGGACTTAATCGTTAGTTTTCCAAAGATAGGTATACGAAGACCAATACGACTTGTAATATGTTTTCCCTTGTCAGTTCGGTTAAATAATATCCCTCCAATTACAATTCCCACTATGCCACCAAGGATCAAATACCACCACTTCTGAATAAAATTACTGGTATTTAAAACAGATCTTGTAATCGCCGGCATCTCGATATCCATGCCATTAAACATTGTCATAAAGTTTGGTATCACTACAACCATCATTAGAAAGATAACCAATACAGAAACAATCCCTATTATGCTAGGATAGATCATCGCTTTCTTTACTTGGGATTTGATTTTCGCATCCTTTTCAAAATGCACTGACATTCGTTCGAAGGCGATTTCTAAGTTACCAGAAGCTTCACCAGCTTCTACCATCTGAACGAGAAGCTTGGTAAATATTTTCTCCTGTCCTCGCATGGCTTCGGCAAGAGTTTCTCCCTTCTCTACATTCGTCTGTACAAATTGTATTGCCTTTGATAATACTTTATTCTCAGTCTGTTCATGAAGCATATTTAGAGCATTAATTATTGAAACTCCTGCTGCCAGGATACTAACAAATTGGCGGCAAAATATACTTAATTCCCTCGGTTTTACTGGACTACCAATCTGGATATTAATATCTTTGGTTAATATATTCTGAGGAGTCACAGAGATTGGAATATAACCTTGCGCTCTTAAAGCAGAAGTTACCGTTTCCTCGTTCACCGCTTCCATAGATCCCTTTATCACTTTGCCATATTTATCTATCATTCTGTAAGAATAACTAGTCATTTTACTCCTCCTAGAATAGCTTTCTTTCTAAGGTTACCGGGTCTTGCGCAAAGTTGAGTGCATTCTTTGCGTCGATTTTTTGCTGAAGATATAAATGATAAATGGCATCATCCATGGTCTGCATCCCCATTTTCTTATTTGTTTGCATAATGGAATTAATCTGAAATGCTTTCGCTTCTCGGATGAGATTACGAACTGCAGCATTGGTATGCATTACTTCAAAGGCTGCTACTCGGCCACTTCCATCTGCTGTAGGAATTAATTGCTGGGATATAATCGCTTCCAAGACCGATGCCAATTGAATTCGAATTTGTTGTTGCTGATGCGGTGGAAACACATCGATAATTCGGTCGATTGTATTGGCTGCCCCAATGGTATGCAAGGTCGATAAGACTAGGTGACCAGTTTCGGCTGCTGTAATCGCTATAGAAATGGTATCCAAATCCCTCATCTCCCCAAGTAAGATGACGTCCGGATCTTCTCGAAGGGCCGCTCTAAGTGCATTGGAATAAGAATTTGTATCTAAACCAATTTCTCTTTGATTAACAATAGATTTCTTATGTTGATGCAGGTATTCAATCGGGTCCTCCAGCGTAATAATATGGGTATTGGCATTGGTATTTATCACATCTACCAGTGATGCTAAGGTTGTGGATTTGCCGCTTCCGGTCGGACCAGTAACAAGTACCAATCCTCTTTTCTTTTTTGTAAGTTCAACTACCGATGGCGGAATTCCTAAGGATTCCGGGGACGGAATCATAGTTCCTACCAGACGAATGGCTGCAGCATAGGAACCCCGTTGTTTGAATACATTTACGCGGTATCTACCTAAGCCGGCAATGGAATAGGAGAAATCCACTTCCCCTTTCTCCTCTAAGATTTGCTTGGAATGCTCGGAGAGCATAGGTATAATAATTTTATTGGTATCTGCAGGAAGTAACTTATCATGGTCTATATTGATAAGCTCCCCATTAATTCGAAGCTTCGGTGGAATACCTACGGTGATATGAACATCCGAAGCACCTTTTCTTTTCGCTTCTTGCAATAATTCTTCTATTGTAAACATACTTACTCCTTATTACCATTTTCATGAAAGGCAATACGCATCATTTCTGATATGGAAGTTGTCCCATCCAGGACGTATTTGGCTGCATTCATTTTTAAAGTAGACATACCTTCCTTGATTGCAACTTCTTTAATCTGGTTGGTATTCCCTCGTTTGCTTATGATTTCCTTGATTGCATCAGTTACCGGCATGATTTCAAATACACCGATACGCCCCATGTATCCAGTTCCATTACATAGTTGACAACCATTTGGTTCAAATATCATTTGACTCGCTTCCGGGGCAAGACCAAGAAGTTCATTTTCACTTTGATTGGTAAGTCGCGCTTTCTTACATGAACAAAGTTTGCGAACCAATCGTTGTGCAATAACACCTACAGATGCATCCGCTAGTAGATACGGTTCCACACCCATATCTTGAAGTCTGCTAAATGTGCTGGCTGCATCATTGGTATGCAAAGTACTTACCACCAGATGACCAGTGATGGATGCTTGTACCGCAATCTGCGCCGTTTCTGTATCACGAATCTCACCAATCATGATGATATCTGGATCTTGTCGAAGTATCGAGCGAAGTGCTGAGGCAAAGGTTAGACCTGCTTTGGTATTCACTTGTACCTGGCATATTCCTTCCATATTGGCTTCTACCGGATCTTCCACCGTAATGATATTCACTTCTTCTCGATTTAACTCATTCAGCACCGTATACAGCGTAGTTGATTTACCACTCCCCGTTGGACCAGTAACTAAAATAATTCCGTGGGGATTCGCTAATATGTGATTGAATTTTTCTAACTCACCCTCTCGAAATCCTAGCTCTTTTTTATCTTTGGTTAACTCTCTTTTAGAAGCGATACGAAGCACCGCTTTTTCTCCAAAGATGGACGGCATTATGGAGACACGAATATCATACTCCCTACGATCGACGATCATGGTTAATCGCCCATCCTGTGGTTTACGCTTTTCAGATATGTCCATTCCACCAATGATTTTGATTCTTGTGATAATGGCCGGCAGAAAATTCATTTCATAACGCATTACCTCTTTTAACATACCATCTACCCGATATCGAATCCGTATCTGGCTTTCCATGGGTTCGATATGAATATCACTAGCTCGTAATCTCACAGCCTGCTCAATCATGGTCTTAACCAAGATAACAATAGGGGAGTTGTCAATCCCAACTCGATTATGCGTATCCTCTACCTCTACCGTTTCTTCCATTTCCTTCGTATACCGTTCGGCAACGGCTCTAGCTTCAGCATTGCCAAAGTATCGGTCAATCGATGCTGCTATTTCACTTGGTGTTGCGATCACCGGTTCAATCTGTAGTCCAGTTGCAATCTCGATATCG
Source organism: Clostridiales bacterium (assembly GCA_012519195.1). Taxonomy (GTDB): domain Bacteria; phylum Bacillota; class Clostridia; order Lachnospirales; family Lachnospiraceae; genus Mobilitalea. Next base: position 11,009 of record JAAYQP010000112.1, on the reverse strand, counting down.
TCCATAGCCATCATATCCAAAGGATCTGCCATGGCAACTCTTAGAATACTAGGGTTGTCCGCTTTGAATTCAAAGGGAAGCATCATATTCTTTCTTAAAATCTGTTCATTCACGAGCTTACAAACTTTCTCATCAATACTTAATCCTAAGAGTGAAACCATATCGTAACCTAATTGCCTATGTAATGCAGATGCAATTTCTTTCTCCGTTGTAATCCCCATATCAATTAAAGTTACACCTAGTTTTTGCTTTTTTATTTTTTGCTCCGCTAAGGCCAGTGTTAATTGCTCTTCATTAATAACACCAGCATCCATTAGGATATCCCCTAGTTTTTTCTTTCTATTATAAAAGTCCATAGTACTTATTCTCCCATTCTTTTAAAGGTTCCATTATAAAACAGTATCATTTGATATTATTTAATTACTATTATTTTCCATTATATGATATATATTGCTCGTTTTCAATATAATTTACCATGTTTTGTAAAGTTTATGATATTGGCACAATATAAGTCTATTTTCCTATTGCATTTCTATCACATATTACAACTGATTAATTTAAAGGTAAAGTAATATATTTTTCCAAATAAAATGGGTAAAGAAAAAGAACTAAATCTACCCCTTCAATTAAGGTATTTAGTTCTTTTTCTTTTTTCTATTGAATTTAAACGGCTACTTAAGAAGGATCTAATATTCCTTTTACTCTTTGGTAATTCTACTAAGTTTATATATTCCCATAATGCATGCTGTCACAAAGCATATAATTAACGGTAAAAACCAAAGAAACTTTGGGTTGGGGCTAGTAAATATTTTTAGTCCCCAGGTAGCCGGAAAAGCATAACCCACATATTCCAAGGCTTTTGGTAGCATATCCGTAGGAAACATAATGCCAGATAGCATCAAGGAAGGTTGAAATAAAATTTGAGAATACATAGTTAGTTTTGTTACACTTTTTACATAAAGCCCAAGCAAAGTCCCTACAGAAATGCAAGTAATTATAAAGAATGCAAGGAATAGAAAATAGCGAAACGGATACTCTGGTAGTTTTGCATCGTATCCAATTGGTGCTATTATGTAAATGATAAGACTAGTAATTAATAAATGAATAAAAGCAGATATAAAATTATTAATAACGCCAGTCCATAAAGGAACGCCTCCCACTTGATAGGCTTTTTTAATATCACCAGAATACAATTCTACTAGGGGAATGGGTGTCCCCAGGAAAGCTCCCATGGAAATTGCAAAGATGGTCATTGATTCGATTAGAGTATCTTTGGATGTTGGGTTAATGGAGGTGAATATAGTACTTACAAACAGGAAGAAAAACAATGGTACCAAGTAGTAGGTGATTAAAATTCCTTTATTTCTTAAATCAAGTTTCCATTGTAATGCTACTCCATATAGGAAAGCTTTCATATTACGCTCCCTCCTTTGCAATTTCTATAAATCGTTCCTCTAAACTTGCACGTTCAATTTTAATATCTAGAACCTCATTATCCATTTCCTTTAATAAGGTAAGTAATTCATACAATGCATCTGCCAGTTCTGTAGTGGTAACGGTGAAATGATTTTTTTCCAACTCATCGGCTTTACTATACACAAGCTTAACCTGCGGAAATGGATTTCTGGCGTGGATTGTAATCCTACTCTCACCAAAATGCTGCCCAGTTAGTTCGTCTGCGCTTCCAAGGAAAGCCAGTTTCCCTTCTTTTAATATAGCAATACGATCACAAAGACTTTCTACTTCCGCCATATCATGACTAGCCATAAGTATTGTCTTGCCTGAATCTCTAATCTTTCTAATCTCATTATGTAAAGACACTCTGCCTTCCACATCAAGGCCGGCGGTTGGCTCATCAAGGATAACAATGTCAGGATCATTGATTAGAGCAATAGCTAAGTGCAATCGCCTCTTTTGCCCAGTAGACAACATTCGGTATTGCTTATTTCTAAACTCCATAATGCCAAAACTTTGTAAAATTTCCTTGTCAACCTTTGCCTTATTCCAGAGACAGAATAATTTGTAGGCCTCCATTGCTGTTATGTTTTCTATCAAAGATGAGGATTGTAGTTGTACTCCTAATCGACCATTTACTCGAATATCCCCTCCATTATAAGTTCGAATTCCTTCAATACATTCTAATGTAGTCGTCTTACCTGCTCCATTGGCTCCCAATAAGGCAAAGATTTCACCCTGCTTTACGGAAAATGTTAGTCCTGGAATAACTGTATTATTCCCATACTTCTTTACAAGTTTGCTCACCTCAACCGCAGTACTCATAATTATTCTCCTTTTTAATTACTATATATCGATTGCATACTCACTACTAAACTTGCTTTACAAAGTTAAGATCCTATGTTAATAGGGTGATATAATTGGAAAACATTTCTATATTATTATTTCATATTACATCAAATATATATTTATTTCAATCCATCTCTTGCTATTATTTTAAGTAATCTTTAGTTTCAAACGAGTTTTCAATTGGTTTTGACCATTTCTATAAAGGTAAAACAAGCGGAAACAGCGATCCTATTCATTGTCCAAGAATCAAAAAGGACAACAAAATAGTTTTGTTGTCCTTGTATGTATTTTATCTTTTTTATTCTCCCAATTTTTTTGTTGATTCTCTTACAACAAGATCCGCTGTAAAGATTTTTCCTTCCCTCTGCGAACTGTCTTCAATTAAATCAAAGAGGATACGTATCGTTTCTTCTGCCATTTCTATTACAGGTTGACGTATGGTTGTTATGGAAGGCTGATAATAGTAGGTAATATCAATACCATCATACCCGGCAATAGAATAATCTTCTGGAATTCTTTTCCCTTTTTCAAAAATTGCTTTACAAGCACCTACTGCCACACTATCCGATATTGCAAATATTGCTGTAAATTTGACATCGGATTCCAAAAGTTCTTTGGCAACTTCATAACCATACTGCATGGAGAAGGTATCTAGGTGTTCATTATCGATATAACGTATTCGCTGCTCTTCCATGGGAAGCTGGTTATCTCTCAATGCTTTCTTGTAACCTTCTAATCGTAATTTACCAATGCTCTCTTCCGATGGCGGTGTAGTAATAATAGCAATCTTCTTATGCCCTAACTTACAAAGATAATCCACCATCCGATAGCTTTCCTGAACATCATCTACCATAACGTAGGAACAGCTTTTTTTATCAATAATCTCTGAAATTCCACCTGTACTAAGAACAAAAGGCACTTTTATCTGCTTTAACTTCTCTTCTGAATGAGAAAAATATCCACCAAGAAATACGATCCCTTTTAGTCTTTTCTCCTTCTCCAGTTGTAAAGCCACATCCACTTCGTCTTCATGTTCCTCAACACGGTGTAAGAGAAAGGAGTATTTCTTCTTTTGAATCTCATTTTCAAAAACCTTTAGCATAGAATTATAGAAGGCATTGGTAATACCTTTTATTAAAACTGCAATCGTATTCGATTCCGATCGTTTTAAATTACGAGCACTATTATTAGGAACATAATTATGTTCCTTTATGGTCTTTAATATTAAGCTTTTTGTTTCTTCATTTATATCCGGATGATCATTGATAGCACGAGAAACTGTACTGACTCCAACACCACAGATTCTGGCAATATCCTTTATCGTAGTAGTTCCCATTTCGTATCATCCTTTTCCTTCATTGTAATATGGCTCACATTTCATTACTAAAATGTGAGCCTAACCTTTTTTATTATACCATAATAATCACAGCCAATGCAACATGATCAAAAATAGCACATGGCATTAACTAACTATATCGACCATAAGTTTCTGTTATGGATCGTATTTTTAAGATTAATTCTGGACTAATCTCATCCTCTAGCAATCTCCACTTCCAGTTCAGGCCAACCGTAGATGGAACATTGATTCTAGCTTCCGAGCCAAGTTCTAGATAATCTTGTATTGGGATTATACATAAATCAGCCACACTTTGCATGGCCAAACAGATGATATCCCAGGAAATCTTATGGCTATCCTCGTTCCTACGATTTAGATAACGAAGAGCAAACTGTCGATCCTCATTTGAAATTGCTTCAAACCACCCTTTTATTGTGTCATTATCATGGGTTCCTGTATAAACCACACAATTTCTATCATAGTTGTGAGGCAGATAATCGCTTTCTTCGCGAGAATCAAAGGCAAACTGCAATACCTTCATTCCTGGAAAGCCTGTTTTTTTCAAAAGTTCCCGTACGCTTTCTGTAATATATCCCAAATCCTCAGCAATGATATCTAACCTACCCAGTTTTCTCTCAATTGCTTGAAACAGTTCTAAGCCTGGGCCTTTCTTCCACTGCCCCTTCCGGGCTGTTGGCTCCCCGTAAGGAATAGAAAAATACTCATCAAATCCTTTGAAATGATCAACCCGCAAGGTATCATACCAGCGAAAACACATAGCAATCCGCTTAATCCACCAATCATAACCGGTATTCCTATGCACTTCCCAAGCATAGAGCGGATTTCCCCATAGCTGCCCATCTTCCGCAAAGGCATCCGGCGGGCAACCTGCCACAGCAATCGGATCTAGTTTATCATCCAATTGAAATAGTTCTGGATGAGACCAGGTATCTGCACTATCAAAGGCAACATAGATTGGAATATCTCCAATAATCTTAATTCCTTGCTGATTAGCATATTGTTTCAGTTTCTTCCACTGTTTATCAAAGACATATTGTATATATTTATAAAATTCAATATCATTCTCAAGTTTCATACGATATTTTTCAAGGGCATCTGGATTACGATACTTTATTTTCTCTTCCCAATTGGCCCAGCTTAATCCACCGTAAGAATCTTTGATTGCCATATAAAGAGCATAATCATCGAGCCAATCAGCATTCTCTTTCTGGAATTCCAGAAACTGTACATCAGCCCTACAGTTACTACGATTATATGCCTTACGGAGGATAGGAAATCGAGAAAGATATATTTTTTCATAATCAATGTATCTAGGATTGTCACCGTAGTCGACGTCTTCGCATTCGCTTTCCGTTAACAGTCCTTCTTCAATTAGTTTATCCAAATCAATGAAATATGGGTTTCCAGCAAAAGTGGAAAAGGATTGATAAGGTGAATCTCCATACCCAGTTGGTCCAATCGGCAGAATCTGCCAATACCTTTGACCTGCGCTTTTCAATTGATCGATAAACTGATATGCACTTTTTGAAAATGAGCCAATCCCATAGTTTGAGGGTAGGCTGGCAATCGGTAATAATATTCCGCTTGCACGCATATTTGTCACATCCTTCATGTCTTATTTGATATTAGCCTTTTACTGCGCCAGCTACTACACCCTCAATAATATATTTCTGACATGTTATGTAGAATACTACAATCGGTATGATAGCCAATACCAACATTGCCATCATGGCTCCCATATCGATCGAACCGTAACCACCTTTTAAATATTGAATCGCAATCGGTATTGTTTTATAATCCATACCAATTAGTAGGTAAGGTAATAAATAGTCATTCCATATCCACATACTATTGAGAATAGCAACGGTAACGGTAATCGGCTTTAATACAGGCATAACCACAAGAAAAAAGGTCTTTATCGGACCACATCCGTCTATCATCGACGCCTCTTCCAATTCTAAAGGAATGGATTTTACAAATCCGCTGAACATAAACACCGATAATCCGGTACCAAAACCCAGATAAATAACAATAATACCTACTGGATTATCCAAATGCAGTACATTCGCTACTTTTGTCATCGTAAACATTACCATTTGAAAGGGTACTATCATGGATAATGTAAAAATATAATAAAGCATGCTATTGAATTTATTCTTTACTCTTGTAATAAACCAGGCAGTCATGGAGGTAAATAATAAAATTGCTGTCACGGAACTTAAAGTGATAAATAAAGACCATCCAGCTGCATGTAAAAATTTTGTTTTCTCTATACCACTGAGGTAATTGTCCAAACCAACAAAGGTTTCGCTATTGGGTAATTTAAATGGCGTCTCGCTAATAAAGAATTTTCCCTTAAAGGAATTCATCAATACAATAAAAATAGGGGATAGAAATAATATGGATAAAACAGTTAAAAGGATAAAGAGCATTACGCTTCCTATTTTTTTATGATTTTGACTTCTAGCCTCCATTTAGTTCTCTACCTCCCTCTTTCTTGTTAGATTTAATTGAATGACTGCAACAAGTGCTACAATCAGCGTAAATACCACAGCTTTGGCCTGGCCAATACCTTCACTACCTACAGAACCATAGAAGGTATTGTAGATATCCAAGGCAAGCATTGTCGTTTTCCTCGACGGGGCACCTGCGGTTAATGCAAGGTTTTGATCAAATAGTTTGAATGAATTTGACATGGTTAAAAACAGACATATAGTAACTGATGGCATCACCAATGGAATCGTTATTTTTCTCAATATCTGAAATCTATCAGCACCATCGATCTTGGCAGCTTCCATAACATCTTTTGGAATATTCTGAATTCCTGCTATGTAAATTACCATCATATAACCAATCATCTGCCAATTCATCAAAATAACCAATCCCCAAAAACCGAATTCAGGCTTAAAGGTTAGTGTCATTCCAAAGGGGAACAGAATACCATTAAGTATTAATTGCCAAATATAACCTAGAACAATACCACCGATTAAGTTCGGCATAAAAAAAACTGTACGAAACAGATTCGTACCTTTAATTTTTCTAGTTAACAGTAATGCCAGTAGGAACGCAAAAACATTCACGGTGATTACCGACACTATAGCAAATTTCACGGTAAACCAAAGCGCATTGGTAAATTCCTTACTGGAGAATGCCTCCATATAATTTCTAAGTCCCACCCATTGGGCATCAATTACCGTTGTAAATTTTGTAAATGATAATACAATTCCAAGTAAAAATGGAATAAAGAAGGCTACCGTAAAAGCGATAAGCGTAGGCAGCACAAAAATCGGAAAATATTTTTTATTCTGTCTTACCATATTGTTCTCTCCTAAATAAGTGCCAACACACTCAAGTTTCTGCTTAGCTTTATAAGAATTCATGACAAGCCAAAAATATACTTGTCATGAATTCTTACTATCTATCATGAGATGAGCTTACTTGGCTCTTTCAGATTTCCAAGAATCCTTAACAATGGTCACAACTTCATCCCATGTCTTGCCACCTTGTACATATTCTAGTAAAGCATCACCAAAGTAATTCTTAAAGTCTTCACTAGGGAAAGCTGCAAATGTCCAAGTTACGGACTCAACATCCTTCTCCATCCACGCTAAAACTTCTCTTGCTAATGGATCTACTGGTTTTTCATCCTCTTCAAATGTTGTAAATGGAGCAATAAAACCTAATTGATTTGTTACATAGTCTTTACCCTTCTCACTACTAAAGAGCCACTCTAAGAAATCAATGGAAGCTTGCTGTTTAGCTGGAGATACTTTACTATTGATTGCAAAATAGTTCTCAGTACCAACGCATAAACCTTGTTTTTCTTCCCCTGTAACACCTGTGTAGATTGGTAAGAACTTAATATCTTCTGCTGCTACAACGTTTCCATCAACGCCGTTTATCTGTGACCAAGCCCAGTTACCATTCTGAACCATAGCAGCCTGACCAAGAGCAAACTCTGCCATAGAATCATTAACCGTTTTACTACCTAGGAGTCCCTTCTGCGTTGAAGAGTTGTTTACATATAAATCAAAAATATTTCTATAATTATCAGCATACTTAAATTCAATTTCATTGGCAGCAAGTCCTGCTAGAATACTATTATCGTAAGCAGTATTGTCTTTAAACTCATAGTATAACGGCATATTTGCAAGATGTGTCTGCCATCTCCACTGCTCTCCAGCACCTAAGGATGTAGAAGCAAATACACCTTTAATTTCTAAGGCATCCGCATGTGCTGTCATATCTTCTACAACTGCCTTTAAGGTCGCAAAATTATTAACCTTCTCCATAGAAGTAATATCAGTAGCTTTATCTGGTAATGCGAAGTATTTTTCCATTATCGCATTATTATAGATGATGCCATAGCCTTCAACTACATAAGGAATACCATATACACCATCACCAGATGTAACTGCAAGGCTCTTATCGGATAAATAGCTATAGAGTTTCGTATCTTTTAAATCTAAACAATAATCTTTCCAAGACTCATAGCCAACCGGTCCGTTAATTTGGAAAATTGTTGGAGGGTCGGACTTAGCAACCTCGGACTTTAATGTTTGCTCATATGTACCACTTGCTGCAGTTACAACTTTAACCTTAATACCGGTTTCTGCTTCATAATCTGCCGCAATCTGATTATATACTTCCGCGATTTCTGGTTTAAAGTTCAGGTAATAGATTTCGTCAACTTTTTCTTCTTCATTACTTGCACTTTGATCATTCGAAGTTTCCTCTTTCTTTTCTTCTGTCTTAGTGCTTTCCTTTTGTTGGGTTGTTTCTTTGGCCTTTTTCTCCCCACCGCAAGCTGTTAGTGCACTTGCAACCATAACCAATGTCAAAAGGATTGCCAATAGCTTACTTGATTTTTTCATCTCTACCTCTCCTTCTCTTTGTGGAATAGTACCAAAAACTATTCCTAACAAATATATTTGTTGTATTAGAAACGTTACCAGTAACCTTTCCGGTAACGTTTCCAATAATATATTACCATATTTTTCATTGAATATCAATTAGATTATTATTTATTTTTTATAATTTTCATATACTCTAGATTTTTGATTAACCTATTTATTTATTTGATTTTGTATTGACATAGCACTTATCTTATTTCATAATTCTTGCCTTGTTAAATATGAAATATATTAACAGCTTCATCCAAATCCTTTGCATTTGCAATGAGTTCATCTGAAGCCTTTTCTAATGCTTTCACAGAATCCGACTGATCTTCTACTGTTCTCTCAATCGTACATGAAGTAGCCAGGGTTTCCTCAGATACTGCTGAAATATTTTCAACAGCACTTAATGTACCTTTTCTTGCTTCTTCCATGTTCTTTACATTGTTACCAATAACAAGAAGGTTATTGATTAACTTTTCCATACCGGAATTCATATTTTGGAAAGCTTTAATGGTATGGCTTACGATATCATTTTGCTTATCCACAACATGTTCCGCTTCCTTGGCAGTCCCAACAGTTTCTGATGTTTGCATTGTTATTTCACTGATAACCTTCTTTATTTCATTGGCAGATTCCATAGACATGCTTGCTAGCTTTCTTATTTCAGAAGCAACTACTGCAAATCCCTTTCCTACTTCCCCTGCTCTTGCTGCTTCGATGGAGGCATTAAGAGACAATAGATTGGTTTGATCAGCGATGTCATTGATTACATTAATAATTTCTCCAATTGCTTTTGTTTTCTCCTCAAGAAGTGTAATGTTGTTGACAACATATTTGGTAATCCGGTTTGTTTCTTCTGATTGCTTTGTTAAGCTTTCCATTGTTTGAATGCCTTCAAAGACAATGCGCTTCATATCTTCTGTAAATGTCTCAATCTCATTGAGGTTGTCGGTTACAATTGCTATTTTTTGTGATAATTCATCCATTTGTACTAAACATTGTTGAGAATCATTTGCTTGTCCTTCAATACCAGAACTTATATCATCAATTGCAGCTGTTATGTTGGTATTGGATAGAGCAATGGTTTTGGATACTTCCATTACATTTCCTGCGGATGCAGAAACCAAACCACTTACATCGGACATTTTCTGTATTAATCTTCTCATCTTATTAAGCATATCTGTAATATTGCCTACTAGAATTGCAAACTCATCCTTTCGTTTGACATCAATCTGTACTGTCAAATCCCCCTCTGCAATCTTCTGTAGGCGATGAATAATATATTTTATTGTTTTACCAATACCATTCGATATTAAAAATCCAATGGATACGGCAACAATACAGGCGATTAATACAATAACGATTGTTGTTGATCGAATGTCATTTGCCTGTTGCATAAAGCTTGCTTTCGGGATCATACCGCAAATGGTAACGCCTGTATCACCAATTTTGCGATACATAAAAAGATGTTCCTGTCCTTCATGATCAACATACTGTGATCCAAATTGTTGATCTTGCTTTATACTATCTATGTAATAATCTTGTTCATTAAATAGAAATACGCCATCCGTTTCCATGGGAGAGAGATCCTCATCGGAACTGTGAATTAATAATTCACTTTGGTCCTGCATTACAATTCCTACAAAAGAGTTCTCACCCAAATTCAAATTCCTCAAAAAATTCTCCACTTCTTCCCTAGAGATATCGATAACAATGCAGGCCTGGTTTTCTGGGAACTTACGTAAAAAGGACAATGCATAGCCATTTTCATCCAAGCTAATTTTGTCATCAATCATGGGATGGCTACCAACCCATATCGTTTCCTTATCCATAAATTCGGCTTCAATTGACGAATAAAAACCATTCAGATTTTCCATGTCACTAGTTAGCACTGGAATGTCTTCTCCTGCGATAATATGAATATTCTCTATGAATTTCTCAAGGTTAGCTTTCGTCAAAAGCTTATTATTCGTACTCATAACATAAGAAAGCCGTTCCTGCGAATTTGTATAAACTAAGCCTCTAGTAAAATAACTCATATCATTATCGCTGGTATATTGTTGAGATATGGCATCGACTGAATCAAATATGTACTCCATATAACTAGCGGCCATTTCAAAAGTGTTTTCCGTAGCTTGCTCATAATTTGCAATTAAACCTTCTGAGGCTTTCGAATAAGAGATGATGCCAAGAAATACAATTAAGACTACCGGAATTAAAAACCCCATAATTAGTTTTTGCAAAATACCAAACTTCACATTTGCTTTCCCCAACGTATCGTCTAGTTTTTGCTTTCTAAATTTCCCTTTTAACTTGTCATGCAAAATCCATCTACCTTTACTACCCATACATTTACCTCCTCATTAATAAATATTACCGATATATGACTAATTATATCCTAGAATTTAGAAAAAGTACATATTGTTTTCGAAAATTTTCGATATTTTATG
>JAAYQP010000014.1 GCA_012519195.1 Clostridiales bacterium | reverse complement strand
CGCTTTCTCGTTCACGTTACACTTATCAATAAAACCCTGTGCATTTATCCTAGCTAGCTTGATAAATGCTCCGGTTTTTATTGACTAACTTTTAATTACGCAGATTAGCAACTCGAAAGCTTCGCTTTCTCGTTCACGTTACACTTATCAATAAAACCCTGTGCATTTATCCTAGCTAGCTTGATAAATGCTCCGGTTTTTATTGACTAATCTGCTTATCGTGAACATTATACCATAGGTTTGTTTTTGTTTACAGTTATATTTTTCATATCCTGAATGATTGCTTCTAGACATTGGTCGATATCAATGTTTTTATACCGTTTTTTGATACCGCACTTTTCTAAATTGCTTTCAGAAAAGTCCTCCTCATCTGCTAGATAGCGCCGGCATACCTCTGCAAAATTAGGTGGTATCTGCTTTTTTTCCCTTTGAATGGATCGAAGTAATCTTGCTTCATCATCAACTTCAAGGTATAGGGGTACCACCTTTTCGTATCCAAAATACTCTCGAATCTGCAGATAGGTTTCCAAGGTTCCGATCATTAAATAATCGTTATATTCTAAATTGATCTGTCCATCATTAACCGTAAAGTAATGCCAGATACCCTGTGTCGTATTATAAAAACGATGCTCAATTACTTTATTTTGATCCTTTAGTTTGTTTAATGTTTCCTCATTAACAAAATGGTATTCCACCCCATCACATTCACCATTTCGTATAGGTCTTGTTGTATACATAACTACAGTCTTAAGATTAAGCTCTTTCTCTTCCAGTAAGCGCTTATATATGGTGTCTTTCCCGGTTGCACTTTTTCCCATAATGATAAATATCTTAGCCATACTATAATCCTTTCATACTTTTATGCACAAGTTGCCTTCTTGATAACATTCTTACTATCAAACCTGGTATTAATTCTTCCTAGCAAGTGCATATTAGGTACTTTTTTATTCCTCTTATTGTATTACTTCAATTTGATCTTTCGTATTTCCATGTAAACCATTAACAGTGAAGCCCTCTTCTACTACTTTCTCAATATACTCTATAAATTCCTTACGAATGATCTCACCTGCTACCAAAATTGGAGCTCCTGGAGGATATAGAGCGATATTATCCGCACTGATCCTGCCATAACTATCCTTAAGTTTAACAATTTCTGTACGCTTATCCATAACTTCATAAGGGAGTAATGCTTGTATTGGAGAAGGAAATCCTTGTTTCTCTTTCCTTATACATGCCAGGTCCTTACCTTTATTATGAGAATAAAGCTCTGAATCAATGGTTAGAAGTGCTTTTTCCAACCGCTCAAAGCCTTCCTTCGTATCAGAGATACTTGTGATACCAAGAAGATAATCCCTTGATTCCATCTCTACAACAATATGAAATCTTTCTCTAAGCATCTCTCCCAATTGATGCCCTGTCAACCCTGTCTTATTCACTGTTATGGTTAACTTAGAGGGATCCAAATCATAGACACCCTTCCTTCCAATAAGCTCTCTTCCTATCAACCCTAAGCTCTTTAACTGCTCCATTTGCTTGTAAAAATGTTGTAGATTCTTAAAATAGTTTTCAAATAATGATTCTGCCTGATCCTCCAGCAGTTTTATACACTGGTCCATCCCAGCTAATAACAGATAGGAGGGGCTACTACTTTGATAAATGGATAAATATTTTCTAAGTCTATCTTCCAAGGAAGGTAGATTTATATGCAAAACGGCGGATTGAGTAAATGCTGGTAAGGTTTTATGAAGACTTTGGACAACGATATCTGCCCCTAAGGTAACCGCACTCTTTGGAAAACAGGCATGGAAACCCAAATGTGCCCCGTGAGCTTCATCCACCATTAAAACAGCTCCATACTTATGAACCACATTGGCAATTCCTTGGATATCCGATACCACTCCCTCATAGGTAGGTGATGTTATCACAACCAGTTTAATATTCTCCTCATTTATCAACATGTCCTCGATAATTTCGGGAGAAATTCCACAATGGATTGCTACTTCCTCCACCTCTTCTGGATAGAGATAAACAGGTTTCAGTTCCCTTAAGGAGATTCCATGGTATACAGATCTGTGGCAATTTCTTGCAACCAATACTTTATCTCCCCGGTTTGTGGCAGCAGAAATACCAGCCAATATTCCAGCTGTACTACCATTGACCAGGGGAAAAGCCTTATGGGAATGATATAGTTTACTCATTCTATCAGAAAGTTCCTTTAAGATGCCCTCAGGTTGATGAAGATTATCAAATCCAGGGATTTCTGTAATATCAATTGCATATGGATTCTCCATGGTAAGCAATTTCGTATTACGCTTATGCCCCGGCATATGCATTGGGTAATCCTTCTGCCTTCCATAGGATACTAATTTATCATAAAGATACTCCATTCTTATCTAGCCTTTCTCATTTTTTCCTCTTAGATTCTCCTTTAACTATAAATCTTTTTTATAAAATTGACAATCCATACCGGTATTTTTTACATTGATTCTCTCATTTAACCATCAAACCATAAAATTATCGATATACAAATAAATCCTAATTCGTCTATAAAACGAATCAGGATTTAGATATGACATATTCGTTTATTTCCTAAATGACTAAAGGCATGCAGAATAGATCCCAAGGAATAATATTAGGATAAAATCATACGATCGTTTGCAAATTCACCACCACTAGCACTTTGGAATTTCTCTAACAAATCACTTACATGAAGCTTCTTCTTTTCCTCTCCAGATACATCATAGATAATCCTACCTTCATACATCATGATCAGGCGATTTCCATACTGAATCGCATTCTTCATATTATGGGTTACCATTAATGCTGTAAGGGAATTTTCCGCAATAATTTGTTCTGATAAATCTAGAACTTTTTGAGCCGTTTTGGGATCCAATGCCGCTGTATGTTCATCCAAAAGAAGTAACTTTGGTTTCTGTAATGCTGCCATCAAAAGCGTAAGTGCCTGTCTTTGGCCTCCAGATAAAAGTCCTACTTTGTTTGTAAGCCTTGTTTCCAATCCTAAGTCTAGCACTTTAAGCTTCTCCACATAGAGCTCCTTTTCCTCCCTGGTGATGCCCCAACTAAGCCCTCGCTTCTTTCCTCGACGATATGCCAAAGCCAAATTCTCCTGAATCTCCATGTTTGCTGCTGTTCCCATCATTGGGTCCTGAAATACTCTACCCAGATACTTGGCTCTTTTATACTCTGGAAGATAGGTGATGTCTTCACCATCTAGTACAATGGATCCTTCATCAGGAAAATGAACCCCCGCAATCATATTCAGCATGGTTGATTTTCCGGCTCCATTTCCACCTATTATGGTAACAAAATCTCCATCCTTTAGATCTAAGTTCAATCCATTAAGAACCAATTTTTCATTCACGGTATTGGGGTTAAAGGTTTTATAAAGATTCGTTATCTTTAACATTTAATTAACCCCCTTTCTTACATAAGCCTTATTCTTTTTCAAATTAGGGATTGATAAGGCAATCGCTACCACAACGGCAGTAAATAATTTTAAATCATCCGTATTAAGTCCTAGCTGTAAGACAATAGCAATTATGATTCGGTATATAATAGAGCCAATAACAATTGAGAATAGACGAAATGCAAAATTCTTTGGCTTTTGAAACATAACTTCCCCTATAACAATAGAGGCTAAACCAATCACAATGGCTCCGACTCCCATCTTAACATCAGCAAAGCCCTGACTCTGTGTGACCAAGGCACCAGAAAATGCGATTAATCCATTACTGATGATCAATCCAAGGGTTTTCATCTGATCGGTATTCACGCCCTGGGCCCTTACCATAACCTCATTATTACCGGTAGCACGGATACAGCATCCAATCTCCGTACCAAAGCACCAGTAGAGCAAGGCAATAACCGTAATGGAAAATACAATTCCAATCCCCATGGTTACCCAGGTCTGCATAGTGGAATCCTTCATTCCTAAACTGCTTGCCTCCGGCAAAATATCCTTTAATAGAGAAACCGTGGTTTTATGGCCCAGAAGGGAGGTATTCGCTTGTCCCATGATTCTTAGATTCACAGAATATAAACCAATCATGGTAAGGATACCGGAGAGTATTGCAGGTATCTTTAATTTTGTATGTAAAAAACCTGTAAGAAAGCCTGCTGCCATCCCGGCTAAGGTTGCAATAATCAGTGTCAGATATGGGTTCCATCCCATTTTTACGATTAATACAGCACTGATACATCCTCCAAGGGCAAAACTACCTTCGCAAGACATATCAGCAAAATTCAGTATTCGAAAAGTTAAATAGACGCCCAAAGCTAGAATTGCCCATGTAAGACCTTGGGATGCTGCTCCGAACATCGCCATTACTATATTCATAAACTAAGATCCTTTCTATTTTATAAATTATAAGTAAGATATAGGCTTAAAATAACAAAACGATGCAGGCCGGCCTGTATTATCCCCTATATCAGATAGATGTTATCTATACCATGTTAATTTGGTTGATATAAGTGAGACAGACCTGCCTGTATCAATTTGATTTTATTATTAAATTTTATTAACACGAATAAGCTTTAACAAGTTTTTAGATTATTGTAGCTGTGCCTTCAGCTCCTCCGGTATCTCGATACCTAAGGAAGCTGCTACCTCCTCATTAATTTTTAATGTATATTCATCATCCGGGATATACTCTATGGGCATGGTTGATATTTCCGCTTTCCCTTCAATAATTCGAACCGCTTGTTCACCGGTTAACCTACCAAGTTTGTAATAATCTATACCATAGGTTGCAAGTCCTCCGGCATCCACCAATGCTTCCTCACCACATATAACAGGAATTCCATTGGGATTTGCAATGGAGACAATCGTTGCTATACCATCTGCTATAATATTATCCGTAGGAGCATAGATCGCATCCACATTACCAACCAAGGATTGAACAACCTGTTGTAACTCGTTGGAATCAGACACGGTAGCTGCCGTTGCGTTTAATCCTAAGGCGGAAGCTGCTTCCATAGCCATCTCAGCCTGAATTTTTGAATTACTTTCACTAGAACAGTAAAGAACGGCTACATTCATAGCATTCGGTATTAATTTCTTCAATAGCTCCATTTGCTGCTTCACAGGAGTTAAATCGGAAGTTCCAGATACATTACCGCCTGGAGCCTCATTGGAGGCCACTAGGCCGGAAGCTGCAGGATCCGTAACTGCAGTTACCAGAATCGGAATATCCTTTGTTGCATTTGCCACCGCCTGAGCAGCAGGAGTAGCAATTGCAAGAATCAAATCATTATTATCATTCACAAGTTTTGTAGCAATTGTATTTGTATTTGATTGATCACCTTGTGCATTCTGATAATCTATTTTAATATTTTCCCCATCCTTATATCCAGCTTCTGCTAAAGCATCAACAAATCCCTGATAACTAGCATCCAGTGCTGCGTGCTTAACCAATTGATTTACACCAATCTTAATGACTTTTCCTTTTCTTGGGGAACCTGTCTCCTTTGTACCACATCCAACTAATGTTAAGCTAGCCATTACAAGGATAGCTAACCCTAAAGATACTATTCTTCTTTTCATAAAATCCTCCTTACCTTGGAAGAATAAAACTAGTTACTCTTCCACTTTAAAGCTTTAACGCTTTTAATGGATAAAGTCTAACATTAAAATCCTACTAAGTCAATACTTTTTTCAGCAAATTAGACCCAATTTAAATTATACGACCTGTAATTCAATTCATTTATCCTTTTTTATAAGAGATCTTACTTAAGAAATTGTATAAAATAGCTGCCTAAAAAACCAATCAATTACACCCATGCACTGGATTGTGTCAAGTGTTTATTGGCAATCCTTCGATCAGTTTTTCTATTTATTTTTCATTTCATATTTTCCAAGAGAAAGAACTTTCAATTTATGCAAGAAAGGGAACT
>JAAYQP010000111.1 GCA_012519195.1 Clostridiales bacterium | reverse complement strand
TTTCACCAAAATGACGCATTCCGTGGTCATATGCTTCATTAATCATGGAAATCGGCTTTGTCTTACTGACTGCAATTAAGGTAACCTCTGATCGATCTCTACCGGCTCTTTTACAGGCAGTAGAAATCCGTTTCTCGATATCAGCTATATTATCTTTCAGCAATTTAAGATACTCCTTTCTATCAGGGTGCATCGGAACCCTCCGCATATGATCGCTTATTTACATTTTAGGGTAGATTAATAAATAATTGCCTGATCCACTGCTTTCGATCCATCTAAAGCAATATGGTCATAAGCGGATAAACCTTTGGAGGTGTTCTTATCAATGATGCAATATTCTTTATCTTCATATAAGATTTCAATTCGTTTAAAAACAGAATACCCAGTATTTACACAATAGACTCCAGTTAATTTAGCCATCTGACTTAGAGTAAAGCGTTCCATATTTTGATCCGATACGATACCGGTACCAATCGGAAAAAGGTCGGCGTTCACATAACCATAAATTTCATCTTGATAATAGATATCGGTTGGAACAAAGTTATAGGTGATCTCACCCTGCTCAGAATAAGTTTCTTTAATCAGGCCTTGCTCTCCGCTATCCCCTCCAGAAGTAAAGTATTCCAGTGGTACCAAGTAAAAATTCTTATCAATGATTGAAGATTTCGGTATCTTTAGACCTTCCACTGTATTAAACTCTAGTTCAACCTCTAGGAACCGATCATTTAGGTAATTGGTCATATATTTATCTAGGGTTAATTTTGCATAATAATCGGAACCCTTTTGTATTAAGTTGAGATCGGCTGAGGTATCCAAATCATCTTTAAGGATTGTTAATTTAATCCGGTCATTCCCATTAAGCTTAGCATATTGTTCCGGTGTTAATGGTAATAGAATATTCCAAATGTCCGATGTGATGATTTTATAGACCGGACTATTCTGGGACAGCATTTGGGTTGTTCTTAGGCTTGTCCTAGTATATTCATCATTTTGAAATAGATCCATGGTAATATTATTCTCATTAATTGTTTCATAAGAATCAATATAGTAAGAAATGACACCAGTATCCTTACTAAAATACATATTGTAAGAATAGTTTAAACCGGTATCCTCTTGAATTGTTTTACCATGGTCAATCATGGTTGCATTTAATAAATCCAATACCATGCTAGCTGCATCTTCCTTAAAATCATAAACAGTAGAAAAATTACTTTCTGAGAATACCTTCTGAAATGAGTATAGCTCATGCTTGATTTCAGCATTGTTCTTATCGGATAGGGAAATTGGAATATCTCCACTCATAATCACGTCAACAATTTGCCGGTCCTCGTCAACTGAGTATACGGAGGAATTTTTGGAAACTCTTGCTCCTTCCTTTTGAAAATAGGAGATGTAACCCGCTTTTTCAGACGTGATAATCGTTTCTTCTCGTAAGATCAGGCCTTTGATGCGATTATCTTGCGCGGTTGAGCCTTCATGTACCTCATAGATTGCAATATGATCCTTTGTAATATATATGTAAACGTGAATAACGATATATACTAGCATAGCTAAAAATACTGCGATACCGATATTCAGATTTTTTCTTTTTCTAAATTTTACAACATTACTTTTCTTAGCCAAGCATTTCCCTCCTTTATAAGCTACTCCCATATATTATACTTACTTTTCTTTGATTTTTAAAGCCCTTATTCATTATTTTCAATGCTTAATCTCTTTCGATTAAGATGTCTATCTTGTAAAGTACAAATTTTAAATTTTATTTAAATAAATTAATAGGAGTTTAGGAAAAGGGATTTTCAAATGTATATTATACAAAAAAGAGGTAAAAATAAGAAAAGAGAGATTACTCTTAAGGTTTTTATATATTACTCTTCAATGCTAAGAGTGATCATATGGCAAGAAGGAGGAAACAAAATGAAAACATTAGATTATATAGCACTTATTCTGGTAATTATAGGTGCTATCAACTGGGGCTTAATCGGATTTTTCAGTTTTGATTTAGTAAGAGCTATCTTTGGAGATATGACCTTGGTTTCCAGAATTATTTATGCATTAGTTGGTATCTCGGGATTATATTCTCTAAGTTTCTTCGGAAGATTGGAAAACGAATAAGACAAAATGAGGGTGTTGAAAATTTATTTCACACCCTCTTATTTATGATCTTATTTATCATATAATAAAAACCAGAATAAAATTGCCAAACATCTATTTATGATGGCAAGCGGATGAAAATAAATTCTTTCCGCCTTATATTCCTGATTGTATATTTCTGATTACAATGATACTGTAACATACTTCTGAACACTTTCAGGAAGATGTTCACAATCCATGGATAAGCTGATAACTAAATCAACTTTACAATGCTCTGATATCTTATCGAGCTTTTGTATTACACTTTCTAAATTATCTTTGTTAATAAAGGCTATTTTTAAGAAACTATCAAGATATACTGTTTGTAAATCATGATCACAGGAAATGATACCGCAGAAAAAACCAATGAATTCGCTTGAATTCTCAATGAAATGATCCCGTACATTAATTAATCTAATCTTATTACTTAATTCGAACATATGCTTGTTGCTTTTGTCAAGATAAACAATGCTTCCATGTGCATTTCTTGCTTCGGTGTTTGCTTTCTCGATAAGGACTTTTGTCTTTCCCTTACCTTTTTCACCAGAAATAATCTGTATCATTGTAATCTCCTCCTTATGATCGGCGCAACTTTACGTTTGCTATGCCTTAGATTAAATTGTGCTATTTGTATAAAAAAATTATCCTTGTACCCTAATTATAGTACAAAAATATAGGAAAGACAACTATAAAATTCCATTCTAGTAAATAATATTTACATTATTAAGATGATTATACATAAATGAAAGAAATATTTTATCAGTAATCTTTTTTGTTCCATAAATAATCTTCTAATACCGTATATTTATGTAATATATACAGAAACTTGCCTTTATTGTAAGACTTATTAATTAAGATATATGCACAATTCAAATAATTATTCCGATATGAGGGACAATAAATGCGACATCTGGGAGTATAATTGGTCACCGTTCGCAGATTTTAAAATCAAGGAAATATATCCTGTTTGATTTTTATCCTTAGAATAAAGCATCAAACAGTTTCCTGCTTTGAATGTAGTACCGGTTTTACCACCAACAATCTCTAATCCTTCGATTGTTGCTGCTTTTCCATTAAGATAACGATTTGTTGTTGTAAAGGTCTTTTCTTTTTCATTTCCGTTTACATCCCTATATTTAGCTGTATAAGAGGACGTACTTATGATGGAATGAAACGTATCATAGGCGATCAGCTGGTTAAAAATCAGATAAAGATCATAGGCTGTGGTATAGTGGTTGTCATCATGAAGTCCATGGGAATTTACAAAATTAGAATGGACGGCACCAATCTTTTTCGCTTCCTCATTCATCATATTCGCGAACCCCTCTTCACTTCCACCAATATGTTCTGCAATCGCGATACCTGCATCATTCCCAGAATAAATCAATAGAGAATATAATAATGCTTCCATCAATATTACATCACCTTCTTCAAAGCCACAGAGCTT
The DNA here is from genome assembly GCA_012519195.1 of Clostridiales bacterium. Taxonomy (GTDB): domain Bacteria; phylum Bacillota; class Clostridia; order Lachnospirales; family Lachnospiraceae; genus Mobilitalea. Next base: position 2,654 of record JAAYQP010000111.1, on the reverse strand, counting down.
TGCCCCAGGTTCACTAATATGGGAAGCATTATAACTTATGGTTACGGAATCTGTCAGTTCACCGTATTGTAAAACGATTAAGGCAGTCATTAGCTTTGTTAGACTGGCTGGATATAATTTTTCATAAACATTATCTGCATAGATAACTTCATTGTCTGTAATATTAACGAGTAAGTGTGCATCAGAAGTAAGTTCTGCATCATCTCCATGGTTATCTTCCTCATTAATAATTACAAGATTATCCGCAAAGAAATCAGCTTCCATTAACTGAGTATCCAAAGATACACCAGTGGAAGCTTTCGTTTCCTGAAAAGCTAACATCTCTCCGGAAGAACTCTTACACCCTACCAAAATTAAACTCACGATTAGTATGAAGAATAATAATTTTCCCTTCATAAAATCAATCCTCTCCTTCTCATTATTACAAGATGAATTAGAATTACTAATTCACTTGTCATGGATTAGAAGCCGAAATTGACTTACGATCTATATAGTTCTCTCCAGTCCAGATCTCCTCGATCTAGAGATTTAATTAGCAATTCAGCAGTTGCTAGATTGGTTGCAAGCGGGATATTATGCTTATCACATAATTGAAAGATATTATTTACATCCGGTTCATGGGACTTTGGAGTTAAGGGATCCCTTAAAAAGATCACCAAATCAAGCTGATTATGCTCTATCTGTGAACCAAGTTGTTGCACTCCTCCAAGATGACCGGCAAGATATTTATGGACAGTCAGATTCGTGACTTCTTCAATTAAACGCCCGGTAGTACCAGTGGCGTAAAGATGATTCTTACTTAAAATACCACGATATGCAATACAGAAATTTTGCATCAGTTTTTTCTTTGCATCATGGGCGATCATACCAATATTCATGTTTTCAACCCCCTGTATTTTATATTAAACTTCATTAATATTTTTGAAACCAATATTACGTAATCACATGTAACTTCTTGAATTCATTTTATTTTGAATACTTATATTCAATATTATACCAATCGAAATCATACCACCTGCCAGGGAACTTATACCAGAACTCAAGAATGGTAGTGGGATCCCAGTATTTGGAAGTATAGCGGTTGCCACACCAATATTTACAAATACTTGAAACATAAACATTGCAGCAATGCCAACCGCGATTAACATACCGATCCGATCCGGCGCTTTCTTAGCTATTATAATACATTTATAGATAATTATAGCAAATAACAGTATGATAAAACAACTGCCAATAAAACCCAGTTCTTCTCCGGCAACTGAGAAAATAAAATCACTCTCTGATATTGGAACATAATCATATCCTCTTACACCAGAGGCAGTATCCTGGAATAATTTACCATACAACTGTCCAGATCCAATTGCCTGTATTGAGTTGTCCTGCTGATACATAATCTCAGGATATTCTTCCGGATTCAATATGGAAAGTACCCGTTCCTGCTGAGCTGGTGTTAGTATCACCTGATAGTCCTGCTGAACATACCAGAATAGAATTCCTATGGTAGGAAGTCCGATCGCCAATATAGGAAGAATTATTTTCCAACTGAGACCAGCTGCAAAAATCATGATTGCAAAGGTGAACATAATTACCATACTAGTAGAAAGATCTGTCTGTGTAAGGATAAGAAGTGTAGGAATTGCGGTCGTTATAGTTGCAAATAGAATAACAAAGGCACTATTTATCCTGTGCTGGAATATGGTAAATATTTTCGCTAGGTAAAGGATCAGAATAATTTTACTAAGCTCCGATGGCTGAAACTGTATCGATCCCACTTTGATCCATCGTTGTGCATAATTGATCGTTATACCATCTAGTTTAACCCAAATTAGAAGAATTAAGTTAATAAAATACAATATAACATAAAATTTACATACAAAGTGATAATCAATAAGCGAGACTATTACAGCGATAATTACGCCACCGGCCAATCCAATCAATTGCTTTTGAAATAGATTTTCATTTTCAGCCTGAACTTGTTTGATTAGAAATGCTCCTATCGTCCCAAGTAGAATTACAACAAGGAGCAAGGAAAAATTATATCGTTTTAGATCATACTGCTTTAAATTAAACATCAGGTATACATCCTTACTTTTTAGAGGACTTCATATCCTTTATTGGAATATTGGCAAATAACGCAGGAACCGAACCATTGTGAGCTTCAGATTCAGTCTGGGTTATTTTGATATCCAGTCCATCCTGGTCGATTTCAATGTATTTTGATATCACCGCAATGATATCGTTCTTAATTTGTTCCATAATTTCCGGTGAGCATCCGGCACGGTCTGAAACCAGAACAAGTTTCAGACGATCCTTAGCAATACTTCCAGTACCTTTTTTCTTGAAAAAATCTAATAAGCCCATTCTGCCACCCCTTTTAATACTTCCTACGTTTACCAAACAGTTTACTAAATATGTTGTTCCTTTCGTTTAGATCTAGTAAAGGAACATCTTCACCCATTATTCTTCTGCAGATATTCATATAAGCACGACCCGCTAAAGTATCGGATCCTACCAAGGGTTCTCCTTGGTTTGTAGAGATAACGATGTTTTCATCATCCGGTACAACACCAATCAAATCGATGGCAAGGATTTCACAAACATCCTCACTTGACATCATATCGCCGCGCTTAACCATATCCATACGAAGGCGGTTA
>JAAYQP010000110.1 GCA_012519195.1 Clostridiales bacterium | reverse complement strand
TTTCCTTCATTTGCTATGAGAGTATTTACTCCTGAGGCAGAAACCATACGGATTGGTGCTATCTATCTTAGTATCGTTGCCTTAAGCTATCCTCTGACGGCAGTAACGAATGTTTATGTGGCTATACTGAGGAGTATGAATTATGTAAAACTTCCGGTAATCATCACAATTATTGCCATCGGAGTGAATGGGACCCTTAACTATGGTTTGATCTTTGGTAATTTTGGCCTGCCTAAGATGGGCGTGGCAGGTGCGGCTTTAGCAACCTTAATATCGCGAATCATTGAGTGTGGTGCTCTACTTCTTATTATCTACCTACATAAAGCTGGAGATCAGGGCTTAGGGGATTTTGTGCATAAAAAATATCAGACGAAGATGGATGGTAGATACCAATTATTTAATAAGGGTTTTGTTATTAAATATTTTAAGACTGCCTTTCCGGTTATAGCCAATGAATTTATGTGGGGTTTGGGAGTAACCATGTATTCTCTGGTGTATGGAAGAATGGGCAATGCAGCAGCCGCTGCCATCACGATAGAAAGTACTGTTGAGCAGGGTATCACTGTGTTTTTCTTCGGAATGTGTGCTTCAGCAGCAGTGATTTTGGGAAATGTTTTGGGTTCCAACGATTTGGAGAAAGCGCAGGAATATGCCAAGAATTTTCTTACCCTGCAGCTGTGTCTTAGCATTATAGGATCGATTATTACGATAATCATTCGGGAACCGGTAATAGCACTCTTTGCTCAATCGGATTTAGTGGCTGATTATATTAGCAAAACGATGCTGGTCTTTGCTTTACTCTTGCCAATTAAAATGATTAATGGTTTGATTATTATTGCTATTCTACGCTGTGGCGGAGATACCAAGGCTGCTCTATTCTTGGATGTAACTGCTGTATGGTTTTTTGGAATTCCAATGGCAGTATTGGGAGGACTTATATTAAAGCTACCAGTTTATCTTGTATTTGCTATGGTTGGCATTGAAGAAGTTTACAAGTTTATCCTAGGCCTGATTCGTTATCGCAAGAAAAAATGGGTTAGAAACATTGTGGCTTAATATGACAAAATGCATGGCTAGATAGACACAATATTATAGGAATCACATAGTATAATCATAGGTTACTATCACCAGATAGCAGCTAATATGGAAAAGGATGTGATTTCTTTGGGATATAATGACAGAAACTACTTAGATAGCCGGTATGATGGAAAATGTGACAAACAAAAGCATGTTCATGAAGTTCAAGGTAGTGTTAAAATAGGTGGCGAAGATCCCCATGATCATCGCTTCTGTACCGTAACCGGAGAAGCAATCCCCTATGGAAATAATGACCATATTCATGAAGTTGTATTTCGTACCGACTTTTTTGTAGATCATTTTCATGAATTTCGGGGTAAAACAGGCTGTGCTATTAAGGTTGATGAGAACAGGCATGTTCATTATATCGAATCGGTTACCAGTATGGATGATGGTCACAGGCATAGATTTGAAGTAGCAACTTTGATTGAAAATCCTTCCGGTGGAAAGATAGATCGTAAAGACGAATTTTACAGAAGAGACAGCTATAGAAGATGAGGGATTAATTCAATGGAAAATAAATAATAGTCTTAAAATTAAAAGTAAAATTAAATCGGAATAAATAAAAAATGCTGTTACAAAATAGATAGGAGGAACTTAGTTTAAGTCTCTAATTTTGTAACAGCTTATTCTATTATATTTTATAATAACTTTATTCTATCATATGTTTAACGGATTCTGAAAAAAATGTAGCATATTGGTAATAATAATGGTATAATCAAGTAGTTAGGGCGACGGGAGGGCATCCCGAGACTTCTGAAAAGGTTATTGATCCAAAAGGATCGGTAAATTTTTCAGTTGTTTCGGACCTCCGGCTCTTAAAAAATGAAAAGTAAAAAGGAGATCAATTTTATGTACAAAAGTTTTTCAATGGAACTTGCTGGCAGAACCTTGACTGTAGAGGTTGGCAGAGTGGCTGCTCAAGCAAATGGTGCTGCTTTGATGCATTATGGTGACACTGTAGTATTATCCACTGCAACTGCATCAGAAAAGCCCAGGGAGGGAATCGATTTCTTCCCCTTAAGTGTTGAATATGAGGAAAAGCTATATGCTGTTGGTAAAATTCCCGGAGGATTTATAAAGAGAGAAGGGAAGGCATCTGAGAATGCAATTCTTACTTCTCGTGTTATTGACCGTCCAATGAGGCCATTGTTTCCGAAGGATTATCGTAATGATGTGACCCTGGACAATCTGGTTCTATGTGTTGATCAGGACTGTTCACCAGAACTCACAGCCATGCTTGGCTCTTCGATTGCAACCTGTATCTCTGATATTCCATTCAATGGACCGATCGCTAGTACCCAGGTTGGTATGGTAGATGGGGAATTGGTCTTCAACCCAACCCAGATCCAAAGAGAAAAATCAACCTTAGCCCTTACGGTAGCTTCTACTAGGGAAAAGGTTATTATGATTGAAGCCGGTGCCAATGAGATATCGGAAGAAAAGATGATTGAGGCAATTTATGCTGCCCATGACCTGAATATAAAGGTAATTGAGTTTATTGATACAATCGTTGCAGAATGTGGTAAACCAAAGCATGATTATCAAAAGTTCGATACACCGGAAGATCTGTATGAAGATATGGTGAACTTCATAACTCCAGAAGCAATGGAGGAAGCAGTATTCACCGATGAGAAGCAGGTTCGGGAAGCGAATATCAGTGCAATTAAAGAGAAGTTAATTGCCCGTTATGAAGAAATGAATCCGGATTGGCTACCTTTGATTGATGAAGCGGTTTATAAATTCCAGAAAAAGACCGTTCGCAAGATGATTTTAAAAGATGGTAAACGCCCGGATGGAAGAGATATGAAGGATATTCGCCGTCTTGCAGCGGAAATTGATATCTTACCTAGAACCCATGGATCTGCTATGTTTACCCGTGGTCAAACACAGGTTATGACAATTACAACCTTAGGTGCACTGGCAGAGACCCAAAAGCTTGATGGACTTGATGAAAATGAAACTGGTAAGAGATATATGCACCATTATAATTTCCCTTCCTATTCTGTAGGGGAGACAAGACCTTCTAGAGGACCTGGTAGACGTGAAATCGGTCATGGTGCTTTAGCAGAGAAGGCACTGGTTCCTGTGCTTCCTTCTGAGGAAGAATTCCCTTATGCAATCCGTGCCGTATCTGAGGTTCTAGAATCTAATGGTTCCACATCTCAAGGAAGTATCTGTGCATCTACCTTATCCTTAATGGCGGCAGGTGTACCGATTAAAGGAATGGTAGCTGGTATTTCCGTTGGTTTAGTAACTGGTGATACCGATGATGATTATGTGATTTTAACGGATATTCAAGGATTAGAGGACTTCTTTGGCGATATGGACTTTAAGGTAGCAGGTACCCATAAAGGTATTACGGCAATCCAGATGGATATTAAGATCCATGGTCTTACCAGAGAAATCATTGAGAAAGCAATCTATAGAACCAAGGAAGCAAGAACTTATATTCTAGATGAAGTTATGGCTCCTGTAATCTCAGAACCAAGACCGGAAGTAGGCCCTTATTCACCAAAGATTAAACAGATCAAGATTGATCCTGCTAAGATCGGTGAAGTAGTTGGTCAGAGAGGAAAAACGATCAATGCAATCATTGAGCAAACCGGTGTTAAAATTGACATCACCGATGATGGTGCTGTTTCCATCTGCGGTGTAGACAAAGAAAGCATCGAGAAGGCAGCAGAAATGGTTGAGATGATTGCCACTGACTTCGAAGAGGGCAAGCTCTATAAAGGTAAAGTTATAAGCATTAAAGATTTTGGTGCCTTCATCGAATTTGCTCCTGGTAAAGAGGGAATGGTTCACATCTCGAAGTTGGCAAAACATAGGGTAGAACATGTGGAAGATGTATTAACTTTAGGAGATGTTATTACTGTTCTTTGCCTAGGTCCTGATAAAATGGGCCGTGTAAGCTTTAGCTTAAAAGATGTAAAATAATTGATTTTATAATATAATACGGACTGCTCAAAGTTAGTGAAAGGAACCCCTTTTAAGTAGATAAAAAATCTAATGAAAGGGGTTCCCTTCATGCAATCGATCCAATGCAATTAGAAAACATGAGGATGGAACAATATGACGAAGATCAAAAAACTTTCAAATGGAATCACCGTTATTCTGGAGAATATGCCGTATCTAAGGAGCACTGCCTTTGGTATCTGGGTTAAGGTAGGCTCCAGAAATGAGAATAAAATGAATAATGGAATTGCCCATGTTATTGAACATATGCTTTTTAAGGGCACAAAGAATCGAGATGCAAAGCAGATCGCAGATGAAATGGCTATGATTGGAGGAAATGTGAATGCATTTACCAGTAAGGAATGTACCTCCTATTATGCCACGACCTTAAGTGAGCATTTACCGATTGCGATTGATATCATCGCAGATATGATTAGCAATTCTTTAATCGATGAGAAAGCCCTAAAGAAGGAAAAAGGGGTCATTATCGAGGAAATCGATATGTATGATGATTCTCCAGAGGATTTGGTACATGAGATGCTTCAGATGGAAGTTTGGAAGAATCATCCTCTGGGCTACCAAATATCTGGCACCAAGAAAAATGTTCGAAGGATTACCCGTGAGGAGATATTGGAATTTATGGATTCTTATTATGTCGGTGAGAATATGATTATATCCGTAGCTGGACAATTTGAGGAGTTGGAGATTTTAGAACGATTGGAAGAAAAGTTTGGTATCATCAAAGCCAGAAGTAATAAACCAACCTATGATCCAGGTAAGCCGGAATATCAGAGAATCTTCTATGAGAAGGAGAAGGATATTGAGCAACTACATCTAAATATTGCCTTTGACTGTATTTCCTATCATTCAAAAGACAGATATATCTTCTCAGTGTTAAACTCTATCCTTGGAGGAAGTATCAATTCGAGACTGTTCCTACAGATACGAGATAAGAGTGGTCTAACCTATAGCATCTATTCCTATGGAAGTTCCTATCGGGACACCGGCTTGTTCCATATCTATGCCGCTATGAATCCTACACAGACAGCAGCAGTAGTCAAGAAAATTCTTCAGATTTTAAAGGACATCTGTAAGAAAGGCATTACCCAAGAAGAACTTCGGATGACAAAAGAACAGTTAAAGACGGAGATTATACTGGGAAGTGAAAGTGCGAAGAATCGTATGAATTCGAATGGTAAATCACTACTTGCCCGGGGGAGAATCGTCCCGGTTGAAGAGATGGTAGAAGGGATTAATGCAGTTACCTTAGAGGATGTTAAGAATTTTGCGAATTACTATCTAGATTTATCAAAATGCTCCATTTCCTTAGTAGGTAATATCAAAGAGGTGGATAGAGATATTTTTTCCCCTCTTCTAATATGGAAATAATTAACCGAATATATTGTACCATAATCCTATATCTTATATAATAAGCTTGGTATCCGGTGTATACCGATCGCTTTCCGTGATTCACTGGAAAGCAATTGGAAGGCACTCGGCTATACAATGATATCAGTATAAGAAGAGTGGAGGTTGAATGTATGAATTACCAAATTTATGGAGAACCCCTTCCAGTAGTTACATGTAATCTGAAAGCAGGGGAAACAATGATCACGGAAAGAGGCTCAATGAGTTGGATGAGCCCCAACATTAAAATGGAAACGACAACAAATGGTGGGATTGGGAAAGCTCTTGGTAGAATGTTTTCTGGGGATTCCTTATTCCAGAATCGGTATACTGCCGTTGGAGGGGATGGCATGATTGCCTTTGCATCCAGCTTCCCGGGTTCTATTCGTGCCCTAACGATTTCTCCAGGCAATGGAATGATTGTTCAAAAATCAGCCTTTCTTGCTTCGGAAGAGAGTGTCAATTTGTCCATCCATTTCCAGAAGCGACTTGGCGCAGGTTTCTTTGGTGGGGAAGGTTTCATCATGCAAAAATTATCTGGTAATGGTATTGCCTTTATTGAAATTGACGGTAGTGCGGTAGAATATGAACTTCAACCAGGGCAGAAGATAATTGTGGATACCGGATACCTTGCGGCTATGACAGAAAGCTGCCAAATGGATATCCAGACGGTACCAGGAGTGAAGAATATGCTATTTGGTGGTGAAGGTATCTTTAACACGGTAATAACAGGTCCGGGTAAGATAATATTACAGACCATGCCGATCAGTAATGTTGCTGCAACCCTTCGTCCATTTATTCCAACAGGCAAGTAGTTAATGCATCTCTAATAAAGTGAATGGTACATAAGACTAGCAGTTTTACGGTCTTATGTACCATTGTATCGGATCTAAACCCTGCGCTTTGCAGTGCTATTCTATAATAATTCTATAGCTTACTTCCATTCGTTCATTAATTTCCAGTTTATTACCCCATTCCCGATCTTCCAAAGTACCGTTAAACTCGCTGCTATCACAGCGGCCATACCATGGTTCAATACAGATAAAAGGTGCATTTTTTCCTGCTGGTGACCATAGTCCAAAGAGTGGTGCATCAAAGGAAACGGTTAGATAGGGCTTTTTTGTTGGATCCAACAAGGATACCTGATGACATTGATCATTCTCGATAATAAGTGCATCTTGATCAAACATATGCGGATCAATTGCTAATAAACCCTGATCGGTTTCTAGGATTTCCTGTGGATCAAAAGGTTTTTTTACAGCCATGCCATCCTCATTGATTAGTAAATAATGCAGTGGTTGATCGGTATCAAACTGTAGATAGTAATCGCTTTGTTTACCGATTCCATTCAGTGGGCAATTAAATGCAGGATGTCCGCCGATCGAGAAATACATGGTTTTCTTATCCTGATTTATGACTCTCCACAGTGCAGTAATTGTTTTTCCTTCTAAGCGATAGCCAAGTTCTAGGCGAAATCGGAATGGATAGATTTCAAGAGTTTCTTTTGTAGCATCGAGGGATAGCCAAATTTCCTTATCACTCTTGCTTTGTAAAGTAAACTCCATATCCCGTGCGAAACCATGCTGTGACATGGGATAGATTTTACCATCATAACGATAGGATTTGTTCTTTAGGCCTCCGACGAAAGGGAAGAGGATTGGAGCATGACGCTTCCAATAGCTAGGATCTCCATTCCAGAGGTATTCCGTATTCGTCTGATTATCTCTAATAGAAGTTAATTCTGCTCCAAATTCGTTGATTTGCAGTGTTAATGCTTCATTACATAAGGTATGTGTTGCCATTATAGCCTCCTTTATAAGAATGGTTTTTCAGATAAGCTTTTGACAGAGGAAGAGTATTCGGATGGTGTCATTCTACTAATCTTCTTAAACTGTCTTGAAAAGTAATGTACAGTACTGTAACCAAGTTTTTCGGCAATCTGTGTAAAATTTAGATCTGTTTCTCGAATATATTGTTTGGCAGCTTCAATTTTCATCTTAGAAAAGTATTCGATAACGCCACATTGAAATTTATTCTGAAATAGATTTTGTAATTGGGAGCGCCCAATGGATTGATCCGTGCAGATTTGCTCCATAGTAAGCCGGGAATCAATATGGGCTTCCATATAATCAAGGACGCGTTTGATTATTTCATCATCATAATTGATCTTTGTGGTTTTAGCCTGCTTCATGTTGCTCATAGAAGAAGCATCTGCCAATTTACCATACCTACGTAATAGTTGAATCAGCAAATATTCTAGATTAATCTTTATGATTTGCTCACTCCCAAATGGAACTTCAGAATTTCGTTCTAATTTCTTTAAATGAGGATCGTCCAGTGGTGAACAGAAGGCATCTTTTGCCTCACGAATAATCTGCCCAAGAAGAGTTCTCTCGATATCATTAATTTGTAAAATCTTATTCTCAAAAAAATTCATGCATGGAGCATGGCAGTAAAAAGATATAACAACTAAATTTGGAGCAATGACACCATTGGCATTTAATGCATGAAATTCATTGGGCTTATGGAATACGATTTGATTTTTCTTTAATGTGAATTTCTTCTTATCAGCAGTTACTTCAACCTCGCCTCTATCCACATAGAGAAATTCCCAAAAATCATGGCTTTCCCCAGGAAATGAAAAATCTTTCCTATATTCAAAGTAATGGACAGTCACAATCTCTTTAATTTCAAGTTCTTGTGATAAGGTTATTTTTTCATATGACATAAGGAAAACACCTCAATCAGGAAAAATCAGCCAATAAAATATTCGATAAATCAATTTATAAAATAATCAAAGAATTAATGATTTATTAAATCAGCGATTAAAGTATGAAAATTAATCGAAATCAATAAATCAAGATTATAATTGATATCTCCAAAGATATTTAGAATTTATCGCTATTAGATTATCAGATTTTATGACAAAAGTAAAGTTATCATGCATGATAAGAAGTCTGTATGTCGAGGCGTTTTTAGTGTACAAATCATGGTTTATTGGACAAAGAAATTAAAATGGACTAGGACTATAATTAAAGATAAGAGCAATCACTTAATTGAGAAGCATCTGAGTCTATAATTTGATAATTATTAATATACAAGGAGATGGATTATGAAAGAACCAGTATTAGTAATTATGGCAGCAGGGATGGGAAGTCGATATGGGGGCTTAAAGCAGATGGACCCTGTCGATCAACATGGGAATCTGATTATTGATTTTTCCATCTATGATGCCATAAAAGCAGGATTTAAAAAAGTAATCTTTATCATCAAGCATGAAATCGCAGAAGATTTCAAATCGGTAATAGGTAATCGAATCGCCAAATACATAGATGTAGAATATGTATACCAAACACTAGATAATTTGCCAGAGGGTTTCATGGCTCCGGAAGGTAGAGTTAAGCCCTGGGGCACCGGCCACGCAGTTTTAAGTTGCCTTGGCAAAATTAATGGGCCTTTTGCGGTAATTAATGCTGACGATTACTACGGAAGACGTGCATATTCTATGGTTTATCATTGGTTAAAAAACGCGGAGGACGATCATCTATACCGATACATGATGGTAGGATATCTACTGGCCAATACCTTAACGGAGAATGGCCATGTAGCAAGGGGAATCTGTCAAGTTACCCCAGATTCTATGTTAGAGAATATCGATGAGAGAACTCATATAGAAAAAAGAGGCGAAGTTGTTGTCTATACAGAGGATGATGGAAAGACTTGGGTCGAAGTATCAGAAGATAGTATGGTATCTATGAATATGTGGGGCTTTACCAATAGCATCCTCAATGAATTAAAGAATAGATTTCAAGTTTTCTTAGAAAAGGAAGCAGTGAGGGATCCTTTAAAAGCAGAATATTTCCTACCTAGTATAGTACAGGAACTGCTAGAAGAAAGGAAAGCAATAGTTCAGGTCTTAAAATCAGAAGATAAATGGTATGGTGTTACCTACAAAGAGGATAAAGAAGATGTTGTAGCTGCCATCAAGAAACTTAAAGCAGATGGACTATATCCAGAAATTTTATGGGAAGATAAGAATAGGAGAAATTAATATGACAAGAGCAGAAGAATGTGCTAAAATACAGGAGGCAATCGAAGCAATCGATTTTAAGGGAGAATATGTAAGTCACGAGAAGTATGGCTCCGGTCATATCAATGATACATTTTTGGTACGATTTCAAAGGGAAGATGGAACGATTGTAAAATATATCCTACAAAGAATGAACCATCATATTTTTAACCCGGATCAGTTGATGCAGAACATATGTAATGTAACTTCCTTCCTAAGGGAAAAGATTATAAAAAATGGCGGAAATCCGGATCGGGAAACGATGAATGTAATTCCTACAAAAGATGGTAAACCATATTTTAAAGATAGTATCGGATCCTGCTGGAGAGGATATGCTTTCATTCATAATGCTACCTGCTATGATCAAGTAGAAAAGCCAGAGGATTTTTATCAAAGTGCTGTGACATTTGGACGTTTCCAAAGTCTTTTATCTGATTTTAAAGCGGATACTTTGTATGAAACAATCGTTGATTTTCATAATACCCCGAAACGATTTGAGACATTTAAAGAGGTGGTTAAAAAGGATATTTGTAACCGTGCCTCAGGTGTCCAAGAAGAAATCGATTTTGTTATGAGCCGTGCAGAAGATATGAAGATCTGTACAGAAATGTTGAAGAATGGGGAACTTCCATTAAGGGTGACCCATAACGATACAAAGCTCAATAATGTTTTGATTGATAATGAGACGGGTAAAGGTTTATGTGTTATCGACTTAGATACCGTTATGCCCGGGCTATCTATCTTTGATTTTGGTGATTCGATCCGTTTTGGTGCCAATACAGCTATGGAGGATGAAAAAGATTTATCCAAAGTATCTCTTGACTTAAATTTGTTCGAGCAATATGCGGCTGGATTTTTGGAAGGATGTAATGGAAGCCTAACGGAAAATGAGCTGAAGATGCTTCCGATCGGAGCATAAATTATGACACTGGAATGTGGAATGCGATTTTTAACCGATTATCTCCAAGGAGATGTTTATTTTAATATCCATCGTCCAGAGCATAACTTAGATCGATGCAGAACGCAATTTAAACTTGTGGAGGATATGGAAGGTAAGATGGATCAAATGCATCAGATCATTCGTGATTTGGTAAAATAATTAATAATTTATTCTGAAAGGCTATGAACAGTAGATGAAAAACAGGTATGAAATAAATCTAATCCAATCAATTAAACAACTAAAAGAATGTCCAACCTTTGAAATCAATCACTTTCTATGGAGAAATGTCTATCGACCAAAGGCCTTTGGACAGATGGCCATGCTAGAAAACTATGGATTTGTTGTATCGATGTCAGCGATGGAAAAAGATCCACTGCGGAGATATACGCAGGATGAGGATCCTGTTTATATGGATAGTGGATTAGAGGCATTTTTAAATTTTAATCCGAAGGCAGGGAAGGATTATTTTAACTTTGAAATGAATGCGAATGGTGCAATCCTAAGTGGCTTTGGACCTGGCAGAAATAGAAAAAGAGTGGTTGACATTACAGAGTACCGACCAATTTGCACAGCTGAGATTTACGAGGAATCATGGAGTGTATTGCTAAAAATACCGATGGAATTAATTCAAGATGTCTATGGGATCGGCCCTCTTGGACTAGGTGATATTATAACATGTAATTTTTTTAAGATCTCGGAAGATCCACAGTACGAACACTATGTAAGTTATGCGCCTATTGTTAGCGATAACCCGAATTTCCATCTGCCAGAATTTTTCGGCGAGGGGATTATCGTGGATGGGTTATCATAATTCTTATCTTGACATTACAAACAGAAATGATATAATCAAATTTATCAAACAATTATATATACCAATAACACGTTGACGAGACGAGTAATATGTGAAAGTTTACAGAGAGAGATATGATTTGGTGGAAATATCTTATTCGGAAGCATATGAAAACTACCTCTGAGTGGCCCTAATCCGGTCCGGTGATTCCGTTATCATCCAATGAAGTGGGTAAACACATACCAATAAGGGTGGAACCGCGACGTATAGTAGGATACGCTCGTCCCTTTCGAATTGCATACTGGCAAGTCGAAAGCGACGGGCTTTTTGTATGCAGAATATATTCGATCGGAGTGAATGAAGATTTTCACTCGTAAAATCAGTACCAGTAAGGTTTTAAGCAGAAATGTTGTAAATGCGCAAGGGTCGCTATGAAAGCATGAAGGAAGAATGAAAAATTCTTCCTATGGAATATATGGAATGTTTCATGGCATGGTTTCATAAGACAGAAAGATTTATTAAGATGCGCAAGAATGGAGGAATTATCATGAAGATTACGTTAAAAGACGGCTCTGTAAAGGAGTATGAGAAATCGATGACTGTGTATGAAATTGCACAGGATATCAGCCAAGGTTTAGCTAGAATGGCTTGCGCGGGAGAATTAGATGGTGAGGTAGTAGACCTAAGAACGGTTGTCGATAAGGATAGCGAATTAAATATTTTAACTTTCAACGACGAGGCTGGTAAAGCCGCTTATCGTCATACCGCTTCCCACGTACTTGCACAAGCGGTTAAAAGATTATATCCACATGCTAAGTTAGCGATTGGTCCTTCTATCGATACCGGATTCTACTATGATTTCGATTGTGAACCTTTTGATCGAGCAGCGTTGGATGCATTAGAGAAAGAAATGAAGAAAATCATTAAGGAAGGTGCTCTACTAGAACGCTTTACCCTACCAAGAGAAGAAGCAATAGCCTTCATGAAGGAAAAGGGTGAACCTTATAAGGTGGAATTAATTGAAGATCTACCAGAAGGGGAAGAGATTTCCTTCTATCGCCAAGGAGATTTCGTAGATCTATGTGCAGGACCTCACTTGATGAGCACGAAGGGAATTAAAGCCATCAAATTAATCTCTTCTTCCGGTGCTTATTGGAGAGGATCCGAGAAGAACAAGATGCTAACTAGAGTATACGGAACCGCATTTACCAAGAATGCTGATCTAGAGGCTTATTTAGTGCATCTTGAGGATATTAAGAAACGTGATCATAATAAATTAGGTCGTGAGATGGAAATCTTTGCTACCGTTGATGTTATTGGCCAGGGACTTCCATTACTAATGCCTAAGGGCGCTAAAATCATCCAAACATTACAAAGATGGATTGAGGATGAGGAAGAACGTCGCGGCTATATGAGAACCAAGACTCCTTTGATGGCAAAGAAAGATCTCTATGTAATTTCTGACCATTGGGGCCATTATAAAGAGGGTATGTTCGTTCTTGGAGATGAAGAGAAGGAAGATTCTGAAGTATTTGCTCTTCGTCCAATGACTTGCCCTTTCCAATATTATGTATATAAGCAGAGCCAGAAGAGCTACCGTGACCTGCCTTGTCGCTACGGTGAGACTTCTACTCTTTTCCGTAATGAGGATTCTGGTGAAATGCATGGACTTACCCGTGTAAGACAGTTTACCATTTCTGAGGGGCACTTAATTGTAACTCCGGAGCAGGTGGAAGAGGAATTTAAGGGATGTCTTGAGCTTGCTATGTACTGCTTAAAGACCTTAGGTCTAGAAGAAGACGTAACTTACCGTCTGTCCAAATGGGATCCAAACAATCGTGAGAAATATCTAGGTAATGAAGCCGATTGGGAGAAGATGCAGAACAAGATGCGTGAGCTTCTTGTACAAAATGGCGTACCATTTACAGAGTCAGAAGGAGAAGCCGCTTTCTATGGTCCTAAGTTAGATATTCAGGCGAAGAATGTCTATGGCAAAGAAGATACCATGATTACCATTCAATTAGACTTTATTCTTGCAGAGCGTTTTGATATGTTTTATGTAGATTCCAATGGTGAGAAGAAGCGTCCATACATTATCCATAGAACAAGTATCGGATGCTATGAAAGAACGCTTGCATGGTTAATTGAAAAATATGCTGGAATGTTCCCAACCTGGTTATGTCCAGAGCAGGTAAGAATACTTCCAATATCCGAGAAATACCATGATTATGCCAATAAGGTAAAAGAGGAATTACAGAATAACGGTGTTCTTGTAACTGTGGATGAAAGAGCAGAGAAGATTGGTTACAAGATCCGTGAAGCAAGACTGGAAAGAATACCTTACATGCTTATCGTAGGCCAGAAGGAAGAGGAAGAAGCTCTTGTATCCGTAAGAAGCCGTTACCTTGGTGACGAAGGACAGAAGCCACTGGATACCTTTATTAATGAAATTACGAAGGAAATCCGTACAAAGGAGATTCGTAAGATTGAAGTAAAAGAAGAAAAGTAGTTAAAATAATTACCAATTAACAAAGCCACCTACCCTGCATGGCCACAGGGTAGGTATTTTTATTTATGCATTCCTTCCAAAGTATATTCGAATTGCAAATTTTAGTTATAGATGCTATAAATATTATATATATGTAACATACTTGACAGATTGTATTAATAAGCTATATGATTGCAAATAAAATAATACATAGGGAAGGACAGATTGTATGAATAATTATCATATTGATACGAGATGTGTTCAGGCAGGGTATCAGCCTAAAAATGGAGAACCACGGGTGGTTCCAATTGCTCAGAGCACGACATATAAATACGATTCTAGCGAAACGGTAGGTAAATTATTTGACCTAGCGGAGGAAGGCTTTTTCTATACAAGATTAGCAAACCCTACGGTCGATGCAGTTGAACGAAAGATTGCTGCACTGGAAGGTGGAATTGGAGCAATGTGTACATCTTCAGGTCAAGCGGCAAATATGATAGCAGTTTTAAATATCTGTAGCGCAGGAGATCATTTTATTTCTACCAGCACAATCTATGGTGGAACATTGAATCTGTTTGCTGTAACTATGAAACGAATGGGAATTGATGTAACCTTTGTTGATCCCGATGCGCCCTTGGAAGAATTACAGAAGGAAATCAGAGAGAATACAAAGCTTATTTTTGCAGAGACAATATCCAATCCATCTTTAGTAGTAGTTGATCTTGAGAAGCTTGCTACTCTTGCCCACAAGAATAAAATACCATTTTTTGTCGATAATACCTTTGCAACACCGGTCAATTGTAGACCGATCGAATATGGAGCCGACATTGTTATCCATTCCACTTCGAAGTACCTTGATGGCCATGCTGTTTCCTTAGGTGGTGTGATTGTGGATAGTGGTAACTTTGATTGGGATAATGGTAAATTCCCTGGTTTATCGACTCCAGATGAATCCTACCATGGTATGGTTTACACCAGAGATTGCGGCAAAGCTGCTTTCTTGACCAAAGCCAGAGTCCAGTTAATGCGTGATATGGGCTCAACTCCTTCCCCAAATAATGCTTTTCTATTAAACCTAGGTTTAGAAACTCTTCACTTAAGAATGGAGCGACATTGTAGCAATGCCCAGAAGGTAGCGGAATATTTGGAAAAGCATGAGAAGATCTCATGGGTAAACTTCCCTGGTCTAAGGAGTAACAAATATTATGAACTGTCACAGAAATATCTACCGAATGGCTCCTGTGGAGTAATTTCCTTTGGTGTTAAGGGAGGAAGGGAAGCAGCTATGAAGTTTATGGATAGCTTAAAACTGGCTGCTATCGTTGTTCATGTAGCAGATGCTAGAACCTGTGTACTTCATCCAGCAAGTACCACCCATAGACAGCTGAACGATCAACAGTTGGTAGATTGCGGAATAACTCCAGATCTCATTCGTATGTCCATCGGTATCGAAAATGCAGAGGATATTATTGCTGATATCGAGCAGGGACTCAATCAATTAAATTTATAATAATTAATAAATCAAAAGAGAAGGTTCCATTCATGGTTCCTTCTTTTTTTGCCACCTTTCTTGATGCGATGTTCCAAATATGCTAATATAATGGTAATAACTGTTTATTGCTGAAAGAATGGAGGGGCATGTACTCAAACTTCGCTCAGAAGCTGTATATGTTGTATGCATAATTGATGCAATAATAAAGTTTCACAAGTAACTATTCATCATAAATCAGAAGGGAGAATGTTATGAAAGTAGAATTGAAAACTATCTTAGAAAAGGTAATCCTTCTATTACTCTTTGGAATAATCTATCTTGGAATTGGCTATTTAGTCGGTATCTTTCTATCACATCAGTTTAATTACAAGCTGGAGAATGTGTTGACATATGAAGGAGTTATCCTACTAATAATTGGTATACTTGCATCAATGAAAGGAAGACCCTCAGGAATAAATCTCAATGGTTTTGGTCAATCGAATGCAAATATCAATTCCTACCTGAATAATGAGATCCTTAGGCAAGAAAGAGAAATGGATCCCTATCATAAGAATTTTCATAAGAATAACATTGTGAAATTTGCCTTTGGAAATCTAACTTTTATCATCGGTGGGATTTTTATTCTTGCATTGGTTATAATTCTTTATTAATATAGGAAAGTACATTAGATAAAATGTCCACTCGAGGAGGTTGATACTATTAATATTTGGAATAAGTGGGGCAATTTAAATCTTTTATTCCTATTAAAAACAGGAATTGGCACAGCGGCTGCAATTATTATCGCTAATGCCTTAGGGTTGGCTTACAGCCCATCAGCAGGAATCATTACTTTGCTTACCATACAGAATACAAAAAAGGAAACGATCTTTATCGCCTTAAGAAGGATCTGTGGATTTGTGGTAGCGGTAATCCTTGCCTATGGTTTATTTACTGCATTTGGTTATACATCTGTGACATTTGGAGCTTTTGCCCTATTTTTCGTTGCTTTATGCAATCTCCTAGGCCTTCAGGATGGGATATCCATGAATGCCGTTCTGACTACCCATTTTTTGATTGAGAAAAGAATGGATTTTCCTATGCTTTTCAATGAGATCATGCTGCTTTTTATCGGTATGAGTATTGGCATTACGATCAATCTCATTATGCCTAACAATAAGAAACGAATTATGCAAGAGCAGCGGTCTCTTGAGGAAGATATGAAAGTAATCCTCCGCAGTATGGCCAATGATCTAAGGAATAAGGATGCCTGTTTACTTCAAAATGGAGCGACTATGAATGAAGTAAATTTTACTGTGGATGATGTAAATATTACTAAGGATGATGTAAATGATACCTCATTTCTTAAGGATGGAAT
>JAAYQP010000109.1 GCA_012519195.1 Clostridiales bacterium | reverse complement strand
TCATGGCATTTTTATTAACGATACCTAAGAAGGAGGTTATTTCCTTACCTAAGAATAAATTCTCTTCTACCGTTAAATCGAAGATAATGTTAAGCTCCTGATGAATAAAAACGATGCCATCTTGTTCAGCTTCTTGGGGATTACGATAGGAGACTTCCTTGCCGTCCACCAAAATGGTACCAGAATCTTTCGTATATACACCGGTTAAGATCTTCATTAAGGTCGATTTACCAGCACCATTTTCACCCATCAAGGCATGAACCTCTCCATCTTTTAGATCAAAACCAGCATCATTAAGAACTTGGTTCTGTCCAAAAGATTTACAGATTTTATGCATTTCAATCCGCATGATTATTCCTCCTATGGTTTAAGCAAAGATACAACCAGCCACTAAAATAATATTGGCATACGGGGTGGCTTCTCCTGTACGTATTACTGCTTTGCATTTATTGGTTTGCGTTTTTAATTCAGTATGATCAATATATTCAATCTCTATCTCTTGATTTAAAGACTGAACTAGATCCTTAATTTCACTTAAAATCTTTGGGTTATTGCCCTTAATTTCTTGGGCAAGATATATCTTCTCAATCTTCATGTCTTCAGAAACTGCCTCTAATACCTCCATAAAGGATGGAGAACCTAATTTTAATGCTATGTCTATTCGTTCTACTTCATCTGGTATTGGAAGTCCACAATCTCCAATACAGATGGTGTCAGTATGTCCAAGATAAGATAATACTCTAGAAATATCACTATTTAGTATTCCATTTTGCTTCATAATATTTACCTATAACGCAATCGTTATTGCTGTCTAACCTTTCTGTAGAATTTTGCCTATAGTCTAATATTTATAATTCCTTCATAACCTCTTCATTCGTAGGCATTCCACTTTGAGCACCAAATTTTTCAGTTGATAAACTGGCTGCTATATTGGCATAACGTAGGGCAGATACTATATTGTTTTCCTCTGCAATAGCAACTGTAAATGCTCCATTTAGGGTATCCCCTGCACCAGTGGTATCAACTACCTTGGCTTTTCTAGCAGGTACATTCACTATTTCCCCATTCTTTAAAGCTACACTAACACCTCTAGATCCTTGGGTAATAATAAGCTTTTCCGGATATTTCTTTAGGAGCTCATTCGTCTCTATATCACCAAATATAACTTTTGCTTCATGCTCATTAGGAGTGAGAAAATCAACCTTTTCAATAATTTCTTTCCTAATCTCTCTTGCAGGAGCTGGATTAAGAATCACTTTAACATTATGTTTGTGACAAAGGTCAATAACATATTCCACTGTTGCTTGTGGTATCTCATGTTGAAGTAAAACCATATCACATTGTAATAATGACTCTTTTATACTCTCAACATAAGGTATATCAACATAGTCATTGGCTCCAGCAATTACAATAATGCAATTGTCTTGCTCTGCTACCGTTATAATAGCTAATCCTGTGGGAACATTTTCTACGGTTTGAATATGATCGATATTTATATTTTCTTTCCTTAAATTATCTTTAAGTATTTTACCGTGTTCGTCATTACCAACACATCCAAACATTTCTACATCAGCACCTAGTCTGGATGCAGCAACTGCTTGATTAGCACCCTTACCTCCTGGAATATATGAAATTTCATTTCCTTTAATTGTTTCTCCTTTTAAAGGAATCTTATCTGCAGTTACAATCATATCCATATTGATACTACCAACGACACCTAGCTTCATATATTTCTCTCCATTTCTATAGCTTTTTATATTATTAAGATAAATTAAGTCAAGGTAAAGCGTTTTATCAACTCTATAAGCACATGTTACATCAACAAAAAGAATTTGTCAATAAAAAGATAAAGCGTTTTATCAAATTGTTTTATCCGCTTGATAATTCATAATTATATTATTATAATAGTTTTAGGTTTATTTAGATTATTATTATTATTTTTGATTATATA
>JAAYQP010000013.1 GCA_012519195.1 Clostridiales bacterium | reverse complement strand
TAATTTACCTCCATTTGGTTAATTTCTACCGCATATATCTCCTTCTGGGCAGACCATTAAATGGCACCAAGCCCCGAATCCATATGCGTGTTATTTTGACCTTGAGATTATACCATACTATCTGGTACTTGGCAAGGTTATTTTTTATTGTTGCTTGTAATGAATGATACCACTTAATTGTAAAAGTAAATAATTGCTGTTTTTGTCCATTACTTAGTAATAATATTGATGATATCCTCATAGGAAGTTCCCTTACGTATCGTATAGGTTCCTATATCAATAACCCTAGATTTACCTTCTCGAATAATTAATTGATCGAAATCAGTGGCATTTTCCACCAGACCCAGTTCATATAAAAGCTGAGAAACCGATGTCGAGGTCATTCCCTTTTCGATGGTAAAGGTAACTTCATCTGCTTCAACATCTTCCATATCCTCTGTATCATCAGTGAAATCGTCTGGTTCCTGAGTCGGTTCCTGTGCGCTTGGTACCTGATTTGGATCCGATAAAGCTTCCTCCTGCATAGAATCCTCTGTTGCTTCCGGTATCAGGCTTGGTGTAGGAGTCTGCGTTGGGTCCGGAGATGGAGTTACTGTAGAATCTTCCGTTTCGTCTGCATTTTGACTCGGTGTGGGGCTTATCTCGGATGGTTCTTGCGTAGGAGCTGGTGTCTGAATAATTTCTTCTAGAACTTTTCCTAAGGGATCCTCCAAATTCTCTTGGCCTTCATTAACCATGGTCATACCAAGTCCCTTTGCTAATTCTATAATTTCCTCGTCCGTAGGCTTTTTTTGATAACCACTTAGGATAAAGATTAAAGTAGTCAGGATGATTCCGATTCCTAAACCTCTCAAATAATATTTTAATTTCATTAATATAACACCATACCTTTCAAGTTACTTCTTTCCATGATACAGATCGACCACTAATTTTACTTCTCCTTGTCCCAGATCCAGTAATTTAGAAATCTCAACAATTGATCTACCTTGGGAGTATAGAGTAAGTATCTGTTCATGATTAATGATCTTCTCATTTTCAACAGAAATTGTATTATTAGAAGTCTTTAAAGGTTGGGTACTATTATTACTTACAGGTTTCGGTTTCGAATTAGGAGTCTCCGTCTTCTCAATATTATGATCCGAGGTTTTGATTTCCTTCCACCTTTTATGTAAGACATTAAACTCCTTAACTATATTTTTTAACTCTTTCTCTTTTTCATTAAGCATATTATAGAGAAATACAACTTCCTCATGATTTTTCCTGATCTTCTCTAAGATCTGATCAGAATACTCACTGACAGCTAAAATCGTTTCATTGGATAGCTTACTAAAGCTATTATCGGTCTGGTCGATGATCTCTTCACTCGTTTTGGACAGCTCTTGGCTAATTTCTTCCCTTAATTTATTAATTTCCTCATCAGAAAAGATACTCTTAATGGAATTTTCCTGTCCCGAAGCATGAATTGCTTCCTTGGATGTACGATCGACAATTTTACAGCTTATTCCGATTATGATAAGTCCTAAGATAATTAAAATAATTTCAATAGGTTCCATTTTTCCTCCGTGTTAAATCAAGATGTCAATTCCACCACCGACTTTTTGCGCTTCACTCTTCTTTTCTTTCTTATCCTTATTCTTCTTACCCTTTCCCATGGAACCGGAATAACTATTTTGCCCTTTCTCTTTGGCATCATACCGAAACTCATTATTCTCACTCTTTGTCGGTTCCTTTGTTCTTACTCGTTCCTTTTGAACCATGTTTTTGAAGGTATTACTATTTTGTATCTGTGCATGCGCCATTCGATGATGCTCAACATGCTGCATTAGAGAAGCGTTTTGAGATTGTATTACTTGGATTGGTCTTATTGGCATACCGATCTCTCCTTCATAGGCAGATTAATATGGTACAACTTTTATATCCGCTTTATCTCTTATAAACCTACTATGCTGGATCGGATCCTTTACAAAATAGGTCACATTAGAGATTATTAATTTGGTTCCTGGATAAACGGTATCCTGAACTTTTATGACGCCATTCGTATTGTTTTCCATTTGCCTACTAAGTTCCTCATACCGACTTCTCGCTTTTTTCAGCTGGGTCTCAAGTATTATATTTTTCTTAGTAATCTGTTTTAAATATTCCTTTATCTCACTGCTAATTGCGGCTCCTGATGTTACCTTTTTACGCAGGACAGTAAGTGCCTGTCCCAGTTTTTCCTTTTCTTCCATCATTATGGTCAATTCCTTTTCCAGTTCCCGGAACTCTTCCGTAACTTGTGGATCAATACCAACTTCTAGCACAGTGGGGGTTCCCATATCCGATCCAGCCGTTTTAACCGATATCATGGTTCCGGAACGAATTGTTCCTCCTGAGACAAAGCCTCTTCTGCCTCCAACGGTAATATCTCCCTTAGCAGATACTTTACTGTGCATTATCGAATCGGTCGTAATATATCCCCCGGCAATAACCTCTGCATTTTCAATAAATTTTGATACAATATTGCCATTTGCTTTTAAAACGCCCTTATTCATTCCCTGCATACCCCTACGCAGAATGATCTGCCCTCCTGCCTCGAGATATGCACCTTCAACAACACCATAAACCTCTATGTCCCCTCGGGCTTTCACAGTGAATCCGGTAATTACATTTCCTTTGACGACCACATTACCGTCATAATCAATATCACCGGTGGAGGAACCCACATCCGCAGGAATATTATAAGTGTCTGAAACAAATACTCTGCCATCTGTTAGGGTAACATGTCCATCAACATCGGAATACATCTTCAATCCATCTTCGGATAAAAAGATATTGTTACCGTGTCTTAATACCTTATTTACAACTTTATTTGGACGAATTACATTACCAGAGACATCAATTCCTGGCTTTCCATTGTCTGCCGGAATTAAGGTGGCCAGTAAATCCCCTTTTCTACAATGGGATATCGTATCCAAATGATGAAAATCAACCGATCCATCCTCGTTGGTTTTTGGCTTTAAGGATGGGTCTGTATTAAAATGATAAGTAATTTCTGCATCATGTCCCTGTACTGCAGGTGTAGCTTTTGCTAATATATAATCGGTACAATATTTCCTGTCTTTTAAAAATTGATTTATTGCATGTTCATCAACACCATATTTAATACCAGCGGAAGCCATGGAATGAATAATATCATCCTTTGTCATAAGCTTTCCATTATTGCTGGGAGGATAAAATCTGCCTTTTGCATATAGACGATCCTCGGAAATTTGTATTTTAAGTCGTTCATCTTGGGGGAGGATAGTCGAAGAAGATAGCTTAACCTCAACCGTTCCATTTAAATTTCCTAATGCTCTACTGATTGCAATTTTATCATAATCATAGATTTTTACATCACTCAAATACTTGTGAATCTCGTCAAAGTTAATAGCTTGTCCACCTAACTCTGCCTCAAACAACTTAATGTACAAACCATCATCCTTAATAACTAATTGAAAGTAACCGTTTTTACTGCTCATCTTATTCCTCCCTTCATAGTTCATTCTCTTTGGTGTATTACAGAACTTTTCTTTCGTATAATATTCTTTTATGCCTTATAGTTTTGATCGTTAGTAATATATTAATTTACATTATATATGAACTGGTATTATTGGGATAAAAAGATCTCAATGTATTTACCAAGCTTTGTTCTCATTTTTTGTAATGCCTTTGTATGCAGCTGGGAAATTCTAGATTCCGATACTTCTAGAATTTTACTTATTTCCTTAAGTGTTAGTTCTTCATAGTAATAAAGCACAATTACAGTTCTCTCTTTTTCTGTAAGTGTCTCTAAAGTAGTTGCAATAAGTTCTTTTAATTCTTGCTTTTCCACAACACTTTCCGGGCGTTCATAACTCATCGTTAGATTATGTTCTATACTTCCTTCGCTGCCCTGATCTAGAAATTCTTCTAAAGAAATCAAATTCGTTACTTTGGTCTGATTTTGCCAAAGCTCAAGTTCGTCCAGTGGGATATCCAGTTCTTCTGCTAATTCTTCATCCGTTGCAATCCTTCCATTTTTTTGCTCCAAGGATTGATAAGCTTGATCTATTTTCCTTTGCTTTTGACGAATACTTCTTGGGATCCAATCCATTTTCCGAATTTGATCTAAGATCGCTCCACGAATCCTTAAGGATGCGTAAGTCTCAAATTTTACACCTTTTGTATAATCAAATTTATCAATGGCATCAATTAATCCAAAGATACCATAACCCACTAGATCATCATATTCAACATTATAACCAAGATACATGCTTAATCGGCCTGCTACTATTTTCACTAATTCTGCATATTCAATTATTATCTTTTCCTGAAGCTGGGGAGTTCTTTTCTTTGAATACTCCTCCCATAGCTTTTGTTTGTTTTCTGCCTTCATGGTGCCTCCTGAATCTCAATTAATTTGAATATTATTGAATACAGTGATACATTCAAACATTATGTATTATGCAGAATCTCTTGGTATCTTATCTTATCTATGCTTAAATATTCTAACTGATACATGCTTCTCTATCGGTTATTTATTATAATCGTCCTTTGTATGATTATAAATGAATTTCGCTTTATTTTTTAACTTTCTGACTTTCCTTTTTATCTGCAAGCTCTTCCTTGTCATTTTCATTTTCATCGGGATTAGCAGATAATGGGTCTTCGTCATCCTTTTCTTCCGGTTTTTGCAGTATGGTCCTTTCAATGATTCCCTTAGCAACTAAACCAATGAAATAAAAAATGATTAAGACTAGGAGTAAACGTTTTAATCCTGTGATCAATTCCACCTTGTGTATAATATTGATAATGCTGGTTATTGCTCCGGCTAAGAGCGTAACCAGTGCTGGAATATATTTTAACTGCATTCTATCACCTGCTAATTTTAAAGTATTTTACGTTCATTTCCCACAGATCGGATTAATAGTTGGCCAGTTTCTGGATAGAATTCTATTGTTCTTCCATAGTTTGAACCGGTGTCTTCAGCCAGTATGGGAATCCTAAGTTCATTTAATATTTTCTTGGTTGCTTCCACATTTCTTTCACCAATACGCATTATATCGCTATTATTGCTGAAGGCAAACATTTGGGCACCTCCGGCAATTTTGGAAACGAGTGCCCTTCGATCTGCTCCGATCTCAACCATACGTTTAATTAATTCTTCTATCCCGGTATCAGCAAATTTTGCTTTATTCCCATTGTTCATTATTTTTGTACTGTCAGGTAGCATAATATGTGCTAACCCTGCAATTTTTTTCCCGGGGTCGTATAATACTATGCCTACACAGGAACCTAGACCTAAAGTTGTAATTGCATTCGGTGAGACACATACATTTAGATCTGCCATCCCTACCTTTATCATTTCGTTCATTTATCCACCCTATAACCCCAATGATGATAAAATAGCTCCATAGGATTCCAGCGTTGGAATCAATATAAAGTATCCATTAACAGCTTTCAGATCATCACCGAATTCTGTTTCAATAAGCAGAGCCTTATCGCCAATTTTACTAAACTCAATTGCCGGTACACTAAGGATTGCCCCTGCCATATCAATCGCCATATAAGGGACACTGGAGGTAATCACAAGATTCGTAAGCCCGGACAAAGATGACAAATAGGCCCCTGCTATTATATTGCCAATCTCATTTAATGCAGATAATTCCATTTCATTGAATTTATCTGCTTCGCTCTTTAAGTTGTCGCCTAATAATTGATTAACGAGATGCCGCGAAGCAGGCTTGTCCATCATAAACATCATCATACCATCGATACTTCCCTGTAAGGTAAAAAGTATGCCTACAACGATTTTCTCTGCTCCCCCTACAATATCAGGAAGATTCTTAAATTCCAGTAATTCTACATTAGGTACTTTCATATCAATTTTGGTATTAATCATTTGGGAAAGTGCTGTTGTGGCATTGCCTGCACCAATGTTTCCTATTTCCCTTAGTACGTCATACTGCATATAGTCAATCTTATTCAAATCTATCCGCGACACCACTCATCCACCTCTCGATCCCTATCTTCTCAAATCCTGCATAAAATATAGTATAAATAATTCCAGAGGACATGAGGAATTTAATGAAGTAACCTTACTTTTCTTGACCAATTATACTAGGGATATTTAGAATACTAATCAACTCATTCTCATATTTTCCAATCCCATTGCAATAATTAGCCTTATCCGCCTTCTCGTCATAAACTATTTTTTCAATTTGAGAATTTTCTAATGAAATTACTTCTCTGACTTCATCAACGATGATTCCAACCGGAGCTCCTTGATTGTCCGGCTTTAAGATAATAATACGGCTTGTTGGAGTGTCTTCAACTTCATCGAGTCCGATTCTTTTACGCAGGCTCATAACCGGTACAACATCACCTCTTAGGTTAATTACCCCTTTAAAATAGGATTGTGCTTTTGGTATCCGTGTAATGCTCTGCATAACGATAATGCTCTCTATGTACTTTATCTCAACGCCATAGGGATCCTTATCAAGATTGATTATAATAAATTGTTTTAAATCATCTGCTGCCATTTGACGTCCCCCCTATACTAATGTATTAACATCAAGAATTAGTGCTACTTCACCGTTACCAAGTATTGTTGCTCCGCTGATACTCTTATGGCATTTAATGTATTTTCCGATGGACTTAATTACAATTTCCTGCTGTCCAATCAATTCATCCACCACCATACCTGCCAAACGTTCCCCCTTCTTGACAATAGCTACAAGAAGTTCTTCTGGTTCTTCTTCTTTTTCTTCGCAATCCAGAATTTTATCAAGTCGTATAATCGGAACAACACTACCTCTTAGATTAATAACTTCCCTACCTTGTATCTTCTTAATTTCCGTACACTTAATATTCTCAACGGTTTGAATACTACCCAATGGTAAGGCATATTTCTCTTTCCCGATAATAACCATTAATGCTTGAATAATTGCAAGGGTAAGTGGCAAGCGTATGATAAAATTCGTACCTTCTCCCAGCTTCGTCTTGGTCTCAATCTCACCACCTAAAGATTCAATCTTTGTCTTAACTACATCAAGACCAACACCTCGTCCAGATACATCGGTAACTTGATCTGAGGTAGAGAAACTAGGCTGGAATAGCAGATCGATGATATCTTTATCGGACATACTCTCTGCCTGTTCCTCAGTAATTGCACCTTTTCCTATGGCTTTGTTTCTAATTTTATTAACATCAATTCCAGAACCATCATCTCTTACTTCAATGACAACGTTATTGCCATCCTGGTAAGCATCTAAAAAGATTGATCCAACTGGATTCTTACCAAGTTTTTCTCTTTCTTCATTACTTTCCAGTCCATGATCCGCTGCATTCCGAAGTAAATGCATCAAAGGATCACCGATTTCATCAATTACGGTACGATCCAATTCGGTATCCTCACCGGTCATAAATAATTCCATATCTTTATTTAATTTCTTCGATAAATCACGAATCATTCTAGGGAAACGATTCACAACACTTTCAATCGGAACCATTCTCGTTTTCATTACAGATTCATGTAAGTTGGTAGTAATCCTTTCCAGATACTCAATTTGCTCATGAAAAGCAGAATCTAGCACGATATCGGAAGTGCTACTAATTGAAACTAGGCCATTTTTCGCAATTATTAGCTCACTGACCAAATTCATCAATACATCTAGTTTGTCAATATCTACACGAACAGAACGGTTTACTACTGGTTTTGAAGCAGCCTTTGGTGCCGGTGCTTTTCCAGCCTTCAGGGAAGTCCCATCCGTTCCTTTATTCGCTTCTACCTTTGCAATGGATTGCGCTTTTATTGTTTCATTCAGCGTAGTTTTTTCAGCTTCGGTTAAGCTAACATAATCCGCTACTACTTCCTTTACCTCGGAAACACTCATCGCCAATTTCGCTAAGGTCTCCGGTGTTTCTTTTGTTATAACAAATGCGGAATAATCATAATCATATTTTTCATCTTCAAGATCCTGAGCAGGGGGATCGAGCTTAATAATTTCGCCATGCTCCTCCAAGGTCCGATTGACCATGAATGCTCTCGCACCTTTTAAGACGCAGTATTCATGGATATAGATGGTCAGACCAACCACATTAAGTCCCATCTCACTGGCCTTTAGAATTGCCTTTTTCTCATGATCCTCAATTTTAATATTCTTAAACTTATACTTTTCGCCACCAGCTGATGATGTACTATTACTTGTAGTAGATGTGGCATTTTCTCCTTTTGGTTCCGCTGCGATACCAAGTCCAGCATTCAGAATATTATTCAGATCCGTAATGATATCCTCATTATCCTCGCTTCCTTCCTCAGCGTTCTCTAATATGTTAGCAAGGTAGGCTTCTAAAGCGTCCAGTCCACGAAATAGAACATCCACCAACTCTGAGGACACCTTCATCTTACCGGTTCTGATTTCTGAAAATACATTTTCCATATCATGGGTTAATCGTTGCATTCTTTTAAAGCCCATGGTACCAGCCATTCCTTTTAGGGAATGAGCTGCCCGGAAGATTTCATTAATTGTATTTTCATTATCCGGTTCTTTTTCAAGGATCAGAAGATGCTCATTTAAGCTTTGTAAATGTTCCTTTGTTTCCTCAATAAAAATTTCTAGATATTGACTTACATCCATTTAGTACACCCCCACGTTTCTTATGATTGCGTCGAAAATATTGTCCAATGCTAGGACCTCATCTACAAGACCAGCATCCTTCACAACCTTGGGCATACCATATACGATACTGGTTGCCTCATCCTGAGCAATCACATATATATTTTTGCTTTTGTTTAATTGAGAGATTCCAGCGGTTCCATCCCCGCCCATTCCTGTTAAAACCACACAAATGATTTGACTGAAATCCGTGTCTACCAAGGATTCATAAAGGATATCAGCACAAGGAAGTAAACCTCGTCTAGCAGGCTCTTTTGTTACCGATAAACGGTAGCTGCCATCTTCCTGCTCCATTAATCTCATCTGATGTCCGCCTTTTGCAATGTAGACTGTGCCTTTTTTCAGAATATCATTGTCCTCGGCCTCCTTAACCTCTAGGGGACTAAGTTCATTTAGTCGATCCGCTAAAGATTTTGTAAATCCGATAGGCATATGTTGTACGATTAGGATCGGAGCATCTAAGTTTTCTGGTAATTTAGGAATAATGCTATGTAATGCCTTGGGTCCACCAGTCGAACTGGCGATTGCCACTAGTTTATTCGAGCTCTGCTTTTTGGGGATTGGTTTTTTCTTTTGAACCATTTCCTTCGTTTGCCTAACGATTTCAAGTATATTCCTTATGCTTTCACTTATTTCCCTCTGCTCTGATTTTGTCGCCTGTGCAAGACATGAGAGCAAACGATTAGAAAATTGATTACTACTTACTTCATAATAACTCTTTGGCTTTGTTACAAAATCAAAAGCACCTAACTCTAATGCTCTAATGGTTTCCTTGGCATCTTCTTTTGCAATAGTACTTACGATTATAACGGTCGCTTTGATCTTGAACTTTCTCAACTCTTCTAATAATTCGAGTCCATTCATTTTTGGCATATTGATATCCAAAAGAATAGCATCAAACTCTTCTGCTTTCCTTTTTAATAGTTCTAAAGCCTCAAGCCCATTGGAAGCAAATTCTGTTGATTTAAATCTTTCATCTGAATTAACGATATCAGATAATACCCTTCTCATAAGGGCAGAGTCATCGATTATTAAAATATTTTTCTTCATATTATTGCAGTAACCTTTCTATTTAGACTGTCTTGACCCTTAACCTATTTCATTTTTTCTTCTACGGCGTTCTTGTTCGAATATGTACTTAATCAAATCTTCTCGATCCTTCTTCTTTATCCCCTTAAACTCAACCCGATACTCATAAACTCCAGATCTGTTAAACAATTTATTTACTGCAACGATTCTTGCTTCCGTCAATAAATTCTTAATACCATCGCTGATCGGAAGAATAAGACGAATTCTTATTTGATCCCCTGGATTATGAATGTGGGTAGAATTAAATCTTGTACCGCCGCCACTTATGTCCGTTATGGAAGCTTTCAACCATTCACGTTCCAATTCCTTTAGTCTATTTTGATACCTTGTGGCTTCCTCAGAATTGATGGATTTTCTATTTAATAATCTCTGCTTAAGAAGTTCCTCTTCCTCAGTGATTACCTGGTACTCCATATCGAGAACGATCTCAAGACGATAATACTGTCTTCTTTGTAATTTTTCTAAATCAGAAGATATACTCACTCTGGTTATAACAACATTATTTTCTTTATAACTTTCAATAACTTCGCAAATACACTGATACAGGCCTTTGTTCGTATAAAAGCAAAGGTTATAATTTCTCTTTGGTTCAAGTAGGATGATCTGATTATTCACGATCGGAGCAGCGATATGAATGATATTATTGTCGATAAAATCTACCAATTGGCTAACATATGGTTGAAGACCATGAAAGGGTCTTCCACTCCGATCTAATTGGCTAATGTGAATTTTATCTCCAATGGATAAGATATCTTGATGCATTACATCCCTCCTAGTAGGAAATTTCTAGGTCATATTATAGTTATACTATACAATAACATTTACCAAAATTCAACTTAGGCCTTAATTCTTCCTCCTAGTAAGCAGCAGATTGGAAAAAAGTTGGGCTATGCCTCTCTTATTCTGCTTTTGCTCGATATCCTTATCACATAGATTAGATGCAAACTCGTTCATCTTTCTAGAAAAATTCAAATTCGGATAAAGGAGAATTGCTGGTTTTTGATGGATTACTGCTTTGGAAATATTACTGTCCTGGAGAACAGCCCCCAGGTAGTCCATAGGGATATCTAAGAAACGATCAACAACAGTATTTAATTTATCATATAGCTCTCTTCCTTCCCGATCGGACATAACACGATTGGATATCATTCGGATTATGGTGTCGTGGGCAGAAAAATCAGCTTTACGACTCAAGGTTTTTAATAGCGCATAGGCATCGGTGATTGATGTGGGTTCTGGGGTAGATACTAGAAGCACCTCAGAACTGGCTGCTACAAATTCAATTACAGAATCCGTGATACCCGCTCCTGTATCAATAAGAATTATATCCGCTTGATGATCCAGCTCTACCAACTTCTGGATTAGATAAACAATTTGGCTCCTTTGCAAGTTAGTCATTTCCTGAATTCCTGATCCGCCAGATATAAATCCAATGTTTTCAGGTCCCTTGGTTACTATATCCGCCAAACTTTTCCCTCGAAAGATGAGATCTGCAAGATTATTCTGGGGACGGATACCCAGCATTACCTCAACATTAGCAAGTCCAAAATCTGCATCTAGGATAACTACCCTTTTTCCAAGTTTACTTAGAGCAATTGCAAGATTAACCGAGATGCTGGATTTTCCTACTCCACCTTTCCCGCTTGTTACAGTTATAACTCTTGCCGTACTTTTGGGAGCACTCAGATTTTTGACCATTTCCCTTAATCGTTCTGCCTGGTCCATTTTAATGCCCCCTTAATAATTTCTTAGCAATACTTTGTGAATCTATTTTGATGATATCATCCGGTACATTCTGACCAATTGTAACATAGGATAAGGGAGCATTCGTAAGCATTCGAATATTAAATATATTACCAACTGTATCCGTTTCATCCAATTTTGTGAAGATCAGATTGTAATCCGCAATGTCTGAGTAAACACCTGTCATTTTTATCAGGTCTCTATATTTTGTGGTAGCACTGAGTACTAGATAGATTTCTCTTTTATCCTCCGCAACAGAATTCAAAAGATTTTCCAGATCATCTCTCTGCTCCCGATTACGATGGGATCGCCCTGCAGTGTCCACAAAGACGATATCATAGTCTGCATACATATCCATTGCCTGTTTCATATCGTCCTCGGTATAAATTACTTCAATAGGTAATCCGAGGATGTTCGCATAGGTTCTTAACTGTTCAACCGCCGCAATGCGATAGGTATCAGCAGTAAGAAATGCAATCTTTGCATGGTGTTCCATTTTATATTTTGAAGCAATCTTTGCAATCGTCGTGGTTTTACCAACACCTGTAGGGCCAATGAAGAAAATAAATTTAGGGCGATCATTGCTTAATTCAATGGTCTTTGGTTGACCTAGCTTTAGAACAAGTTTTTGATACACGCTAGCAAGAATCATGTCAATCGATGAATCCTTTTTTAAACTGCCATCGATCTCATTCATGATTTGATTGGCGTATACTTCATCTACATCATTGGATACCAGCTGATTGTAGATTAATTGGATACAAGCAATATTCTTATTGGGTTCTGGAGCCTTTGGTTTTTTCACTTCGATTGTCTCCTTTGCATTTAACTGCTTCTCTAACAGGTTCTGCAAATTATTGAGTTTTTCTTCGATTGCCGAGGAAGCCTCTGCCTTCTCCTTCGACTGCTCGAATGGCTCGTCCTCCTCATAAATGATATCTGGATTCAGGTTTCTTCTAGGAGGTAAAGTAGTCTCTTCCTTGGGTCTTTCATTTTTATAAGTAACGTTTTCATCAACAGCAGCGGTTATCTCAACCAGCGGTTTACGAAATAATTTAAAAATGCCCTTTGGAGCAATCGTTTTGATATTCATAACAATTGCATCTTTACCCATTTCTTCTTTCGCGAGCACCATAGCTTCTTTTTCCGTATTAGCTTGAAATTTTTTGATAATCACTATACTGTCACCATCCCTACTGACTGTAATTCAACATTTGAATCAATTTCATTATAAGATACTACAATAAGATCTTTAAAATAATCCTGGGTCATCCTCTTAAAATACATCCGTACAATTGGTGAAGTGATAATGATCGGATTCTTACCTAAGTCTTCTAGCTTTTGTAGCTCAGCCTGAACAGATTCCATAATTTTTCCAGTCACTTCGGGATCTAGGGTTAGATATGCCCCCTGCTCCGTTTGCTTAATAGAACCCATGATATCCTGCTCAATTTTAGGATCAAGGGTAACAACACTGGTCATTTCACCTGCAGGGAAATATTTACTGGATATTGCCCGTTTTAAACTCTGCCTTACGTACTCTGTCAGGACATCCGTATCCCTTGTCGTCGGTGCATAGTCTGCCAGAGTTTCAAATATGGTAACTAAATCTCTGATTGAAATTCCTTCCCTAAGGAGATTCTGCAGTACCTTCTGAATCTCACCCACACTAAGGAGTTTCGGAACTAGCTCTGAGATAAGTGCTTGATTTGCATCCTGTATATTATTAATAAGATTCTGTACATCCTGCCTAGAAAGTAATTCATGGATATGACTACGAATAATTTCTGTCAGATGCGTCGCTATAATTGACGGTGGATCTACAACGGTATAACCAAGCGTTTCCGCCCTCTCCCGCTGTCCTTCTGTAATCCAGATGGCAGGAAGATGGAAGGATGGTTCAAAGGTAGGAATACCAGTGATTTCCTCCTCAACATAGCCTGGATTCATCGCCATATAGTGATCAAATAGTATTTTACCTTCACTTACCTGGATGCCTTTAATCTTTATAATATATTGATTGGGATTAAGCTGTATATTATCCCTCAGACGAATCATGGGTACAACACAGCCCATCTCTAGAGCAATCTGCCTACGAATCAGCACTACTCGGTCTAGGAGATCTCCTCCTTGATTGGTATCTGCCAATGGTATAATTCCATAGCCAAACTCCAATTCAATCGGATCCACTTGCAAAAGCGAAGCAACATTCTCTGGTTTGCGAATCTCATTGGCAGAAGCCTCTTCCTCGGAGACTTCCTCTTCGATCTCAACAATTTCAAGCCTGTCTGCAATTCTTCTTCCTGAAATAATAAATATCAATCCGTAAGAGGAAAAAAGTAAAGCATTTAAAGGTGTAAAGAGTCCCATAAGAATCATGCTTCCTCCTACGATATATAGCACCTTAGGAATAGAGAAAAGCTGTTTGATTAGAATATCACTAAAGTCTGCTTCCTTCGATACCTTAGTTACAAGAAGACCGGTTGCCATGGAAATCATCAAAGACGGTATCTGGTTAACTAATCCATTACCCATCGTTAAAATAGCATAATGTTCAAAGGCTTCCATAGCCGGCATACCAAGTCGCATCATACCCATAACGGTTCCACCGACAAGGTTAATCACCGTCATAATCAAACCTGCTGTAGCATCTCCCTTAACATACTTTGTAGCACCATCCATGGATCCAAAGAATGCGGATTCTTCCTGTATTTTTTCTCTTCTTCTTTTTGCCTCCGCATCCGTTATGGCACCTGTATTCAAGTCTGCATCAATAGCCATCTGCTTACCGGGCATAGCATCCAAAGTAAATCGAGCGGTTACCTCGGATACTCTCTCGGAACCCTTATTAATTACCATGAACTGTACTAGAATTAAAATTATAAATACAATAATACCAATAACCAAATCTCCTCCGGCAACAACATCACCGAAAACACGGACCACATTACCTGGATTACCGGTAGTTAATATAAGCTTTGTACTAGAAACATTCAGGGATATACGAAAGACCGTGGTAAGTAAAAGAATTGTTGGAAATGCCGACATCCCCAATACTTCTTTTGTAAACATGGAATTGAATAATATTACTAAGGAAATGGAAAAATTCAACGCCAGCAAGATGTCTAATATTACAGAATTCATAGGTATAATTAAAAATACGATAGCGGCTAATAAATAAAGACCAACTGCCAAATCACTTTTTTTCATTATTCCCATTCCTCCGTACTAAATTTAGAGGATTACCTCCCTTGTTTTATTAGGAGGAATTTCCTCCGTACTAAATTTAGAGGATTACCTCCCT
>JAAYQP010000108.1 GCA_012519195.1 Clostridiales bacterium | reverse complement strand
ACGATATCGGAGAAGAAGGTTTCTATATCTTCTAAACTGCATTCGTCTATTTCCTATGCCTGCCTCTGTGCAGGCATTATTATATTGAATTATTTCGAATGGAGCAATTTCCTATAAAGTAAAAAAACCGCTATATCAAGAAGATATAACGGTTTTAAAATTATTTTATTATTCATAAGTCTACTGTATATGCCATTAAAGCGATATGTCGAGACATATTGCAATATAGATTAATCTACAGTATATGCCATTAAAGCAATATGTCTTGCTCTCTTCACAGCAACAGTTAAAGCTCTCTGATGCTTTGCACAGTTTCCAGTAATTCTTCTAGGAAGAATCTTACCTCTTTCAGACACATATCTCTTTAATTTATTTACATCTTTATAATCAATTCCTGTATGGTTTTTATCAGCACAGAATACACAGACTTTCTTTCTTCTATGGCCGAATCTTTTTCTAGGAGCATCTCCTCTATCATTACCTTTATTGAATGCCATACTACAACCTCCTTATCCGAATATTATATATATTTACATATCGTTAAATACTTTAGTTAAATGGTAATTCTTCGTCTATACCGTCAGGAATGTTCATAAATCCATCCCCGATCGCGGAGCTAGGTTCCGGTCTAAAGTCATTTTGGTAACCATTTTGTCTATATTCAGAATTGGCACTGCTTGCTGCCTTACTCTCTGCAAACTCTACCTCTTCCAATACAACATCGGTTGTGTAAACCTTTTGGCCTTCTTTATTCGTATAACTACCTGTTTGAATTCTGCCGACAGCTGCCATCTTCATACCTTGCCTAAAATACTTCTCTACGAACTCTGCTGTCTTACCAAAGGTAACACAACTGATAAAATCCGCATCTTGGGTATCATTGGCTCTCTTGAATCTACGATCTACAGCTAAAGTAAATCTTGCAACTGCGACTGAATTTTCCCCTTGTGAATATCTCACTTCAGGATCTCTGGTCAAACGACCCATTAATATTGCTTTATTCATTAATAATTACCTCCCTTTCATCGCCTTAGGGAAGAACTAGTATTACGCATCCTGTCTAATGCATAAATATCTGATTACATTTTCCATGATACGAATTCTTTGCTCGATTTCGCCTGGAACTGTTGAATCAGCGTCGAATTGGATGAAATAGTAGTAGCCTTCCTTCATTTTCAGAATTTCATAAGCTAATCTTTTCTTACCCCAGTCATCAACATTAGTAACAGAACCACCAAATCTAGTGATCAAATCCTTAACTGCTTCTAATGTTGCTAATCTAGCTTCATCCTCGATTTTTGCATTTACAACTAAGGCTAATTCATATTTATTCATAGTTGCTTGCACCTCCTTCTGGTCTCTGGCTCTCTCCTAAAGCATATGGTCGACGAAGTAATCCATTTACTCGGAAAGAACAAGGAAAATTTGTATAACATATCACAAGTACTTATGTTATCATATAATTCAAAATAAAACAACCCGTTTTTTTTACAAGATTTTAAATTATTTTCTACGTTTTATCCAATAAATTGTCTACTCATACAATCTGCTATAATCCGATAGCCTTTTTTGTAGTAGCGAGAGGATATCTTCCGGCTCCATGTCTTTCGCTCGATCCACCATAACTGCGATCGGAGGTAGGTTAAGATGGACATTCCTCTTGATCTGTCTCCTTTTTGCAGGATTCATCTTAGACATCAAAGCATCTAGATTTTTGGGAATCACAGCTATGGCATTCTTATTATTGCTTAGAGTTATGATCTTAAATTCTTTGATATCATTATATGAAATAAAACCCATGGAACTGGTTGAAGAATTATCAATGATTCCGTCCATAGTAATGGTTAAAAGTCTTTTTATATTAGAGGCTTTTATTCTAACTACAACAAAAGTTAGGAATAAAAACATCGATGCTAGAATGCCAACTACCAGATAACCCTTTTTATCTTGTATTACCCCGATAATGGTTAACGTGATCGATGCCATAAGTAGAACTATGTTAGTAAAGGTAATGGCATATGATTTGTAATTGACTTCTTCTATAATAATTTCCCCCACTAAAGTCACCTTCCTATTATTACACACTGCTATTATTGTATCTTTTTTCCATACTATTTTCAAGCTTTAATATACTTACTTTCCCCTGGCATATTTGAACATTTGCATCCTCCACATGAATCTTAAAAATAAAAGAAGCTGGTATATAACCAGCCGTAGATCAACTATGATATTTGGTAAACTTATTTATATAGTTATCAATACAATGATCAATGATTCTTTTTGCTTCTTCTGGACCACCAAATTCATTAACTGCGGTCTCTTTATTTTCTAACTCCTTATAAACACTGAAGAAATGGCGCATTTCCGTAAAAATATGACTCGGTAATTCATCAATATTGGAATACATATTAAAGGTGGGATCATTAAATGGGATTGCAATGATCTTCTCATCGCCCATACCATTATCTATCATCTTCATCACACCGATTGGAAAGCATCGAACCAAGGACATAGGCTCAATCGGTTCAGAACATACTACCAGCACATCCAATGGGTCCATATCATCCCCATAGGTTCTTGGTATAAAACCATAGTTTGAAGGATAGTGCGTAGATGTATATAGAATACGATCTAAAATAATCAAACCTGTTTCCTTATCAAGCTCATACTTTTTCTTACTGCCTTTGGAGATTTCAATAACTGCAATAAAATCGTCCGGCTTTATTCTCTCTGGGTTAATATTATGCCATATATTACTCAAATGATCTCTTTCCTTTCTATTTACGCTTCTTTTATCAAGTATGCCAATAATCCATGTTTATAAACTATACTACTCCTAAAGATTATCAACAGTATAACTTGATAAATACTATTCTTCAAGCTTTTTTGTAAAATATTCTAATTATAATAGGTCTTATCCTCATTTTTGTCTTTTTTAGTAAATAGTTCTTTGATTCGATCGTATACTTTGGCAGATAGTAATAAATTTTAAAGATGTTTACATAATAATGTTTATTTATTAATCATTCTGTGGCATAATGAGAACGAGTCTTATTTATAAAAAATATATGGTTTTTATTCCTTTTTCCTTATTGATGTAATCGTATATGAATTATTATAATTAGAAAGATGGGAGGTTTAATTATGAATAATGTTTATGAGATTTCACCACAAATTTATTGGGTAGGTGGAAATGATAGACGAATTGAACGTTTTGAAAATATGTTTCCTCTAACAAACGGAGTTGCTTATAACTCTTATCTTATTGTAGATGAAAAAACAGCATTGTTAGACACTGTTGATGCTTCTATTAGTGGACTATATCTTGAGAATATTACCCATGTGCTTGGTGATCGACAGCTGGATTATCTTGTTATAAACCATATGGAGCCCGATCATTGTGCTAATATAGAAGAAATTGTTCGACGTTATCCTAAAGTTAAAGTAATTGGCAATCCGAAGACATTTCAGTTCTTTAAACAATATTACAGTCTTGATATATCTTCAAATTGCCAGGAGGTAAAAGAACACGAGGAAATATCCCTTGGTAGTCACACTTTGCGCTTCTACATGGCACCCATGGTGCATTGGCCAGAAGTAATGATGACCTATGAAACATCTAAGGGAATTCTATTCTCTGCTGACGCCTTTGGTTCCTTCGGCGCAATTGCAGGTAATTTATTTGCTGATGAAGTTGAATATGATAGTTATTTCCTTGATGAGGCAAGACGATATTATTCAAACATTGTAGGCCGTTTCGGCAAACAGGTCCAAGCAATTCTTAAAAAATTTGCTGACCTGCCGATTAATATGATTTGTTCCTTGCATGGTTTGATCTGGCGCGGGGATAAGATACCATATATTTTAGATAAATATGACAAATGGAGTCGCTATCTACCAGAGAAGAAAGGTGTCGTACTTGCCTATGGCTCCATGTATGGGAATACTGAGAATGTAGTTAATGCCTTGGCGATAAAGTTAGCGCAAAGGGGTGTCAGGGATCTTCGGGTATACGATGTATCTAAGACGCATCCCTCCTATATTATAAGTGATATCTTCAAATATAGTAACGTGGTTTTTGCATCCTCTACCTACAATATGCAAGTTTACTTCCCAATGGATTCTCTACTTAGAGAGCTAGCTGTCCTTAATGTAAGCAATCGTAAGGTATCGCTAATCGGCAATCACACTTGGGCTTCTGCAGCACTAAAGGGAATTACAGAGTTAGTTAATTCCATGCAGAATTTTGAGATTGTTGGCACACCGATTGATATTAAATCCACCCTTAGGGATGAGAAGGTGCTAGATGATTTGGCAGATGCAATTTATCAGTCCTTACAGAGTTAGTTCTATACTTTAAGTAAATAGCAATCAGAGACTATAATAAAAGGAGCTTCTTCAATATTAATAATAGTACCGTCTTCATTGGTCTACTCTATTATACGATATTGACGTCGCTCCTTTATTTTATCTAATATTAATTTCGTATAACCAATATTGTAATTCCTAAAATAACCACTGTCTATAGCCTCTTGATTAGATTACGCCCATGCTAGGCGCATAGTTAGGAAACTCCTACAAGAAAATCTCTTTTCCTGCAGGAGTCATTGGCATTATATGCTCTAGGTGAACTAAGTAACCATGTATTTAAATTTACTATATATACGATATTAAATATGGCATAATTGTACGGATAATCACTTATTAGTTCTAGATGAATCACTTATTAATTTTAATAGTACCATTCATCCAAATCTTCAATCGTATCTTTGTAATTGCCCTCATAGAATTCATTAATCGGTGTTATTCTGCCAGTAGCACTATCAAATGAGCAAACGATCCAAGATCTTTCCTCTCCACCATTAGGAACCTCGAAGGTCATACTTTCTGTAGATGTAGTAACTACAACCTTTGCACCGGATGTAGCCAATGTTCCATGATAGTTGCCGGAATAATTATGTACATAGAAAGTATATACTCCACCCTCAACCGGTCTATAAATGGTTGTGGTTTCCGGACCATAGGAGGTAACATCATCCAAATCTAATCGTAAATGTAAGTTATCAAAATCATCATGATCTACATCGAGCGGATAGTGTTTATTATAGTAGCAAATATGATACTTCTCTGCTGTACCCGCAGGTCCGATTAAATGGGAATCCAAATCGTATGGAAATTCATCCCAGGTTAATACAAAGGTAGCTTGTCCATCTGTTTTTAAAGTAGAAAGAACAATATCTTGATTATCAAAGGTTGATCCTCCGAGAATAACAAGATTTGTTAAGGCTTTCGCATAGGTTACTCCATTAGTAGCTTCTCGATTATCTGTTACTTCAACGGTGTAGTATCCTTCTGGAAGTTCCAATGAAAATGCAGCACCAGTTACAATCTGTGTATGTACCAACGCTCCAGAATCGCCATCATTTCTGCTATATACTTTAAAGGTAAATCCAAGATTAGCATCTACCTGCTGGCCGTCCAAAGCATCAATAATTTTACCGGTTGCGTATCCATTGGCTGTTGTTTCACCCTCATTCAAGGGGATAAGGGATCCATTGAGAACTGTAGAACCACCTTCCGCAACTGATGTCAACTGTATTAGTACCTTATAACCCTCTTTGGCCATTACAACTACATAGTTTCCTGCTTCCAATTCATCAACGGAATACAAACCATTCTCATCGGTTACAGTTATTATCGTATTAGGGTTCGTAAATATGGATTCAATAGCTGCATTAGCCGTTGTTCCTTCATACTTCAATAAGTATACGTATGCATTTGGAATTACAGTAATTGCATCACCGCTTACGTTAATTGCACTACCGGTCACAACAATTGCACCACCGCTTACTTCAGTAACCCTATCGGATACAGCGGTTACTTTTCCACTAATCTTACCTGTTGTAATAACAGGATCTGGATCTGGTGTTGGTGTAGGATCTGGTGAAGGAGTATGAGAAGAACCAGAACCACCACTTGAGTTACTACCTGTACCGGATATTGTTCTCGTAACGGCATTCTCTCCAGAACCAATAACGACATTGATAGAGCCACTTCCTGTTACAATTGGAATAAACTCTTCGCTGGGAACTGTTACTGTACTTGTTTCTGCTCCAGGAAGAATATTCAAGGTAACTCTTTGATTACATGTAATTGCTATTGGTATGTTGGTTGTTATCTTAGCATTAGTAACATTGGCAATCACCGGAATCGGAGTTGTAGACCTTCCCTGAATATTAACCTCCGCATCTGAATTTAATGTCAGATTACGAATCGTACCATTATTTACTATATTTAGATTTGTACCATTGCTAATAATCGATGCCTCAGCATTAGTATCAACAATGATTCTTGCATTCGAAGCTGTTACATTAAACTCATTACCAATCGCCTGCTCATACCAGGTATTTGGTTTAATGTTCAGTATCTCAATAGACTTGAACACACCATGATTAGTAACCTCTCCCTTTGGAGCATCAACAACTAGCCTTTGATTACTATAGTCGCCTTTCGGAATTGTAAAACCTATTTCTTCATCGGTTTTAATTGTTATCAAGCCAGCCCCACTACCTAGTAATTCGTTTAATTCTTCCTGTGTAGTAACTGTTCCTACTTCATCTACAACCTTAATTGTAACTTGATCCGTTTTTCCACTAAGAGTTGTACCCGTAATGGTAACGGTTCCTTCTTTTAATGTTGTAAACTTACCTCTTGCATTGGGTGAAGCAATTGTTTCATCACTACTTGCCCAGCTTGTTAAGTCATTTGAGTCCATTGGATATAGGGTTCTATTTAGGTTATATTTTTGACCTAAATTTAATGCAGAAACCTTATTATTGATCTCAAATCGGTTTGCAGGTTTCCTAATTGTTACATTGCTACTTACTTTGTAAGTCTTCTTTGGTGTCTTAATCGTACAGGTAATCGTTACTTTCCCCTTTTTCTTGCCTTTCACGACACCTCTCTTATCTACTGTCGCAATTTTCTTATTACTCGATTT
Organism: Clostridiales bacterium; assembly: GCA_012519195.1. Lineage (GTDB taxonomy): Bacteria > Bacillota > Clostridia > Lachnospirales > Lachnospiraceae > Mobilitalea. The sequence continues at coordinate 731 of JAAYQP010000108.1, read as the reverse complement.
CCACTTATAAGTTGATCCCTTAACTTTGTTCTTAATGTTAAGGTTATACTTATCGCCTGCAAGTATGGTTCTCGATTTCTTAGAAATTGCGGGCTTTGTTGCTGCTTCCGCTACTGATGGCACACTAACTAGTAATGATGATAGAATCATTACTGCTACCAATACCTTAGCAAGAAAATTCTTCAGCAGATTTCTTTTGTGTTCTAAAAACATCTTACTACTCCTTTCATAGACATTCCGTCTATAATATTATATATTCATCAGCAAAATAACTGCTGTGAATTACGGATTATTTACGCATACCAATTTATGGTATAACATAATTTTAGTTTATTCAAGTCGGATTTTGAAATATTTTGTAATTTTTAAATTTATCTGAACTCTTAGATTGATTTGTTACCATAAATTTAGCTGGTAGTATATTAATCTCTTGAATTAAATAAAACCCTCAAAAAAATTATATTTATTTGAGAGATTATAAATAAAAAGATTATAAATAAAATAATTGAGAAGACAATAAGATTCGAACAATAAAAAAATCTCTAAACCCTTATTCTTAAAGGTTTAGAGATTTTTTCTTGAGAGGCGACAACCAGATTTGAACTGGTGATCAGGGTGTTGCAGACCCATGCCTTACCGCTTGGCTATGTCGCCATATATTATTATTTATTAGTTATTATATTATAGCAATCTACATTATATACGTCAAGAGTGAAATATATTATAAGATT
>JAAYQP010000107.1 GCA_012519195.1 Clostridiales bacterium | reverse complement strand
CAAAATGAAAGAATGTCTTTGGTAACGAAGGGAAAGATTATGGATGCCGGTCTTAAGTTATTTTCCCGAAAGGGTTTTTCTATGACTAGTATAAAAGATATTGCACAAGCTGCAGGCATCAGTACCGGTCTTATCTATCGCCATTTTTCGACAAAGGAAGAACTGTTGGATGAGTTACTGAAGTATTCCATCATAGAAATGTCTAAGACAATTAAGTTTCTTGATTCTGATCTTTCTCCTGCCCAGACTTTAACCAAATTAACATCGGACTTATTAAATGATATTCAATCGAACGAAGAGCTATCTGACTATTTTCTCCTCATAACCCGCTGTATTTTCGAGGGAAAAGCATCAGCTCAGATGGAAGAATTTAAAAAGACTGATTTATCATTATTTGATAATACTGCAAAGGTAATTGAAAAAGGTCAGAAGTTGGGAGAATTCAAAGAGGGGAATCCATATAAATTGTCCCTTTTGTATTTTTCGGTAATCCAAGGAATGGCAAATATGAAGTTATTTATGGGAGACCAATATATCGCACCTGAAACAGAGGATATTATGGCATTTTTAATAAAATAATTCTGAAATAATTCTATTGTTAGAATTATAAAAATAAGTAAGGGGGAAGTATTTATGAATGGAAATGGTATACAAATCAAGCGAATGGCGGATTATGATAGAGATGTTTGCTATGAAGCGGCGAATGTATTTGTAGAAGGTTACTATAAGGATTTGTCATTTTTCACAAAGGATAAAGAAAAGTTAATAACCACATTTATGGATGCATTTTGCCCGGATGTTTTTTATCTGGCTGAATTGGATGGAATCATCGTGGGTATACTCGCCTGTGCAACTAACCGACAGCGTGCCATGCACATAGATAAAACATCAATGAAAAAAGGTCTCGGCTTTGTAATGGGAAACTTTGCATATAGTATGCTAAATAAAGAGTTTAATACTACCTTAACCTATCCGGATGATACAACTTATATTGAATGTGTCGCTACGAGCGAGGCGGCCCGGGGAAAAGGGGTTTGTACGGGGTTATTTCGGTATGTCATGAAAGAACTACCATATCGGCAATTTATCTTAGAGGTGGCAGATACCAACCAAACTGCTTACCGCTTATATAATAAACTAGGTTTTTCAGAATTTGAGCGTAAGAAGGAAAAGTATTCGAAATTAAAAGGCTTTAATCAAAGAATATATATGAACTGGTTTAAATAGCAATGTATACACCTCTGGAAGTTCATATGTGAAATACCTATTATATTAACTGCGAATAAAAATTAATCAATATAAAGGAGTAGGTTCGTATGGTTGATCATAACCTTCAATTGGTGACTGAGAAATTATCTACCTTGCCTTGTATAGAAGGCATTGTATTGGGAGGCTCTCGAGCAAGAGGTACCCATACGGAGGATTCGGATATCGATATTGGAATCTATTATAAATCGGAAGCATTTGATCTGACTGCGATTAATCAAATTGCTAGAGAATTGGATGATGAGCATAGAAGCAACCTCGTGGTGCCTCCAGGGTCGTGGGGGAATTGGGTCAATGGAGGCGGATGGCTAATCATAAATGGGTTCCATGTTGACTTTATCTTACGAGATATAAAACGGGTGGAACAAATAATGAATGATACGGACCAAGGAATTGTTACTTCAAAGACTAATTAATGAGGTTGAACAGCTGAAGGATATTAATATTCATTAACGGAGCTAATCTATAAAATAACATAGATATAAAATAGGAGGTGGACCATATGAATAATGACCATGATGTTTTAGATAAAGGACCATTCTTTCATGGTACTAAGGCAGAACTTAAGATCGGGGATTTGCTAGAGCCGCAGCATTTATCAAACTATCAAGATAAAAAGTCAAACTATATCTATTTTACTGCGTCTTTAGATGCAGCAAAATGGGGAGCTGAATTGGCAAAATCCGGATTAAAGGAAAGAATCTATGTTGTTGAGCCATTAGGCGAATTTGAAAATGATCCAAACTTAACGGATAAAAGATTTCCCGGAAATCCCACACGATCTTATCGATCGAAATATCCACTAAAGATAGTAGCTGAATTGGGTTCTTGGGAAAGGCATTCCGAGGAAGAAATAAATAACATGCTTGCT
>JAAYQP010000106.1 GCA_012519195.1 Clostridiales bacterium | reverse complement strand
TTCTGTAGAAATGTGATGATCTATTTTGATACGGAAACAAAAAATAGATTGGTAAATAAATTTTATGATCATCTGGAATATGGTGGATATTTATTTATCGGGCATTCGGAATCTCTAGTTCGAGGTGAAGTAAAGTTTAAATATATTCAACCGGCAGTATATCGTAAAATCTAACATTCAGCTAATCTAATATTACGGGGTGATTTTATGGATAGTAAAAAAATCAGAGTTTTGGTGGTAGATGATAGTGTGGTTTTTCGTGAAATCATAGCGAGAGGTATTTCTGCGGAACCTGGAATTGAAGTGGTTGCCACTGCTAAGGATCCATATGAAGCAAGTGAAATGATTATGAAATATGAACCGGATATTATGACTTGTGATGTGGAGATGCCCAAAATGAATGGAATTGAATTTATACGAAGGCTCCTGCCCCAATATAAAATTCCAATCATTGTGGTCAGTTCGATTAATGGAGCAGTATTTGATGCAATCCATGCAGGTGCTGTGGATTTTGTAAGGAAGCCAGATGCCAATTCTGTGAAGGGCGTCGAGAACTTTATATATGAAATGATTGATAAGATTAAAATAGCTTCCAAATCCAAAGTCATTTGCAAAGCAGTAGAGTCCGCCTCGAAAGAAGCCTCGGTAACAAGGGTTGATCGTAGTGGGTTGAAAAGAGATTATAATTCTAAGCAGATTATTGCAATCGGAGCTTCAACCGGAGGTACAGAAGCAATCTATAGTATCTTAAAAACAATGCCAAAAAACATACCCGGAATTGTGATTGTTCAGCATATTCCACCAGGATTTTCAAGGATGTTTGCCGAACGTATGAATGCAAGTACATCTCTGGAAGTAAAGGAAGCAGCTAGCGGGGATTATGTCAAGCCTGGCAGAGTCTTGATCGCTCCCGGAGATCGACATATGAAGATAAGAAAGATTGGAGATCAATATAAGGTGGAGTGTTTTGAGGGAGTTAGAGTAAATGGGCATTGTCCTTCGGTGGATATTTTATTTGAATCCGTGGCAAAGGAAGCTGGTAGTAATGCCATCGGCGTAATCCTGACTGGGATGGGGTACGATGGAGCAAAAGGGCTGCTTGCGATGAAGCGTAAAGGGGCGAAAACGATTGGACAGAATGAAAAATCTAGCGTGGTTTACGGGATGCCAAAAGTGGCTTATAATCTTGGGGCGGTTGATAAGCAATGCTCACTGGAACATATAACTCCGATGATTTTGAAAATGCTATCCATATAAATAGTCAAACTTGCAATATTTTACAAAAAGGTTTACGATATAGTCACTTATACAATAATTAAAGATAGGTGAGGGTTTTTGTATGGTATCTATTAAGGATATTTCATTAAAATGTGGTGTATCTATAGCAACTGTGAGCAAGGCATTAAATGATCAAAAGGATATTTCTGAAGCAACCAAAGAGCTGATCAAAAAAACAGCGAAGGAAATGGGCTATTTCCCCAATTCATCTGCGATTGCTTTGAAAACGAATCGCACCTATAATCTAGGGGTTTTATTCGTGGATGAAGCACGAAGCGGTCTTACCCAAGAGTACTTTGCTAATATATTAGATAGCTTTAAAGTTGAAGTAGAAAAGTATGGCTATGATATCACTTTTATTAACAAACATACAAAGCCAAAAGCAATGTCTTATTATGAACGAAGTAAATATCGAGGTGTCGATGGAGTATTAATTGCCTGTATTGATTTTAATGATGCGGATGTACATGAGTTAATTAAAAGTGAGTTACCGGTAGTTACGATTGATCATGTATGTGATAATAGGACAGCGATTATATCAGACAATGTGAAAGGTATGAGGGATCTGATTACCTATATCTATGAGATGGGCCATAGAAAAATCGCTTTTATTCATGGAGCGGAATCTTCTGTTACACAAAACCGTGTTGGAAGCTTCTATAAAACTTTAGGAGAACTCCAAATAGCGATACCAGATGATTATGTAAAAAGCGGCATCTATCATGACCCAGATAATACTGCAATCCTCACGAAGGAGCTATTGGAGTTAAAGGACCGACCCAGCTGTATCATTTTTCCCGATGATTTTGCTGCTATGGGAGGGATTAATGCCATTAAGGAAATGGGTTTACGGATTCCTGAGGACATCTCCATTGCTGGATATGATGGAATATTGCTATCTCAGGTTATGGAGCCAAAGCTTACAACTCTAAAGCAGGATACAAAAACCTTAGGTAGGAGTGCTGCCCGAAAATTAATTGAAACGATCGAAAACCCCAAGGCAAGTATTATAGAACGAGTAGTGGTTGAAGGAAAAGTTTTATATGGGAATTCCGTTAAGAAATTAAATTAAGGATAAGATTAAAATCGTCTTGTTAATTTAATATTAATCTAAAATCAGTATTATAAAATCAGTTTACATAAAATAATAAATGCCACTGGAATATTTTATTAAACTTTACAAAGATTGGTACTTATGGTAATATAGTACTATACATAATATAATTATAGTCAAGAGGTTGTTAACATGTTTACAGTGGTATACATAAATGTAACGTTTAATATTAAGTCATGAATTAGATAGTAAGGTCATATCTGGTTTGTGACTTAATTTTTTATGGCTCTTTGTCAAGTGCTGGTGTATGATTGCTTGCAATCATGCTCCAATACTAGGCTTAGAGCTATTTTTATGTTTCATCCATAATTCTATGTTTTTGGGCATGACAAATAAACCTCGTGCCAGTCTACTTATTTTTTAATTACTTA
>JAAYQP010000105.1 GCA_012519195.1 Clostridiales bacterium | reverse complement strand
GGGTGGTTTATATTTCGCACGCTTTGCGTGCTCAACAGGGTCACGACCCATAAGAAAACAGCCTTATTACTACTTGTCTTCAAGTAATAATAAGACTGTCACTTCCTACTCTTCCTTAAGCTTTTACTTTCATCTCAAATGTTCCGCTTTGCTGATATCCACTACAGTCTTTATATATGCAACTATTACATTTTCTTTTAAAATCTAACCAAAGGGTACCTTTCTTTTCATTATAGTCATATCTTTTTGGTCGTTGATTTCCAGAGCATAATATGAATTCACCGGATATCGCATCTGCGATTACATAAGCAGATGTTCCAATCTTTTTTCTCTTTTCTCTGACTTCTTCCAGTATTCCTTTATCTACCTCGAAATCAATTAACAGCTGATATAGTATATTCGACAATGAATTATCTTCATAATTTAATTCCACTGCTACCAGCAAACGCATAATATCATTTAAAAAATCATTTTTGCAATTATCAAAACGCCTCTCTGACATTCCTCCTGTTTTGTATACCTTAGAAAATTCTTGGAAGCATTCGGCGGCCATTAGCATATGATCGCAGGCCTCTTGATATCTGGGAGGATTCACTTTCTGATACATTGTTGCTAATCCATTATAGGCAAAGTATCTGGTAAAGCATCGATTATACTCAGTATCATCGGTTATGGAATTGTTCTTTTCTAGTGTCTTGAGCAGATTCTTATTGTCATCAATGCAAGCTTCAAATCTTCCTAGTCGCCCATTAGCTAATGCACTTGTATGATAAAACGTCGTATACATTTCATTCTTAATTCTGTAATTTGCCAGTTCCAATCGGTCAAAGATATCTTTACTGATCGATACATATTCCTCTACTTTTTTATAGTCATCTTGCATTGCATAATATTCACTTAGTTGTCGTAAGTAGATTAAAGCACAAAGCTCCAATCCTTCACACAGCTGATATTTGATTTTGTCATCTGCACACTGCTCCTGCTCATTCATGAACCTCTCACGGATTTGATTGACTTTGGAGGACAGAGCTTCAACATTATTATCAAGAATTAATTGAAGGATGATTTCATTTAAGGAATCCATGTCACTTTTGATTATATCGTTTTCTTCCTTAGAATTTTGCAGGAGCAACTCCCTATCCAATTTTAATTCTTCCATACGTGCCAATGCCTGGTCCTTCTCTTGGCTAAAGCTAGTGCTTGCAATTTTCATATACGCAAATAAAAGACTGTCACATAATTGTCTTTTACATTCCACTAGTCTTGGACTATCATTTGTATACTTATCTTTTAAAAAACTATATAGATGCTCATAGATTTCTAAGGACTCCTTATCTTGATTATGGCTGGATAAATAAAATGCCATCTGCCTCATCACGATTAGGTAAGCCTCTAAAATTCGCATAGACATACCGGAATGATTAAAAATCTCTAGTGCCGTCATTTCTTTTAACGTACCCATGATGAATTCTGCACTTTCCCTTAATTTCTTCAATACTCCCTCATGCCGATATATATCACTCCATTGGAAGGATAGTTGTTCCAATATTTTAATTTTCGAGGTACGTCGTACGATATCTAAAATTTTGTTCCGGTCTTCCTCTGTCTTATCATCAAGAAAATCAAGTTTTGTTATTTCAAAATCAACATCCTGATAGTTCTCCAGTATCTCATACCCTCTTACTGTTTTGTTGTAGTTGAACTGATGGATTAGGTCCTTAGCATAATCATACATCTTCTGAAAAAACTCTTCATCGAAAGTATGTTGTTCCATAAGACACCGGTACGCATGGGTGAAGTTTCGAATATTGGCCAATAGATAGGAAAATCCATTGCTGTCAAAACCATCGATTCGCTCCATAAGATTCTGTTCAAACTCCTCAATGATAGTAGCAGCATTATCCTGTAAATACTCTTTAATAATCTCTGCGTAATCACGGGAATATAGCTTATATGTATTATTTTCTTCCTCCCTGTCGATATCTAGCAGTCTTCTTATATCATGGATATAGCCAATTAGCATTGGTGTAATTTGATTATCGCCAAGAATATAGGCTAATTCCTCTAATGTAATTGGGCATTCATTGATTGATAGTACATGCAGGATATGATACAGATAACCACAATATTTCTGTCCATAGATACCCGCTAGCATCTCTAGGTATCCTTTCAGAATCTCTGATTTATGGGGTAATTCGTCCATATGATTTACATTCGAATGTATCACAATTTCCATAAATAATTGTAGAGTTGCAAAATCATTATCACAATAGCTTAGAATTTTCTTCTGAAAATCCTTTGATTCTATTCCATATCTTGACTTAAGATAGCCACATAAGAGATCTATATAGCAATCATCATCTTTCTGTAGAGAGATCGAACATTCCTCATCAATCCCCAATCGTTCCAAGTTTTTCTTATAGGGTAGGTGCTCCATCTCCTCATAAGTTCTTCCTGTAAATAGAAAATAGATATTTTCCGGTATCTGCTCCATTTTTGAGATAACTTGAATGATATTTCTGTCCTCGCCAAAACCAGCCTCATCCAAACCATCAAATATGATCAAAAGCTTGTCTCCTATGCGACCGGCATGATATAGTTTTTGATAATACGCTAGATAATCAGCAAGCTCCTTTGATAAATCACTGGCATTTAATTGAATATTCCTATTTTCACTATCCTCAAAAAGATATCTACCGTCCCGATCTGTGTTTACTTCTCGATTTAATTTACTAAGTATTGCTGACCTTGTGGCATAATAGGTATCATTCATTGGAATCGTTTTTACAATAATATTATCAAAAACCCTATTCTTTGAAAGATATCGTGCCCATGTTGTTTTTCCCATTCCACTCTGCATTAAAAGAAGGAATTTTTGCTGGCCACTTTTATTCACGCAGTAATCTAACCAGGAGTTTAGATAGCCGACTTCCTGAATATCCATTGTATCCTCGGTAATCGCCTTCTCCTGCTGCCGTAGCATATGATGGATATCCAATTCATTCTGTAAGGTAATCAATTTTAATAAATCACTATTCTTTAATGCATCCCTACATTCGTCATATATTTTTTTCAAACTCTCTCTCATCGGATCATTCTTATAGGCAAGCTTAAGGGCTACTGGATAGGATAAGATATCATATTTGCTTTTACCGTATAAAAATGAGTCAAATATAAAAATCTGATTTCTACGAATTACCAGAAATGGATATAGTGAGATAAAAGTTCCATCATGCCTTTGATACCGTAGCTCCAGATCTTTATCAGAAAAATCTTTGGCATTATCGTATCCCTTAAGGATAAGCTCCTGATTCAAAAGTTTCACATTCATCTGACGATAGACATCCTCATAATCGTTAAAGTGTTGCTTTATCAGGCGAAGTAGCAGTTCAATGTCTCTCTTCATTTTCTTATCGTCAATCGAATATGCACCATGACCGATTTTATCGTTCCTCCATTTTACGATATCACATTTATGATCTATAAAATCATGTTCTTTATTGAACATAATAAAAACAGCATTCAGGAAGTTTGAAGGAAATATCGTCTCTCCCTCTAGTTTCATTAATTTCTGTATTAGTTCACGCCAAGTCCCCATAGATAGCGGTTCTTTTAGCATTCTTGCCAGTAACTCATAATCCTTTGCTTCCTTTTTCTGCTTCTGGTACAGATTGGCCATCTCAACGACTACTGGAAACTTTAAAATCACTTCCAAGAGATCCTTTATCTGTAGAAATGAACCAGCAATTTTTCCTTCCTCTAGCAAATTATGTACGTTACGGTACTCATGAGAAATTACTGCAAAGAAATTATCGAATGCGGAATAAAACCAGAGATCTTTCCCCACCGTATGTTTTTCTCTTATTGTATGACCACATTCTTCACATAGGTATCCCCATGGGTATTCTTTCATTGCAAGATTACAGTTCTGACACTCCAATGTTTTCCCTTCTCTCTTTTGTTATGGTAATTTCTATTATAAACGAATGTTTAACAAATTTGAATGATAGAAATATATCCTCAACAATTGACATAAAAAAGGAAATGACATTATAACCATCATCTCCCTAAAATCTAAATTGTATAATTTCTAAAAGAAAATAGGATTTGTCCATGCACGGCGCCCTTGTGCATCCTTAATAACAGCTCGAACATAACCGGTTCCTTCACGAAGCTTACACTCTGCTCCAGTCAAAGGTGTATTATCCGGATTTGTAATAAGATTATAAGGAACTCTAAAGTTACACATCTTGATTTCAACAACCTCAGAGCACCGTATATGGGCAACTCCATCCTCGATATAAAAATCATAGATTTCAGGTCCGCAAGAGGAGTAGAAGGCCCCAATTTTTAAAGCTTCCAGAATAGAATTAATGTTATTTTCAGCATTTACACGAACCCATCCAACACAGTGCTGATCCATGGCATGCCCATCATCGGTTGCTACGCCATAAATCTTCTTGCCCTGAATGAGCAGCTCATCCCAATAGGCTGCATTGGTATCCATGTCATTTTCGATCGCGCAGCCACTATTCCAGATCTCCATAGCGAAATTTCCCTGTAGATTTTCAAAATCACGGGCACTGACACCGCTCCACTCTGGGTGGCAGTAAAGTGTCATATTGTTTTCCTTATGTATTATATCGAGTATCGGCTGCGCTTCATAGGGATCTTCGATGTCGACTGAATCAAATCGTTGATCTTGTTCAAAGCCATTGCCGTCTTCCTTTGTCGGACCAATGCAGACGATATGATGGCAGTGGTTTCCGGGACTGGGCATGTTAATATCAATCTCCATAGCAGGAATAATGGTAATACCCGTTTCCGGTGCATAATTCGTATAGTTATAATTACAATGATCAGTGATAGCCAGAAAATCATAGCAATTTGCCTTATGCAAACGCATTACCTCTTCGGGCGTGCCATGACCATCTGAACGCGTAGTATGGCAATGAAGACCACCCTTCAACATCTTCGTAGCATTTTCAAAAGCTGCTTGTCGAATCATATGCAAGTTACCTCCACTAAATTATAATGGAACAATTATAACATAATTCTTTCAAGATTGCGAGATTTATCGTCAAAAAGTGACAATATTATTTCATCGTTGCCATAATTACCCGAACTGTTTCTTTTTCACATGATTCAATTACAAAATGATCAACGCTTGCAGGAATTATAAACGTTTCACAATAATGTGAGTTTAAAAATTAATGATCAACCACTACTTTAAATACCATACCAGTTATTACACCATTTTCATCCCTACGAAATCTACTTATAAATACATCCTTTTCTCCTTCAAAGATACTAGTAGCTTCTGACAACCCTACGAAATCGTCTGGAAATATCCATTTTACATCGCATACAATTTTAGTCCCATTGTAAGCTGGGCAAGCCCAGTTGTAAACAAAAAAGTGATCACCATTAGGAGCGGTCAGATAGGGATTATTAATTCCTGAAAAATTCGGCATAGTCGTAGATTTTCGGCTATGCCGTTTTTTCGTTTAGTTTGGTAAGTCGATAGCGCCAATGCAGTTATAG
>JAAYQP010000104.1 GCA_012519195.1 Clostridiales bacterium | reverse complement strand
CGCAAATCACCTGGCTAAGATAGCTTAGGAGAAATGCGATTTTTTATTTTTGTCATCTTTATTTTTAACGGGTTGTCTTAACTACTAAATTATTGATGCTAAAAAAGGGGTATCTCGACAATCTGAGTCTCCCTACGGGAGACTTAAAATGAAATTGTAATATCGTGGGAAAAGAACTGTACTGCCAAGAGCTTATAATCATCCTCTTTCGCTATTCCCAAACACTTGAAGATAAAAAGGATCGAAATTAATCTTAAATATAGCTATAAATTTACATTAGCACTACCATAATAGTTTAAAGCATTTAATAAAAAGCTTCTAGCTCCAAAGAAAATTGAGGACTTAGAAAAATTATAGGAGGAGACCTTCTAATGGTAATTGATACTAAACTGGATGGTTTCAAATTAAGATTTGCAAAAACTAAGGATGTTCCATTAATTTTAGAATTCATAAAAGAACTAGCTGAGTATGAAAAATTGCTGCATGAGGTTGTAGCAAATGAAGAAGTATTAATGGAATCCCTGTTTGAAAGAAAAATGGCCGAGGTTATTATCGGGGAATATAAAAATAAACCCGTAGCTTTTGCATTATTCTTCCACAACTTTTCTACCTATCTGGGAAGACCAGGTATTTATTTAGAGGACTTATATGTTAAGCCTGAAATGAGAGGGAAGGGTATCGGGAAGATAATACTATCCTTTCTGGCAAAACTGGCTGTAGAAAGAAAATGTGGAAGATTAGAATGGTGGTGCTTGGATTGGAATGAGCCATCCATTAAATTCTACAAGCGGATTGGTGCGGTTCCGATGGATGAATGGACAGTATATAGAGTACATAATGAGGCGTTAGATAAGTTGGCTAGCTGGTTTGATGAATAGATATTGCTCCACAACCTCATATCTTGGGTTAGAATTAAGTGACTGGCAAAAACCAAATCACGGAGGACTGCAGGCGAAAATAAAGATGATGTATATGGGGGAAGTCAGTGAAGAAAATGCAAATAAAACACAAGATATTGATAGCAGTGGTATTTATAATTGGCTTTATCTGTTTTATGATTTGGCAAAATAATAGTATGGCTATTACAAAGTTTGAGTATTTTAACGAAAAAATCCCCAGTGAATTTGATGATTTTACGATAGCTCATATTTCCGATTTACATAACAAAAAATTTGGGGAAGATCAGATAAAAATATTGAATAAAGTTAAAAGTGCTTCTCCGGATATCATCGTGATTACCGGTGATTTGATCGATAGACGAAGGTATGATTTGGAAACAGCGATGATATTTATTATGGGTGCCATAGATATTGCACCTGTTTATTATGTTTCCGGAAATCATGAAGCATGGTCCGGGAAATTTTCTTCGATAAAAGAAAGTTTGATAGATACAGGGGTCAATATTATTGATAACACAGAAATTGAGCTTTTCAAAGGCAAAAGTAGTATAAATATATTAGGAGTAAGCGATCCTGATTTTTTCACTTCCGATTACCTAGAAGGTACAAACACTACGGAGATGACACAGAAATTAAATCAATGGTCAACTGATAATGACTTTAAGATATTGCTTTCACATAGACCGGAGCTCTTTGACCTGTATTGTGATAACAATATGGATTTAATTTTTACGGGACACGCTCATGGTGGACAATTTAGGATTCCGTTTGTCGGCGGCCTTATTGCACCTGATCAAGGGTTGTTTCCCCAATTCACAAGTGGCAGCTATCATAAGAATTCATCTACCATGTTTGTCAGCAGAGGATTAGGTAACAGTATTGTTCCAATAAGGATTTTTAATAGGCCTGAAATAGTTGTTGTTACTTTAAAAAGTAAATAGAATGATCATATAAACTTAAGAATGGTTTAAAAGGAGATTCCCATGGAAGATTATCAAAAATGCAAAGCATACAGAGGAAATGTCATCTACAGTAAAAACAAAGATACGCTGATCAGTAAAGAAAATTCCTACATGTTAGTGTGCGAGGGAATTGTTAAGGGAATTTTTAAGGAATTGCCAAATGGATTCCCAAAAGAAAACATCATAGATTGGGGAAACAAACTTATCATTCCGGGTTTTTGTGATATGCACGTCCATGCTCCTCAATTTTTGCAAAGAGGCATGGGAATGGATAGAGAACTCTTGGACTGGCTTAAAACATATACCTATCCCAATGAATCAAAGTTTAAGGATCCAAATCATGCACGGGAGGTCTACAGTCTTTTTGTAGATGAGCTATTGCGTCAGGGAACCTTACATGTAAATATTTTCCCGTCAATTCATTATGAAGCATCTGAAATTTTGTTTGAGATCCTTGAGCAGCGAGGATTATTTGCATTTACAGGTAAGCTAAATATGGATCAAAACAGTCCTGAATATTATATTGAGGATACAGAGAAGTCTCTTGTTGATACAGAAAAATTTATTCAAAAACATCAGAAGGATGGCAACGTAAAGGTTTCAATAGTACCTAGATTTACAATTACCTGCAGTGAAAAACTTTTGGCCGGTTTAGGAAGCTTATCTGAAAAATATGGGGTCCCGGTTCATTCTCATATGTGTGAGGCTGTAAATACCATAAAAGTTTCTCAGGAACTTTTTCCTGATTATAAAAATGAAGCGGAAATATTCTATCAGAACAATTTGCTTGGACAAAGACCTACCATAATGGCACATTGCATATTCATGGATGATGAAGTTTTAAAACTGATGAAAAATCCAAGCTGTATGGCGGTTCATTGTCCGGATGCCACGGCAAATATTAATGCCGGGGGAATAATGCCGGTAAAAAAACTTTTGGAAATGGGTATAAACTTGGCAATTGGCAGCGACATCGGTTCAGGCGCAAATCTATCCATTGCTCGAGGAATAGCAAGCACTATTCAGCATTCCAAAATCCGTAATATGTTTGACTCACAGTGGGATGCTGTTACTCTCCCAGAAGCTTTTTATATGGCAACTCGTTCCGGCGGAAGATATTTTAAAAATGTTGGAGCATTCGAAGAGGGCTATTGTTTCAACGCGTTAGTAATTGACGACAGTAATATGCCCGGGGAGGGTTTTACCCCGGTAGAACGTCTGGAACGATTTTGTTATCTGGGCGATGATAGAAATATCGCCATGAGGTATATTTTAGAAAAAGAAATACTTGTTTAGAGCTATTGAGCCTGATTTTAAAGCACTTAAAGAAGTTTTAAACTGTGGTTTTATTGTGACGAGCAAAAGCAGTAAAACTGACCTTATAGCTTATCAAGCATCGGAACGTGGAGGTGTTTTGAAGATAAGAATTGAAGGTGACCGGGTTATGATAGGAGGGAAAGCGATAACTGTGTTACGAGGTGAGTTAAACTGTTAATGGCCCGGTAGAAATACCATTTTTATTATTTGCATTTATTAGACCGTGGAAGATGATCCATGGTTTTGTTATATAGCGATAGAACGGAATAAGAGACATTAGGAGCAAAATTTCTGGAAAATGAAGCAGGGAATTGACGAAATTTTGAGGAATAAAATAATGATATGCCATAGATTACCAAAATTGACATAAGGAAACATCGAGTAAATTTGATTAAGGGATATAGAACAGATTCTGACAGTCCTTGGCAGATATATTTCTATCTGCAATGTATCATGATTATTCGAATAATGAGGAGCTGTTTTATCGGCAGTCTTAGGTAAAGTCACGATGAAATCTACAAATTTCTACCTCTGGCTTCCAAAGCGGTGCATTAAAATATGCAAAAAAGCACGGTATTGCGCTATTGCAAATCTTTGATAAACATGTTATGCATATTCAAAATTCCATGCAATCTGAATTTAATCCCCTTTATATAGATTTTATTCGTCAATTGCCAAAGTATTATGTGTACCAATGGAACTATAGATTAAATGATTTTCCTGATAAAAGAATTTATCCTTCTGAATCCATGGTATCAACATTAAAGAAAAAAATATTAAAAAAATACAACATGAATGATTATAGTTGATATAATGTTTTAGAACTTAGAGCGCATTATCCATGTACTGGTTAGGCTAATATTGGGAAACTTAGATAACTTGTCATTACAGCGATATTGGAAGATCAACATTTTGAAAGGGATGTTATATTATGGGAAACCCAGAACATATGAATATTATACTAAATAGCACTGTCGTAGAATGGAATGAATGGAGAAATAATAATACTCGAATACGACCTGATCTTACAAGAATAGATCTATCAAATAGAGATTTATCAGGTATAGACTTCAGAGGAGTGGGATTGTTCAAGGCCAAATTTAATAATTCATTATTAATAAATGCAAATTTGCGACAATCAATAGCAATAAAGGCGGATTTTTCTGGCTGTAATTTGACTGGTTCTCAAGTG
>JAAYQP010000012.1 GCA_012519195.1 Clostridiales bacterium | reverse complement strand
TGGAGATAGGATTATAATTATATTTTGAATTCCAAGTATTTATGGCAATATATTTCCAGCAGCACGGTAGATTTCATACCATTCTTCTCTTGTAATTGTAATATTAGCGGCTTTGCAGCAATCCTTCATACGATCGATATTCATGGTACCGGTAATCGGCTGCATATGAGCTGGATGACGTAAAATCCAAGCAATTGCAATGGTTGTATTACTTGCGTTATATTTTTCTGCAATACGGTCAATGACTTGATTTAATTCCGGGAATTTATCATTGTTTAAGAAAACTCCCTCAAAAAATCCATACTGGAATGGTGACCAAGGCTGTATAGTGATGTCATGTAGCCTACAGAAGTCCAGTACGCTTCCATCCCGATCAATAGCAGATTCATTAAGCATATTTACATTGATACCATTAGAAACCATGGTAGCATGGGCGATACCAAATTGTAACTGATTCGCTACGATCTCTTGTTTTAATGATTTTTGTAGTAATTGGATCTGCATTGGATTCTGGTTGGAAACACCGAAGTATCTAACCTTACCAGAGCTTTCCAAAATATCGAAAGCTTCTGCAACTTCCTCTGGTTCGACCAGTGCATCCGGTCTGTGAAGTAATAATACATCAAGATAGTCCGTCTTAAGACGTTTTAAACTACCATCAACCGATGCTAGGATATGTTCCTTAGAAAAATCAAATCGATTCCCTGGTACAATACCACATTTGGATTGCAGAATGATTTTCTCACGAATGGTTGGATTCATGTGGATTGCTTCTGCAAAAATCGACTCACAAGAACCTCCTCCATAGATATCTGCATGATCAAAGAAGTTAGCTCCCTCTTCAAGGGCTGACTGAATAAAATACTCTGCCTCCTTATTCTCTAAGGAATTAATACGCATACAGCCAATTGCTATTACAGGAACCTCAAGATTACTTTTGCCCAATTTCATAGTTCTCATGAATATCACCTTTCCCTTTCCTAAATATTTTCTTCCTCTATTCCAGAAACCTGAAGCAAGTTTACACTTCGGTTTCTTTCGTTTCTTTTATTCAACCTCCGTAAAACTCCTGTCAAAATCTTATTGAAACTTCCATCTCTTTTATGCCTTCCTACTTCTACGATTAAGCATTTCCGAACTGACTGACATTAAGGTCAAAAATCCAATGAGAAAGATCGGAAATAGTAATAAGGTTGTATGATCAGCAATCACACCAAATAGGGGAGGCATAAAGGTAGCACCTACATAGGCGAAAGCCATTTGAATTCCAATAAATGATTGAGAAAGCATCTTACCAAATCGGTTTGGAGTTTCTTGTATCATTGATGGGTAGATAGGCGCGCATCCTAACCCAATCAAAATGAAACCAACGAATAAAGTAATATTGCCTAAAGGCAGTAATATTATGAGAATCCCCAATAGAATACCGATTTCTCCAAATCTAATCATTGTCTTATTATCAAATCTCATTGTTAGAAAGCCAGAGAAAAATCTTCCTAAAGTGATTCCCATATAGAAGGAGGAAACAACCTTAGCGGCAAATTCTACAGATACTCCCCTGGTTGCAACAAGATAACTACTTCCCCACAAACCAGTGGTCGATTCAATCGCACAGTAGCAGAAAAAGGTGATGATGGATTGTTTAGCACCTGGTATCTTTATTATTTCAAAAAATCCGTGACTCTCTCCATCGTCCTCGTCTACGATACCTTCTGATTCCTTAGCTTTTTTCCATAAGGGAAGTGTAATAAAAAGGATTATTGTAAGTACAATTTGTATTCCACTAATAATTAGATATCCATAGCTCCAGCCTCTTACCTTTGTTAGGAAGATCGACATAATCATAGGTCCGGTCGCAGCTCCAATCCCCCAGAAGCAATGAAGCCAGCTCATGTGTTTTGCTTCATAATGAAGCGCCACAAAATTATTAAGTGCGGCATCAACAGAACCAGCACCAAGACCAAGAGGAACCGCCAGGATACAAAACCACCAGAAATTATAGGTTAATCCAAAGCCAAGAAGTGCTACTGCTGTCATCATAACACTTACTGCTGTAACTTGTCCAGTCCCAGCCTTGCGTATAATTCTTTCACTATAAAAACTAGAGATAATTGTTCCTCCAGAAATAATCATAGAAACGATTCCTGCATAGGATACTGGAACTCCTAAATCACTATGAATGGCAGGCCAAGCTGAGCCAAGGAGTGAATCCGGCAATCCTAAACTGATAAATGAAACATAAATAATAACAAGTAACGTAAGCATTCTTAAAAAACCAACCCTTCTTCTGTATTCAAGTAATTCTTCAGCGTATGATCGAGTTGATCATATTAAAGGCTTACTTAAATTATAGTGATATAAAGCTTATGATACGAAATAATGATAAGCCTTTATGTAATAATCTTAGGTAAGCTACATAATATACTATCACAAGTATCTTATAATGTCTAAGCAATCAT
>JAAYQP010000103.1 GCA_012519195.1 Clostridiales bacterium | reverse complement strand
TAATTACTTCCCAACCAGAAACTTTTATGATAACATAATGTAGTAACAAGACCAAGCTCCATCAGATAGCAAGGTAAAATGATTTAAAAACATGGGATATGCAAGGGCTCACCCCATCTGAGCGTATGCATATGTCTTGAATATAAATACGAAAGGTGACTGTAATGGTAACAGGCAGTAAAGAACTGATAAGGGATATCAATACAAATTTAGTGCTAGAAACCATCATTAATAAAACCGCTATTTCCAGAGCAGCAATCGCTAAACATCTGGGATTAACGAAGGCTACAATTTCAGCCATCGTACAAGAATTAATTAATAAAAAGCTTGTCGTTGAAATTGGAAGTGATGACACCAGCTTAGGCCGAAAACCAATTCTATTAAGTTTAAATAAAAAAGCCGGATATGTTATATGCATCGACATTGGCGTTGATACCACATCCGTATTGGTAACCGATCTGCTTGGTGAGGATTGTAGTCTAAAACAGATTAAAACTCCCAAAAACGCAAAACATCTGACAGATGTACTGATCCAACTAATTGAATCTATGAAACTCCCAAAAGACAGCCCATATGGTCTTGTCGGAATCACTTTGGGAATCCATGGTGTGATTGCAAACAACCGGGTCTCTTTCGCTCCTTACTATGATCTTACCGAACTTAATTTAGTGGAAGACCTAGGTGAGCACTTTAACACACCGGTATATATGGAAAATGAAGCAAATCTATCCGTAATAGGAGAAATGACCTTCCAATATGACTACGCGAATATTGCTAATATCAGCATTCATTCAGGGGTTGGCCTTGGTATTATAATTGATCATCAACTATATACCGGTTATAATGGCAGAGCTGGAGAGTTTGGCCATACCATAATAGAAATTGACGGCAGACAATGCCCCTGTGGAAATCAAGGTTGCCTAGAACAATATGTATCCGAAAGAATCTTGCTCCGTCAGTTTGCAGATCGTAAGGGCTTAGAGGAAGTAAGTTTTGAGTATTTTAGAAAAAAATATGAAGAAAAAGACCCAGATGCAATCGAAATTATAGAACAATTTATCAAGTACATGTCCGTCTGCGTTAATAATGTTCTTAATGCATATAACCCAGACATTGTAGTGATAAATAGTTCCTTTACCATAAACTTCCCAAACGTAATGGAAAAGATTGAGGATGCATTGACTAGTAAAATGAACAGCTATGCTAAGATTGTTCCCTCTGCTCTTCAGGATACCTCCATTCTACTTGGTGGAGTATGCCTTGCTATCAAAGGATTTCTAGGAATCAATAAGTTGGTTCTTCATACCATGGAATTTCGTAAATAAACAGATCAATAGAACCATTTATGCAAAGCATAATAAAGGAGCTATAAAACACAAACAAGTGTCTATAGCTCCTTTATTATACTTTTTATAAATTATTAGGATTCCACATCCGATTGATTTTCCATAGCCTTCTGTTTCATTTCTCTTTTCTTTTTGGTTATAATTCCTCCGATACGACCGGATTCCTTAGCAGTCAGGGATTTCCAACCGGATGTCATTACCTTGTCAAGATAACCTAGCTCTCTTGCAATCTCATATTTCATTTCTTCTTCCGGCTTAAGGTTATTTAGATCTATCTTTTTTTCTTTCTTTTTACTCATTGGTCACACCCTTCCTATGTTAATTCTATTGACTAGAGTGTTCCCAAGTTCAATCATTCTATACGAATTTCTTTACCTAAATGCAGGGAATAGATGATCCTTTCCTTAACATTTTTCATAAACATCTGTTCAAGGGCTTTGCGATAATAATCCAGCTGAACCTCATAACGCTGGATCAGTTGCTTCTCCTCCTGAACATAATCTGATTTATAATCCAGGAGAACCAGCTCTCCATCCTCCTCAAAAAACACGTCGATAATTCCTTGAATCAGGATTAATTCATCACTGTCAAATTCCTTTGATATTTCCTTTGCTTTTAGCCCTATAACAAACTGCTGCTCCCGATAAAGCTTATGATCCATTTGAGCCTTACGCATTCTGCTAGCAATGTTACTGGTGGTAAATCGATAGATTTGATGAATATTTAATAGATCGATCTCATTTTTCTTAAGCTTCTTATTGTGAACCATGGAGCTTAACTCCTGCTTTAGATCAACTAAACTTTTTATTTTAGTTAAATCTAAAAGTTTTAGCACCTTATGATAAATGGTACCACGATCTGCACCGGTAGTTATCTCCTCTTTCTGACGAATGAAGCTTGGAATCGTCGGCTCAAAATCCTCGTCTTGTTGATCTACTTCTAATTGTTCCATATCGGAAGGATCCTTTAATCCTTGCTTCTTTCTTGCTTCTTGTTCTGGATATGGTTCTTGTTGATCCTGTTCTGGATATCTTTTTGGGCTAGCCTTTTCTGAATTTCTTATTTGGCTAATCTGTTCTGGATAAAGTATTTCACTATCCTCATCATCAATAAACTGGCCAAGCCTTTTCAATTCCGATACCGTCATCTTAACCTTTAATTTTGCTTCTTGCTTGTAAGGATATTGATAATCAAATCGTTTTCCGATCTCCTCCCGATAAGTTTTATTAAAACACTCTTCCGGGTGGATGGATAAGAGTTCTTCCTTATCCTTGTGAAGAAATATCTGATTCTTAACTTCCTCCACCAATAGGTTGTCTTTATGAATAACCGTAATCACCATATCCTGCTGCTTTAGATATAGAGACTTATTTTCCTCAATGAAGGAAGTACCGATCCGGTTAACCATGGCAGGAAGAACCCAGTCAAGATAGGTTTTCGCTGATATCATCTCAAAGAAGGAGAAATCCTTCTTCTTTATTTCTTCCAAAGATTTAAGAGATCCAGTCATAATAAGCTTCTCCCTTGCCCTAGTCATAGCAACATAGAGTACTCGAAGCTCTTCTCCCAGATTCTCTACCTGTACCTTCTTTTGAATCACTTTTTTAAGTAAGGTAGGAACCTTCGTCCTGTTAACGCTATCAATATATTCCGGTCCGACACCAAGCTCATTATGAAGAAGAATGTGGTTTCTTAAATCCTGTGTGTTAAACTGCTTACTCATTCCTCCTACAAAAACAATCGGAAATTCTAATCCCTTACTCTTGTGGATACTCATAATCCGAACGGTATCATCCTGCTCCCCTGCCGTAGCCGCCTCTCCAAAATCCACTTCATACTTGTGGAGCTTTTCGATATAACGAATAAAATGGAAGAGACCACTATAGCTCCCCTTCTCAAAGCTCACTGCCTGAGACAAGAGCATATCGATATTTGCCTTTCTTCTCTCACCACCGGGCATCGCCATTACATAATAGTAGTAGCCCGTTTGATCGAGAATGATCTGGAGTAATTCATGAATGGGGGTATATTTAACCATAGCCCGAAAGGACTCTAATTGCTGAAGGAATCCATCAATTTGCAAACGGAGTTCTTCATCGCTTCCCTCCTTGGCATAAGTAAGCAAAGCCGTATACATACTGTTCTTCTGATCGATGGCACGGATCATGGCTAATTGGGTTGTGGTCAATCCCACAATAGGGGAATATAAGACTCCTACTAAAGGGATATCCTGTCTCGGATTATCAATAATCCTAAGGACATTTAAAAGAGTCATAATTTCTACTGTTTGAAAATACCCTGTTCCTGTATCAGCATAAGCTGGTATTCCCGCCTGCATTAAGGTATTTACAAAGACTTCAGACCAACCTGACATACTCCTTAAAAGAATAACGATATCTCGATAAGTTGCAGGACGGTGGATTTTTTCTTTTTTATCGTAAACCAACATACCAGTTTTAGGATTGACAAGTTCCTTGATCCTTTTCGCAATTACCCTTGCTTCCATTTCTCTTTTGGTATATGCCTGTTCCTCTGCTTCCTCCTCGATATCCTTCCCGAGAGATTTGAGATCATTTTTATCCATCTGGTCCTTAGATTTTGAGTTTTTATCCCCACTTTCGGAAGCAATATCTTCTTCCGTTACTAGTAAAAGCTCCACATCCTGGGCTAGCCGCTGTCTCATTTTCTCTGTTAAAGCATCCGTATCATTTTCATACAATCCTCCATAGGCCAAGGATGCAGCCTGATCATAAACGATGCCTCCCACAGGTTCCTGCATGATCTGTTCAAAGATTTGATTGACAAAATCCAATACTAGTTTTCTGCTTCGGAAATTTCGATCCAGATCAATTCTTTGGTAAAGATTAATCTGATCCTCCTCCACGTAATCCTCTGTGGAGTAGTTCTTATATTTGTCCATGAATAGCTCAGGCATTGCAAGGCGAAACTTATAGATGCTCTGTTTCACATCCCCTACCATAAAACGGTTCGGTTTACCCATTCTCTCCCTGGAGATACTCTGTAGAATCGTTTCCTGAACCAGATTGCTATCCTGGTATTCATCAATTAAGATTTCCTCATACTGTTCGCTTAGTTCCAATGCTGCTTCGGAAGGAACAAGTGCTCCATCTTTTTCTTGGATCAAAATCTCTAATGCAAAATGTTCCAAATCATTAAAATCAATCAGGTTCTTCTCTTCTTTCTTAGCGGCAAAGGCCTCCATAAAATCCAAGGTTAATTCAAATAATACCTG
>JAAYQP010000102.1 GCA_012519195.1 Clostridiales bacterium | reverse complement strand
CTGTACTGCCAGATTGAACAGCGATATTGACCTTTTAATTCACTTTGATGGAACCGATGATGAAAAGGATCGACTAAGCACTTGGCTCCATGGTTGGAGTATGGCTTTATCCGAGGTTAATTATATTAAAACCGGCTATAAATCCAATGGCCTCTTAGACGTTCACTATATCACGGATCAAGATATCAAAAATAAAACCTCTTATGCCATTAAAATTGATTCCATCTTTGACCCAGCCTATCCCCTGAGGCTTCGGAAGGAATAAAAAGAATCGTTATCCTATCCGTCTTAAAGGTCGGATAGGATAACGATTCTTTTTATTCATGACAGGTGAATTGGCTTGCCAATTCATCTTGTTTTTCCTATTATATGATGCTCCTTCTTATTTCTTCTGCAGATTTGCTTGAAAGATAGGCAGGGGCGATATCAACGACGGTTTTCGCTCCTGAACTTCCCTCCTTATGCAAGCGATAGGCCGCTCTTGCATAGGCAATAAGAACATTGGCAGTGAAATCCGGATTGGAACCTAAATCTAATTTGTATTCAATAATGTGATTTTGCTCATTTGATATTCCTGTTTTTCCATAGCGAATGACAACACCTCCATGAGGAAGTCCACTATGGTTCTTTATTAATTCCTCTTCCGTGATAAAATGAACCTCTGTGTCATAGTCAGCAAAATAATTTGGCATGGATTTTATCTCTTGCTCGATTTGCGCTTTGTCAGCGCCCTCTTCAACTACGACAAAACATTCCCTTTTGTGCTTTTCTCTTATCGTTAGCTCAGGCATTTCACCATTTCTAACGGCATCGATCGCTTTTTCTATAGGAATTGTATATTGTTTTGCATCCTTGACACCTTTGATTCTTCGAATTGCATCGGAATGCCCCTGGCTGATACCTTTTCCCCAGAAAGTATAGGTATTGCCCACAGGTAAGATTGCTTCTGCATACAAACGGTTTATTGAGAACATACCTGGATCCCAACCGCTTGAAATAATACAGACTTTCCCTGATTCTAATGCATTTTTATTGACCTCATCAAAATAATCCGGTATTTTGGCATGGGTATCATAGCCGTCTACTGTATTGAACATTTTCGCAAAGTATGGTCCTTGTTCTGGGATATCTGACATGCTTCCACCACACAGAATCATAACATTGATTTGATCCTTCCATTTCCTTGCATCATCAATATGGTAAACGGATGCATCATCGGTTACAGTCTTAATGGTTGATGGATCACGTCTTGTAAATATTCCTACAAGCTCCATATCTTTATTTT
Organism: Clostridiales bacterium; assembly: GCA_012519195.1. Lineage (GTDB taxonomy): Bacteria > Bacillota > Clostridia > Lachnospirales > Lachnospiraceae > Mobilitalea. The sequence goes on along the minus strand of JAAYQP010000102.1, from coordinate 16,223 downwards.
GCATTATACCCGTCTCAACACTTTTACCAAGGTTACCATAGCCTACAATACCTATTCTTATTTTGCTCATCACGCATTTCTCCTTTATTTCCTCAGATTTCATCTTTCTTGTAATCGGATCATCAACCGATTTTTCATTGATACTCAATCATAATCCCAGATTAATCAATTACAAGGTAAACACAATTCTCTGAAATAATTCTATTAAAGTATATAATAAATGCTTAAGCTAGACAATCCTAAATTTCATATCGATCTATGAATTAGGCAAGATATTGGAGCTTTGCTCTTTAATTTATTTTAAATAGTTTTTCAATATTCCTTTCAATATCTCTTCTCTTTACAATCTCCTGCACATAATCTTCAATGCTAAATACTTCTGCATCACTTAAGTAAGTCTCTGGCTTTTCCAAGGGTTCATAGGACTCCCAGGGATAATCATCGATGTCATAAAGCCGGGTAATATAGGGAGCATTCCTGCCTACTAATACCAGAGCCTCCCCCTTATCCTTGCGAAGTTGCTGCAACTCACTGATACTAATGAGGCTTTTTCTCATATTATTCTCATAGACACATTCCCCGCAAAGTTGCTCTAGCTCCTCCAGCAAGGCTCTTTCTCTACTGTTAAGAAAGATCCAATTATTACAGTTACCTTTTATTGTATGGGCATCCTCCCCATATTTACTTTCTAATTGATACTGACTTTGCACAAACAGATAGAAGCGGATATTTCTACTTCTTGCTGCTGTTATCATGGATGGCATATCTGGTATCTTTGGCAAATTTGAGAATTCATCTAAAATAAAATTCATTCGTATCTCCAGCTGCTTCCTTTGGTTATTCTGTGCCTCCATAATTAGCATTTCATAGAATTGCTTGATAAAGATACTAGCAATAAAATGATAGGTAGTCCTCTCATCCGGTAGGATGAAATAGATAGCAATCTTCCTACTCGCATATTGCCGCAGATCTAAGCATCTTTGACTAAGCAATTCTGCCAGTTTTGGCTGTGTTAAGAATATATTAATCATGGCATCTACAATGGCCATAACGCTTCCTACTGTCTTTGTTGATGCATTATTTAATAATCTTAGTTTTGAACAAACAATGGGATTATCTATATAACGATCAATATTTTTAACAATGCCCCCTTCATCATGGCATTCCTCCACCATTTTTAATAGGCTTTTTATATTTTGCATCGTAATCGGTGCTTGTTCTAATAAAAGGATCAGCAAACCATGAAGTAGATTTTTTGCGGCATTTTCCCAATAAGGGTCATTCTTATTCCGTACAGATTCTCCAAGGCCTTCGACAAGATCCATTAAAACCTCGTAGGCCTGTTCAATTCTGCCGTCTCGATAAAGCTGGGAAGCAAGATCAATCGGATTCCAACTGTCACTTCGTTTGAAGTCCCGGAAATCCATAACCATGCAATAATATCCTTTCCCCTCTAGTACGGCTGCCGTCTTATCAAATAGTTCTCCCTTAGGATCTGTAACAAAAAAGGACTCCCCTGCCTTGGCCAAGATCTCAATCAGTGGCATGGCAAATAAGCGGGATTTTTTAGAACCAGTGGAACCAAATATCAGACTATGGTTATCTTCTGTATCGATCCAAGCATCATCTTCCTCTGTAATAATCGGGATCCCTCCCTGATCATAGGCCTCCTCCAATAGATCAATCTTTGTCAGACTTTCTTTTATTCTCTCGGTTCGTGCAAATTCTGCACCGTAGCATTTCTCTCTTTTAAAATCCTGATATAGATACATAATTGCCTCCCATATTGTGATTATTGTTATCCAATCTGCCTCTTATGTCGACTTAACGAAGTGGAGTAGAAATCACCTTAGCTATAATGGCCTAATTCAAATCCTAACTTAACTGACTCATTCTTACTGGTTACTTGTTTGCTTTTTCTAATCGAATATTGAAAATGTTGATCGGTAATCAACATATCCTTAGAATTAGTACTTTTCAAATATTCAAAAATGACATCTTCAATAATCAACTTCATTTGCTGAAAGCTATCGATCTCTTTTACATCCTTAAATTCTCTGGCTAAATCTTCGATACAATGGCTGGCCTCATCGGTCAAATGGAAACCGAAACTTTGTAATTGTTTCTCTATCTCATCTACCATATATTCCAAAGACAAAGGCATGCTATCAACAACTCTAATGTTAAATTTCTTCTGTAATTGTTTTTCTAGTAGTTCATGGTAACGATCATCTGCCGTCTGGAAAATAATTAACAAACGGGAGCGGCGTTCCTCTAGATATTGTAGCACTGCTAGAAATCGTTTATCCAGCAAGCGATATTCCTGACTACACCATTCATCAATATGTAATAGAACTACCCCTTGGAAACCGCATCCTACTTCTTGATCTCCATCGATACATCTCATTAATCTCTCAAGAGATGGATGCTCTTGATCCTCTGTATAAACCATATTCAGTTCTATATAATCTTTGCAACCATCGAACTGCATTAGTTTTGTAGTCTTTAGATATTCAGCAATTTCAGAAAGGTAGCGATTTACACCGTTTCCGTATTTTTCGTAATTCAAGTAACTCGGAAAGAAGAAAGGGCTTTGAATTATTTTCTTATTTTGAGATATCCTATGCCAATCCATAATCATATCCATCAAGCTTCCATTTTTACTTAATCTTTCTATCATCATCTTTTTATCTATTACTAATTCATTGGGACTCATTAACATTCCTCCTATCTATGGTCTTAATATATTAATCTGATGGTAAAGGGAAAAACCTTATATTCCTTCATAATTTTCATAGTTAAAGTCTTTTAGGGTAAATTAAGAAGTAGTAATTAGTAATAAAGCTCGAAAAAACCACCTTAGGATAGAATTCTTTCTACCATAAGGTGGTTCCTGTATGTATTAATGTCTATTTTATTTTAAAGGAAGTCCTTTCCTTTTATTTAAAGATATCTGTCTATTTCGTCGATCCCTGTTTTACCCCGTTTTGATCTTAACATTCCTAAGATGATTAATATAATTAATATTGGACCGCCTACGGTTAAGAGCAAGCTGAATGTGGCACCCCCAGAAAAACCTGCGGATAATAAGTACTTTGCAGCAATAATAATACCGATGTTAACAATAAGTTTCAATTTATACCTCCTTAAAGATTGTCCTAACCCCTATTCTCTAAATTGAATTTAGAATTTCCTTTGCGTCTTGAACTCCATTTTCTGCTGCCTTCCCTAAATAATACCTTGCCTTCATCATATTTCTCTCGCCGGCATCCCCTTTAAGGTAGATTAGTCCGGCAAAAAACAGCCCTTGATTATCATTTTGCTCTGCTGCTTTTTCCAACCAATAGAGAGCTTTCTTGAAATCTTTGGCACCGCTTTCATCCGTCATAAAGCAACTACCATAACAAGCCTGAGAGGAAGCTATTCCAGCTTCTGCTGGTTCTTTAAGAAGTTCCATGGCTTTGGGGATATTCTTTTCGTAACCATCGGAACCTATAAAATATGCGGATCCTATGATATCTTTGGCAAATAAGCTACCATGTTTTACTGCAATTTCAAAATATTGCATTGCTTTTGCTTTATCCTTCTCTAGGTCTTTATCACCGCAATAATAAATCATTCCAAGATATTCGTAGGATTTAACATCCCCTTTTTCTATTGCTAACTGGAACAACTTTTCAGCCATTTTAAGGGATTTTGGAAGATGCACACCTCTAAAATAATAACTGCCTAATAGATGCAATGCATTACTTTCCCCATACTCTGCCGCTTCCTTAAGCAGTTCCAATCCACCTACAATATCCCTTAGATCATCATCACCCATCAATTTTAATCTTGCTAAACGATAGGTAGCTGATACACTGGTTACCATCGCTTTGGAGTACCATTCTGCTGCCTTCTTCTGATCCCGTTCTACGCCGTAACCCCCCTCATAGCATACTCCTAGGTAGAACTGTGATGCCCTGTGATCTTTTTCCGCAGCAATTGAAAATAGGGAAGCTGCTTTATCATTGTCTTCATTTACACCTTGGCCCCTAAAATAGGAATAGCCTAGTTGAAAAATCGCTTCCACATCGCCCTCTGCGGCTGCTCTTTTAATATATTCAATTCCCTTGCTAGCATCTGCATTATCTCTGCTTCCATTTGATAATAATTTTCCTAGCTCTCTTTGCGCATCGGTATCCCCTTGATTAGCAGCCAGCTGGTACCAATAGATTGCACGACTTTGATCCGCGGGTACTCCTTCTCCTTTGGAACAGATGTAGCCTAGCATGGTTTGGGCTTTCCTATCATTACTTTTCGTGGCTTTCTCATAAAAGAATGCCGCGGTATCATCCTGGCTATAGTAGGCCGCATCACCAGGACCTGCTTCACTATCATTCATAACCATTCCACTTGTGTAATCATCATTCATAATTCAAATCTCCTTTTCAATTTTTAACCTAAGGTAATTGCAAAAAATATATGTTATGCGCAATTAGGTACTATAAAATGTTTCTCAATTATATTAGCTGCTTTCTTTACCATATTAAGTGATAAAAAAACATTAAAATCATTGTAACTCCTAATAAGATTAAACCATGAGGCATTGTAATCTGTGAAAGATAGGTGGTGATATGTAGGAAAAAGAAGCCAAAATAATCACCAAAATCATTCAATCTACCTGTTACTTTATAACAATAAAATGCATATCCTAGAATTGCAACCATATAGATTATGTAGAATGGAATCAGCTTATCAAGCCTCTTCTTACCTATCAGGAATTTTATCTGTAGCCCCCATAATAAACAGCATAAATAAAAGAGGAATAGAAGCGAGGGTAGATTACGGTGTCTAAAAAAATAATTTGGATCTGTAATTAGAAATCGTAAACTATTAAATGCTGCAATGATATTAAAACCACTCAATTTACTTTTAAAATCAATATTATGAAATATACCAACCAAATCAAGTCTTACACTTACTAGACCAAGAATTAATGAAATAACAAAAACGCATATTCCAATTACATGGTTTCTATATTCATTCGCATTGATAAGCCTTGCCTCTAGTTTATTAGACTTTTCCCTTTCGGCTTGTATCAGCTTCTTCAACCTATCTTCCTCTGCAAAATCTTCAATACCCTTTTTTAGTTTACTTAGGGTCTGTTTTTTTTCATTTACAGTACCGGCCGATTGATCCTTTTTACTGGAATTGGTTACTTTATCTGTATTTTCTGTTTTACTTGTTTCAGATGTATCCGATGCATTGGCTGTCTTAGAGCTTTCCTTTGCCTTTTTCTGCATTTGCTCCAGTTCCTCTGCAGCTTTTTTTGCTGCTTCCTTTTTAGCCGCTTCCTTTTGCTTCTTCACCTTAAGGTATTCTTCACGCATCCTAGCTTCTCGTTCTTGGTCCTCTGCTTCTTGCTTTCTTCGCTCCTCTTCTTGTCTCCTTCTTTCGGCTTCCAGCTTCCTTTGCTTTTCTTCCTCTTCCCTTTGTTCAGCCATCCTGCTCTGGCTTTCCAGTTGAGACTCTAACTCACTTTCAGCCTTATTGTCGGTACTATTCTCTTCTACTGACTGTTGCTGAGCCTTTGATTCATTCTTTTTTTTGGCTTGCGCTATCATTTGCTCGATCGCTAAATCCACATCCGACAGAGATGAACCACGATCATTCCGAGAAGAAGTAGGATTATGCTGATTGGAATCATCACTAACTAAGGCAGAAGCAAGCTCATTTTTCTTCTTAGTGAGCTGCTCCAGTGCTTCTTCAAGGAGATCATACTCTTCCTTAAGCTCCATGATTATCTGCTCATCCGTAACATTTTGTTGGTTATTTTCACATTCATCCAATTTTATGTATAACAGTTCTAGGTTTTTCTCTATGGAATCCAAAGGATCCAACCCTACTTTGCGAAGCAATTCGTCCATATTGCACATCCTTACTATAATTAAAATATTTATTGAGGAATCATATTAAGTTGATATTTTGCAAACAGCCCAGTATAAAAATCCATTTTCTCAGCAGGCACATAAAGCTTGTTAATGCTGCTTCCCTCTAAGAAACTTTCATGAATTAAATTAAGATTATCTGGTATGGCCAGTTGTGTTAGCTGATTACAATTAGCAATCATACTAACCCCAAGCACCTTAACTTGTTCTGGGAGAAGCAATTCTTCAAGACTACTACAATCTCTAAATGCATTGTTACCGATGAAGTCTACTTTCTCCGGTATTGAAAGTTTGGATAGGCTACTACAGCCTAAGAAAGCATCTTCATCAATGAATTCCAATTCCTGGGAAAGCGTAATCTTAGTAAGATTCATACAATAGGCAAATGCGCTCCTGCCAATATAGGTTACATTATTAGACATATTAACTGTCTTTAAACTAGAACAACTAGCAAAAGTACCATCCTTAATAAGTGTTACACTATCTGGGATTGTAATCGTCTCTAGGTTCTCACACCGAAAAAAAGCATTCGCTCCAATCTCTGTAATTCCCTCTGGAAGCTTAATCGACTTCATAGGAAGATAAGAAAAGAAGGTATCCGGTATCTTCCTAACTTCCTCACCAAATTCAAACTCTCTAAGATTCTCGCATCCAGTAAATATACTATAGATCGAATCCTCTTCTTCGGAATTCAGTTGAACATCGTTTGCTTCCAATCTTACCTTCTTTAGATTAACATTATCTCGAAAGGCATTGGTTCCAATGTAATCAACATTCTTGCCAATTACGATGGAAGAAAGATTACAACTTTCAAATGCCTGAGCTTCTAATTCCGTCAAGGTTTCTGGCAACTTTACATTGGTCAAGGAACTACAGCCACTAAAAGCATTATATCCTATCCTCACTAGACCTTCTGCTATATCCAGCTCACGAAGATTGCTACAATTTTGAAAAGCACTTTCATTAATTGATCTGACTGTATTTGGAATCCTCACCGAACGTATGGAATGATTATCCTTGAATACCCCACTTCCAATGTGCGCAACCACATCCGGGATCTCAATGTCAATATAGGATCCCTCCTTTACCTCACGGGTAAAGGCAACTAAGCTCCCCCCCTCGATAATAAAATCATCCAAGAAGCGATTATAATATGCACTTCCAGTAAATACCTCAGAACCAAGCTGTCTAACGCTATCCGGAAGCTTAACATTGTCCAGATTCGTACACATATAAAAAGCTTGGTTTTCGATCGATATTAAGCCTTCCGGAAAAACTACCTCTTCTAAAGACTTATTGCCCGAAAAAGCATTACTTGCAATATTTTGTATATACTCTGGGATAATAACTTTTTTCTCATTTCCTGTATATTTAATTAGTGTCTTTCCTATAATCTTCATCCCGTCCTGATTGGGTTTTAACCATGGAATTTGAACTATCTTCTCATAATTATTATATTGAAAAACTGACACGGTGGATGGTAATTTAACTTCGGTTAGCTTCTCACACCCCTCAAAGCTTTCATTGATTTCTTCTACACCTTCTTGAAAAGTTATCGAAGTGAGATTAAGGCAATTTTTAAAGGTGCCATCAAAAATGGTCTTAACACTTCCAGGTATAACGATTTTTTCAATACCTGATTCCACAAATGCAAACTGATTAATATATTGTAATCCATCAGGAAGTTCGATTTCCTTTAAATCGATGCAGCCTTGAAATGCATATGAACCAATAGAACCCACATTTTCTGGTAACTTTATCTTCTCTAAACCAGATTTTTCAAATGCCCCACTTTCAATCATTTTAAGATTTGGTGAAAGTTCTATTTCCTTTAAACTGTTACAAGATCGAAAGGCAATGTCTCCAATATAGATTGTACTTTTCGGCATATTGACTTTAGATAAATTTGTACAATTGGCAAAGGTAGAATTGCTATAATTTGATGATCATTAAAAATATAGAAATAGGAATAGATAAATAGAATAATAAGGATTATACTTAAATATAAGATGCAGGGGAATCGACTGCCTAATGCATTTTTCACATGCCAATCACATTGTTTGGCAACACGAGCAATCGAACTTCAGAGATAGGATGGATCGTATGAAAGAAAAATTACGTGAATTTTGTAAATCGATAAGTATAGAACATATGGGGATTGCACCGGCTGAGCCATATTATGATTTTGAACAAGTATGGAAGCGACAAATCGAACGAGGCTATATCAGTGGTTTTGAAGAAAAGGATATCAACAAAAGGATTTATCCTGAACTGACCTTAGAAGGTGCAAAGTCCGTAATTGTATGCCTCTTTCCCTATTATACAGGGGAAGTAAAAGATGCTAACCTAACAAAGTCTGCCTATAGTTTAGATTACCATCTGATCGTGAAAAACAAACTGGAATTGATCGCTAGATTCCTTTCGATACATCTGGAAAATTTCGAATATAAGGCCTTTGTAGATACCGGTCCTTTTAGCGATAGATATCTAGCCTATAAAGCTGGCTTAGGTTTTTGGGGTATTAATAATCATCTCATCACTGACCAATATGGTTCCTATGTATTTATCGGATACCTACTTAATAATTACCCTTTTGAGCCAGACAGGCCTTTAAATCGTACCTGTATTCAATGCATGAAATGTGTTAAACAATGCCCTGGACAGTGTATCCTAGGGGATTTCACCATGAATCCTTTAAAATGTAAGTCCTATCTTACGCAAAAGAAGCGAGATCTAAACGAGGAGGAAAAGGATATCTTAAAGAAACACTCCTTGATCTGGGGCTGTGATGTATGTCAGGATGTCTGTCCGCATAATAAAGATGTTGAGAAAACGATTATTAAAGAGTTTCAAGAAAATCTATTATATCAGTTAGATTATGAGGAATTAAGCCAGATATCCAACAAAGAATTTATGAGAAGATATCATGACCGATCCTTTGCATGGAGGGGAAAAGGAGTTCTCAAGAGAAATTATGAGGTTATACAGGGACAGGATGATATATAGTCACCAAGACCAATAAAGGATCCTAAGCAAAACGCCTGGGATCCTTCTTCTTAAATTCACAGTAATAGCAAGTTCTAATAAAAGATACGTCAAGTTCTAGATTATTACATATCAAATTACATATTGTATGTTGGATTTCATCGATCATTAACTTTCAATAAATTTAACTAATACCTCATTAAATTCATCCTTTTGATCATAAAAAGATCCATGACCGGAGAACTCAAATGGTACAAGAATAGAATTCTGGATCATCTTGTGCTGTATCTCCCCTAGTTCAAAAGGAACAATCTGATCATGGATACCATGAATGATTAATGTAGGTATATGAATGGCTTCCAAGTCAGCAAATAACACTTCATTGATCCAAGTCTTAGCAATGGCTGCTGTAGCCCAGCCTGCAGCCTGCAAACCTATTTGGAAGAACCAGCTAGAGAATGCCTGTGATGTATGTTGAAAGAAAAAGCGATCTCCAAAGTTCTGAAGCATTTGAGGACGATCATTGTAAGTTTCATCAATCATCTGTAATACCGCCTCTTTCTCTATACCATATGGGAAATTTGGGCGTTTGATTAAACTCGGCGCAGCTGCAGCTATAAGAACTAATTTTGATACTCCGTATCCTTTATGACGTCCCATGTATCTTGCTGCGATTGCTCCACCAGTAGAATGCCCAGCTAATGTAAAGTCACATAAACCTAAGGCATCCACCACCGCTCTTACATCATCTGCAAGGGTATCATAATCATACCCATGAAATGGCTTATCCGAATTACCAAAGCCTCTCGTATCGATACCAATACATCGATAACCTAACTTGGGCAGCATATCAAACTGATATTCAAATAAATTATGACTTCCTGGCCAACCATGCAAAAATAGAATTGTTTTTCTACATTCTGGATTTAAATCCTCCACAAATATATTGACATTATCTTTCACAGTCACATAATAACCCATATGAAATCTCCTTAAGAAATAGATATAGATTATATTATTCATTCTCCTGAGTGAATGTGTGTAACCGTAAGATTGATATTTGCCTTTTACCTACCTTGAATTTTTCCAACCTCTTATATTTTTCATTGCTACATTTCTGGCTCTTATCTGTAATGACAGCCACAACAGAATCCTCTGATAAGATAGGGACCAGATTATCAAGTAATCGATTGCTTGCATCTGTATCCTGATCCGACCAGTTTGCCAAATTACCGTAGGGAACATCGGTTATCACAATATCTGCTTTAAAGGATTTGTTTTTTAATACATCTGGAGCAAGTATATCCGCCACAAAGGTATCAATATTTATATTATGATCCCGGCTTTTAACAAGATCAATAAACTTATGAACACTTTCTAATGCTTCATAATGAGATGGCTTCTGATATTCCTCCATCATTTGCTGTATTTGCTTTTCTCTTATTCTTAATCCATCCTCTGTTAATAAAGCCAAATTACCTTTTGATACCTCAATAGCATCTTCACTGATATCAGAAGCGACAATCTTCTTTATTGTTTTAATATTAAGCAATCCTAATACTGCAAGCATATAAGAGCTTCCACAACAAGGATCATAAAGGGTTATCTGTTTCTTATCTGTGTAGCTTAAGCATCTACCGAATATTTCACCTGCTAATCGAACAGGAAAGTTCGGCATTCCTGGCTTATGATAAAAGACTCTTCCACTAGCAAAATCTTCGAAATTATCATCACCGATATATTTATAATTCAAAATCTTCCTCCAAATTTAAATTATAGGATTTTTTATTAATTCTATTGTTTTACCAAAATTTATTTACCAAACACTCTTCAAAGATCTGATTACTATTGTAATTAATTGAATTTTACTTTAAATCTAAAATAAAATCTTGGTCTCGATCACAGACCAAAACACCATCCCTTACAAATAATTCAGCGACCTGGATTGCTGTGGTGTTCATTGCTATTGGTGTATCAATATAATTCGCACCCTCATAACGGTTCCAAAAATCACGGGGGCGGTTCGGATGAGTGAAATAAAAAATGTATGCTCTATCCTTGGATACTACAACATCTGCATGGGAACCCATCGATCCATCATAGGGCCGTTTACCTGGATGACGCAGAATATTATCCGGCTGCCTTTTCCAGTTAAGTAAATCCTCAGAACGATATACACCAAAGCCGTCCCAACAATCTACGATCATAAAATAAGCTCCTTGGAAGGAAAAAACATTTGGTCCTTCACTGGCGCAATCCGTTATCGCTTCACCAACAACGGACCATTGATAGAGATCAGCACTGTCAGCAGCAACGATATGGGAGCCCAATCTTTCATCTTTGTACCACATACGATAATTACCACCCGGTAAAGGATGTATACAGGGATCAATTACTCTGGCTGATGGGATTTCTACAGCTCCTTCCAATTTCCAATCAGTAATATTCTCCGATGTATAATGTAGAATTTGACTATCACCTTTCCATTCTGAATGAATCCCACGGATATAGGAAACATACATATGGTAACGACCATTGGCAAATATTACTTCGGGAGCCCAAAAGGTATTATGGCCAAATTCGAAGTCCAAGTTAAGCGCGCCTCGGTAATACCAGTATTTACCTCCATCATCAGAAACTGCAACTCCTATTTGACAACCATAGGCACTGGCAACCCCTACGGTCGGAATATTCGAACGGCGTTGTGTATAGAACATCCACCAGTTATTCTCTTTTTCATTATAAATTACAGTAGGGTCTGCTGCGCCATCATATAAGGGATCACGAAACAGCGGGGCATTTGACCTTCAAAGTCATAGCATATACTTCTACGACCTTTTGGAGTTTCCGTAGAACAATCACAAAAAATGTATTCCCCAGTTGTTTCATCCATACCAATAACATCTGGTTCACCACCGGTTCTTTCCATTTCAGCAAGTGACTGAAGTTTTTTGGGATCTGCTTCCAGTTTTGCTTGTACTTTATCCCATTCAATCTCCTTATGACGTTGCATATTTGCCTCAAAACGAGTTTTCAATAGCTCGAGAAGTTCTAAGTCTGACATAGATAACCTCCTTTTTCATTAGATACAATCCTTGAATCACCGTACCTTCATATGAATTGTTTATAAGCTTATCTTAAATGATAAAGCATTATTATATTATTCGTCAAATTCTATCTGAATTACTCCTATAGAAGTTATTTATCAATGACATTTGGATTTCTTGATATGATGTCTACCGTAACCTCCCATAGCTTTGGGAGAATTTGAAGTACTTCCTGTGAACGGCGAATAAAATCATTGTCCGATACAATACCTAGATCAGCTATCATTTCCTTAAATGGCAGCATATGTGCTTTCTGGACTTCCATAACTGCATCAGCCGCAAGTATTTTATGGCAGCGGGCAAAGGTTGCTACCATCCAGAAAACTGCTTCCCGGTGATTTCCAGTACGGATAAGATTGCGGCTACCGTCAATAGCAATTGGGCGAGCACTGCTGGTAATATCGCTACTGAAGAAAAAAGGTGTCTTTGCTACAGCCGCTGCGACATCAAAGGTTTTTTCCAGATTATTTAGGTGCTGCTCCATCCGTTGCGGGGTAAGGTTAGCACATCCCAATAATTCAAGAAGCTTCTCGTAAATTTCTTCGTAACCATAGTCCAGCAATACTTTCCGGGCGGCTAGGTAACGTTTACGAACTGTAGGATTTTGAAGTGCTGCAACGAGAAACAGATGCGTAGTTACTCCAGTAGGAAACAACCATGATGTCACCAGATCATAATAGGGCGCAGTCGTATTGATTCCCTTAAGGCCACTTTCTATCTTAATTAAAACATTTTCACATCGACGAAGTACCCAATCCTTTTTGGCAAAATTATAGGATACCTGTTCCTGCAGGCTTTTCAAATGCCCGGTAGGGTCCATTATTATGGTATCCATTTGAAAACTTCCTGCCAAGTGATAGGAAGTTAAAATCTGCTCAGCCGAAGAAAGTTTCTTCCATGATAAGTAGGTTACCTCCAGTAAAACACCATTGTATAGAAATTTTCCTAGTTTAAGGGGAGGTTCATCCTGATTCAGAACGATTACAATATCTACATCAGAGCATTCCGACAACTCGGCATTATCCGGCATCCCTATAATAGAACCACTAAAATAGGCTCCGATAAACCACTTTTCTTTGACCGCATATTGCGTTACCCATTCGATCGCCGTTTCTTTTGCAGATTTAACCGTCATAAAATATGCCCCCTGAATCTATTTTTACAGTAGTTCAAAATAAAAAATATAGGAATGCAATCAAGCAGATAAAAATAATTAATAGATAAGATAAACAGCCTATATCATTATACTGTTTCTTTGATTTTTTTATTCGAGTTGGAATCCGTTCCTTATCCTGACTATTATTCATCAGATATTCATGAAACTGATCTTTGTAATCTATTTTTCCATCCCTATTAAAATCTAGCATAATTTTATTCCTTCCATCAATAAACGGCAATGTGCGATCGCCTGCTCTTTCAAATCAAAATCTGGATAACGGATGCACCACTCGTAGGTGAGCCCTCGGAATGCCATTACAAAATGCCGAGAAAGGTCTTCTATCCTCCAGGTACTCTTAATATCTCCCCGCTGGATTCCCTTTTCTAATATGCTATGAAATAACTTGTAAAGCTCTCGGCTATATCCCTTGACAGCTTCTGTATCAACGTTTCCAGCTAGTAGTATCTGGTAAACTTTTTTCATATTCTCATTTCCGATGGTATGCTCAAGCACATTGGCTATTTTTTCGGTAAAAGCAAGAATTACATCATAAGTCGATAGATCAGGTGGTAATGAGTCATGCAGTATGCTCAAGAATTCCAAGGGAATATGTGGTACAAATTATAGATTAAGGAATATTTAAAAGAAGAAATGGAGGTAAACATTTCTGTCATTCATTAGCATATTTTGCGGAGGATCGATGATAGAAGATCGCGGTTGCTAGGATACCTAGCAGCAACAATCCTATACTCAAAACAAAAGGTAGTATTCTTGAAATATCGCTTAATAAGCCGCCTATGTATCCAAAGGGTACACTAACTAGCATTACCGTTGTCTGGAGTATGGCCATGATTCCGGAACGTTCTGCAGGGTCTGCATAGATAGCGACTAGGGATTCCCTAAGTGTATTTAATACAGCAACACCCAAGGCTTCAAAGACTAAAGAAATCGATAAGATTACATATCCCCATACACCAGTATTTTTAACCGAAATCAGCAGTATACAACCGACAATTGAACTTAAGAACCCTCCATATAAGGGCCATTTTAATTTCGTTTGCTTGATCTGTGAGATCACTGTGAAGAAAAGCACAATGGAAAGTATACTACGTGCCATCGGAAAGATGGGCAATAAGGTATCAGGGATACCGATACGTCGGGAAGCTATAATCTGCCAGAAGGTCATTCCAAGCATACCTACAATTTCTACTAAGATACTGATAACGATTGCAAATATGGTTCCTCTTGAACTTACTATTTTATGTAATACACTCTTATATCCGGATAACATTTCATTCCATGACATATTGCGAGTAGCTTCACGCCTAATTTTCCCAACAGCTGTTTCTGTCGAGAACTTATATAGAAGTAATATCTTTATTGTCATAATAATAAAAGCATTAATATAAAGGATTCGTATCGCCGGTACCAGAGTTAATTTTGCTACCAAGATCGAAGATATTGGTGCAAACAGTGCCGAGAGGTTACCGGAAATTATAACCCATGAATAAATATGGGTTATTTTATCCTTCGGAGCATCCTCGATCAGCAAACAATCCCAAGATACCGTGGTTATCTTCATCATACCGTTCAGTAATGCAGCTACAACAAAGAACCAAAATCCCTGGCTAAATGCCCATATAAGACAAGGAATACTCCAAGCTAGAAAGTCAAAGATTGCTGTACTATTCCTGCGTCCTATTTTATCTATAATAGGACCTGAGAAAAATGCAAAGATCATTTGAGAAAACATGAAAATCGAAGTAATAATACCAACCTCTACATCATTCATGCCGAAAGTAAGAATAAATACCGATGCATATGGCAGACAAAGGTTCATGGATAGTCCCCACAGAGGTTCGGTATATACACTGGCACGTGGATTGCCGCGTAGCTCAATAAGAGTACGCAGTAATTGATGCTTTAACAATATTTTTTTCATTTTAACTTTTCCTCTCTTGTACTGTAATCAAGTTATGAATTCTTTTTCTAGTCAACCCTTCCTTCCTGCAATTAAGCTATATTCTACCATATCAATTTTTAATTTGCTACAAAGAATCCCATCTTCTCCATAATAGCCAAAAATCATTCCCCTAACTCCCTCCAGTGATTATAAGCTTCGTACAATTCCAATAATGCATTTACTCTATCTTCTACTTCTATGGCTCCACGGAGGCGAGATATATTCGTACTTAGATAATTTATTTTATCTCTTTCCGAGCTAAATTGTACTCGAAACATTACTTTCTTCCATGCTTTGTTTAAAGCTTCCGTTTCATTACCGGCTTTCTTCCAATCTTCATTATTAACTGCCTCAATAATATTTTCGATGTTCTTCGGTATATTATCATCATTTCCTAATGGTTTTTTAAGAATACTAGCACTTAGCATAATACAAATAAAGATCGCCAAGGCAACAATTGGTATTGAAACAACGAAAAACTTTCTCATAAACTACCTCCTAAAATGGCCCTTTGTAATCCCCAATATCTTTTACCTTTTTTATCTGATCATCGTATTTATCAATATATAAATCACCTGCATCATTTAAGGTAGCTAAAAACACTTCAGATACATCTTTGATCCCATGCTTTTTTAATTGATCTTTGAGCCATTTGACATCTTTATTCATCTGTCTTAAATTTTGTTCAACAATTACTCCATCATATATAAGCTCTGTACTAATACCGGTTGCTTTCACTGGTATATTCATATCCTTTGGAGTTAAGGGAAGGTATTCCGGTTTTTTTAATACAGATAATTTCCCATTCGATTCAATAATTGCATAATCTACTTCATTTAAATTAAATACTCCTTGATTGCGAAGTAACTCTAAAATATCGGTTACCCTGAATTTCATTTTGCGTAAGACATTTTCCATAATCTTGCCATTCATTATTACGATCGTTGGTTCTCCTTCGATGTATTTAGCCAAATATCTTGATTTTAAGGTAATAACCTCCATAAGGTAAGCTAAAGCTGCCCATGTTAACAAACCAACCCAGTGAGGCCATGCTCGGCTCGATAAATCTACAGTCAACT
>JAAYQP010000101.1 GCA_012519195.1 Clostridiales bacterium | reverse complement strand
TGTTAGGCGATTGCGAAATGAAGAGATTTTAGAATAAATAAATGACGGAAACTACCAATAACTACCAAAATATAGTAGCAAACCAGTAGTCAAAGAGATAGCTAACATACAGACAACAAGATTTATATATAGATGGGCATGAAAAAGAGAGCCCATAGTGGACTTTGAAAGCTTAATATAGTAGATGAACGTGTTTATGCCACTTTTTTCATAAGCCTTCTGGCAGATCTTAAGTGTTTGGTTTCTTTTATCTTAACGGCCAAGATAGCAGTAAGCAATTGTGCAATGACGGAGAAATAGACATCGGATTTAAGAGATTTAGGGGATAATGATTGCTGAAATGCAGAACCGAAAACAGTTTTGGTAAGGTTTATTGTTTTTTCTGCAGTTGCACGTATTTTGTAAAGTCTAAACCATTCCTCAGTATCTCTTGCGAGGCCAGGATACATTCTATAGTTCTCATCCGGGTAGGTGTAAAACATTCGACCGGATTCAGAATCTGAACACTTGTTATTGCAGAAGCAGAGACGTTTTCCTTTAACAAACCTTGTTTTCGGGCAAGACCATTTGATTCTTGGAGCACGGCCTTTTCCGCCTGACAGACCCTCATATTTCATTGGCAGTTGATTATCGAACGGACAAAGAGGGTGACCGGATTCATTAAAGCCCGGGAGAGGAAGGGATTTAGTGTTTCTAATGTTTTCAGGGATAACTACTTTAGAAAATTTGAATTCCTTAATCAACATGGGATATGTAACGTAATTATCGAAAGCGGAATCACCGAGAAACACAGTTGGCTTGTAGGAAGGGAAACGGTCAAAGAAGTCTGTCAGGACAGGCTTTAAGGAAACAGAATCGGCTATGGATTTATCTTCGTCAGGGGACTTGTCTTTTTTGGATAGTTCAATTTCTGGATGTTTCTTTTTAAATTCATCATCAAGAAAAACAACGTCCAATGGAATACCCAATCCGTTTGTAATGATAGCAAACCGAAGGCCATAGCAGATGATACCATTGGCGTAGACCTGAGCAATTTCAGTATTCGCAGCAGCATGTGAAGGCATATTGTTGTAAGCTGCAGCATAAGGGTCAAGTTTGGGATTAGTCTTTTTAAGCCTTTTCATATTTTTGATAATGCCGTTTAAAAACTTAGGGTTATTTTCCTGGACTTTCGGCACAACGGCAGAAGTATCGTAAATGAGCGTGGAGGCTAGTTCCGGTGAAATTTGAAAAGAACCATGAATAGCATCTTTAACAATATTGGACATGAATTCATGAATGTAATTATGAAATAAATTTTTAAACCGAGAGAATTGAGCGCTGTCCGGAATAGTCTCAAATTCACATAGTTCCAATAACAACGGAGAAAGGTTCAAGATTGCAATGAAAGTTGATACTTGAGAGATACCGAGAAACTTCATGAGAATGAAGGCATAAAGGAAAGAAGACAAAGAATATGATCTGTTTCTTCCCAATGACCTGTAGTATGCATGGTAAAAGGCTGCTGAAATATACTTGCGAATCTGAATTTTCTCTTTAAGAAGGCTAAAAAAACGATAAAAGCTATTTTCTTTAAGTTGCTGAAGTTCATCTATTGTATTGGCAAATGAAATCTGATTTATCATATGTGAATTACCTCCATATTTGGGTTATATTAGTTTGTTGGCACTTCTATTATACACCTGAATATGGAGGAGTTCAATAAATTAAATGCGTTTAGAATGCTTTATTTAAAAGCATTTTGCCGTTTCGCAAACGGTTATGAATAGCATGTAAAAAGGAGGATATTTCGACAATGCATACGTAGAATACCTCCATGCGACATATAAATTATTGTTATTTTATTACATTGCCAATGATTATAAAAGATGGTGAAAAGAATAAGATGAAATTTGAGAAGAATAAACAGGAAATAAAAAGAAACCAGGAATCTACGAAAAGCAAAAAAATTCTTTTCTGTGCTTCTACAGTATCACATATTAATAATTTTCATTTACCATATCTTAAAGCTTTCAAAGAGATAGGTTATGAGGTTCACGTTGCAGTTAACGAAAAAGCGGATATAGCTTTTGCAGACAGGGTAATAAAGATACCGTTCTTTAAAAATATCATTTCGCCAAAAAATCTATTTGCAATTTATAAATTAAGGAAACTAATAAAAACAGAAAAATACGCTAAAATCAGTAGTAATACTACATTAGCAGGACTTGTCGTTCGCTTTTCGCTAATGTTTTTAAAAGATCGACCTTTATTATATCATATAGCACATGGTTATCACTTTAACCACAAGCAAGGTTTAAAGAAATTTATTTATCTTGTACCAGAGAAAATAGCATCATATGTCAGCGATCATGTAATGGTTATGAATCATGAGGATCTTCTGATGGCTCAAAAGTATAAATTATACAGACATAAGCTTCACTATATTGATGGTATAGGTATTAGTACAAGCCGTTTTAAAACTATTACAGCAGAAGAAAAGAGAATGCTGCGATCTCGTATGGGTTTGACTGATGATGATTTTGTGTTTGTATACATTGCCGAGTTTTCAAAACGTAAAAACCAAGAATTACTAATTAAAGCGTTTTCAAATTGCAATTTGAAAAACTGCATACTGCTGCTGGCAGGTGATGGAAAAGAACTAAATAATTGCAAAAAATTAGTCAACAAGCTAAATCAATCAGATCGAATAAGATTTCTTGGTTACGTCGATGATGTTCCTTCTTTATTGGCTGCTTGTGATGCAGCCGTTTCGTCTAGCCGGAGCGAAGGGTTGCCATTTAATATCATAGAAGCAATGGGATGTGGATTGCCGGTAATAGTGAGCGATATAAAAGGACATCGCGAATTGGTAGAACACGGGAAGAATGGCTTATTGTTTGAAAACGATAATATATGCAAACTTACTGAATGTATGATAACATTATATTCGATGAATTTAAAACAACAGAGCCTGTTCCGCGAATTCGGCACTGCTGGCTCCAAAAGAGTAGAAAAGTTTACATTGGAGAACGTATTGCCAAAAGTAATGAATATATATAATGATACCGCCCTTTGATAGAACTATAAAGTTTTACCGGGATGTGAAATGAGTATGGGAATATCTGTTATTATGGCTGTATATAATGAGAATCCTGTAAAATTGAGAAAAGCCGTAGATTCAATTCTACACCAAACATATAAGGATTTTGAATTTATAATATGCGATGATGCCTCAACTAATAATACATACGAAGTTCTCGAGGAAATTGCAAAATCAGATAAAAGGATTCGACTTTTAAGAAACCTGAACAATATGAAGGCCGGTGGCGCACGCAATGAATGTTTGAAACTTGTTACAGGCGAATATATAGCAATAATGGATAGCGATGATATTTCACATCCCATGAGACTTGAAAGGCAGGCTTCTTTTCTTAAAGCGAACAAAGAGTACACTTTTGTAGGTACCAAATCAGAATTCTTTTGTGATAATATAAATAATACTAACGGACAATACTGGTTTTGCAAAGAGCCAAAAAAAGCAGATTTTTTAATGACATTACCATTTGTGCATGGATCATTAATGTTTCGGACTGATGTTCTTCTTGGTGCCAGAGGCTACAGTACGGATAAAAAAGCTATTAGGGCTGAAGACTACGAACTTTTGATGCGGTTGTATGCAAATGGATACAAAGGGGCGAACATTGATGAAACATTATACTACATATGTATGGACGAAAGTACATATAAACGCAGGAAATATAAATACCGGTTCAATGAGTGTTTGGTGAAGTATAGGGGCTTTAAAACCATGGGGTTAATGCCGAGGGCGCTTCTTTTTGCAATTAAGCCGCTAATTGTGGGCTTAATCCCCAGAAGGATTTTAGCCTCAATGAAACGATATTATTATAAAGACAAAACTAAGGGGGAATGTTAATGAAAAAAATATCAGTGATGTTTTCCGGATTCTTTAAATATAAAGATTTATTAATGGAATTAGTATCAAGGGATATAAAAATCCGCTATCGCCGATCTGTACTTGGGCTATTTTGGACTTTGCTCAATCCGATTTTGATGATGACGGTTATGACACTTGTTTTCTCGGGTCTTTTCCGTTTTGACATAGAAAACTTTCCTATTTATTTTTTTACTGGTCATATATTATTTACATTCTTAACTGAGTCTACGACCAATGGCATGCATTCGATAGTAGAAAGCAGCAACCTGATTAATAAAGTGTATATTCCCAAGTATCTCTTTCCACTATCTAAAGTATTATCCAGTGGAGTAAACCTTATATTTTCATTTGTAGCTATGATTTTTGTAATGATAGCAACGGGTGTTAAGTTTTATTCAACAATGCTATTGACACCCCTTATTATCTTTTATCTACTATTGTTAGCAGCAGGGTTAAGTTTGATTCTTGCCTCATGTCAGGTATTTTTTCGTGATACTGCGCAGTTGTATAGTGTATTTACATTATTATGGATGTATTTGACCCCAATATTTTATCCTGTCTCATTGCTTGGGGATAAGCTTAAGATAGCACTTACACTGAACCCTATGGTTCATTACATAACTTATTTTAGAAACATTGTTCTTGACAATAAAGTCCCTTCTTTGCAACAAAACATAACTTGCCTGGTTATGGGCTTGATGTTTTTTTGTTTTGGTTTGTGTGTATTTTACCGAAAGCAGGATAAATTTATCCTGCATATATAGGGGGAGTTACAAATGAGCAGTACCATAATACAGGTAGAGAATGTATCAATGATGTTTAATAAAAGCAAGGAACATATTGACAACCTTAAGGAGTATTTTATCAAATTAGTGAAACATCAGCTTTATTTTGAAGAATTCTGGGCTTTAAAAAATATATCATTCAATGTTGACAAAGGTGAAGCCATTGGAATTATTGGACTTAACGGATCAGGCAAAAGCACTCTGCTGAAAATAATTGCACAGGTGATGAAACCAACCATAGGAAAAGTAAATGTATACGGTTCAATTGCACCGTTAATAGAGCTTGGCGCTGGGTTTGATATGAACCTTTCAGCCAGGGAGAACATTTTTCTTAACGGTACCGTGCTGGGATATTCAAGAAAACAAATGAAATCGTATTTTGAAAATATTCTTGATTTTTCGGAACTCTGGGATTTTGTTGATGTGCCTATAAAAAATTTTTCGTCCGGAATGATTGCTAGACTTGGGTTTGCAATTGCTACGGTCAGTATGCCAGATATTCTTATAGTTGACGAAATACTCAGTGTTGGAGATTATAAATTTCAGGAAAAATGCAATAAAAGAATGCAGCAGATTATTGAGAACGGTGCAACCATAATATTGGTTTCCCATTCAATTGAGCAGATACGGGAATTATGCAAGCGCGCAATATGGCTGGAGAAAGGTTGCATGGTTATGGATGGGCTGGCTGATGTTGTTTGCGATAAATATATGAATTCATGACAGGAGGAACGAATTATGTTTGACTTTTCCAGAGAACCTGGTAAAACCATATTGGAGAGGGAATTTAATACCAACGGCAAACCTCTTGTAAGTATTATTACTCCATATTTTAATGCTGGGAAGTATTTTGAGCAGACATTTAACTGTGTAATGAACCAAACCTTTCCCTGGTATGAATGGATTATAGTTAATGATGGCAGCACCAGACCGGAAGATGTCGAACTGTTGGAGAAACTTGCATCCAGTGATAAACGTATAAAATTGTTCCACAAAGAAAATAGCGGAGCCGCTTCAGCAAGAAATTATGCAATAAAAATGTCTACAACTGAACATATCATCCCATTGGACGCTGATGATTTGATTGATCCCACTTATGTGGAGGTATTGTATTGGACACTATATTTTAACCCTGATAGGTCATGGGCATATACAAAGTCAATTGGTTTCCAAGGTCAGGAGTATTTATGGGATAAACCGTTTGATGCTGCTTTAGAGAAAATAGAGAATCACCTTACCAACTCTGCTATCATCAGAAAGTCAGACCTCCTGGAAGTCGGCTGTTATGATGAAAAGGCAAGATATTATAATGAAGATTGGTACTTATGGCTTAAATTGCTTTCCAATAGTAAAAAACCGATAAAAATAGGGTATTACGGCTTTTGGTACAGGCGCCGGACAGATGGTGCATTGTCGCAAGTCAATAATAGCTCTGAATTAAAAGAAAAGGACAATAAATTAATTAAAGAAATAGCCTTCCACGTAGATACATCTGTTACCGTCAAAGAGTATCCATATGCATCGACTCCGGGACAATATGTTAAGCCAAGGAGATCCAACTGGGAAAGAAAAACTTTTAAAGAACATAAGAAGATTCATATTATGATGTTAATTCCGTGGATGACGACTGGTGGAGCTGATTTATTCAATTTGGAAATAGTAAAACGGATTGATAAGGATCGTTTTGAAGTGGGTATTTTAACCACGGTTCATAATGAGAATGAATTAAGGCAGCAATTTGAAGACTATGTAACAGATATATTTGAACTCCCAAGTTTCCTTGATATTTGCAATTTCGCTGAGTTCATCAGTTATTATATAATCTCGCGCGAGATTGATGTTATTTTCCTTTCGAACTCTTATTATGGATATTATTTAGTGCCATGGATTCGTAAGGAATTTCCCAATGTTGCTATTGTTGATTATGTTCATATGGAAGAATGGTACTGGCGCAATGGCGGACATGCAAGAGTATCGGGTGTTATGGGAAGAATACTAGATAAAACATATGTATGCAATGAGCGTACACGAAGAGTCATGATAAATTCTTTTGGAAGAGAACCGGAAAGTGTGGAAACCATCTACATTGGAGTAGATGATGAAAAATATAACGCTGAACATATAGAAAGCGGTATTGCAAGAAAGCAGCTTGGTATAGGGGCAGACCGCCCTGTAGTATTATTTCCATGCCGTATACATCCGCAAAAGCGTCCATTCCTAATGCTTAAAATTGCAAAAGAGCTTAGAAAGGAATTACAAGATGTTGCATTTATGGTAGTAGGCGACGGGCCCCAATTAAATGAACTTATGGATAAAACAAAAGCTGAAGGCCTTGAAGGAACAATATATTTCGCCGGAATGCAAAATAATATGCTGCCGTTTTACAAAGACAGCGATGTTACGCTTATCTGCTCTTTAAAAGAAGGACTTTCATTGACCGCGTATGAGTCTCTATCCATGGGTAAGCCTGTAGTTAGCGTGGATGCAGGCGGTCAATCTGAGCTTATAGACGAAAAGGTAGGTGCTATAATACCTTTAATGCAAAATGAAACAAGTGATCTTGATAACAGGAATTTTCCAAGTCAAGAAATTATGCTATACGTTAGTGCACTCAAAGATATTTTATGCGATAAGAGTAAATATGAAAAACTTTGCAATGAATGCAGGAGTAGAATTAAGATAAGTTTTTCATGCAGGAAAATGGTGGAGAAACTGCAATATGAATTGTTAGCGGTTAAGTCGAACAGTGAAAAAAG
>JAAYQP010000100.1 GCA_012519195.1 Clostridiales bacterium | reverse complement strand
CGCGGTCGGCTACATCCCTGGCAAATGCCATTTCATGGGTAACGATTACCATGGTCATCTTTTCTTCCGCTAGACTTCGAATAACCTTAAGGATTTCACCAGTAAGCTCCGGATCAATGGCTGATGTAGGTTCGTCAAAGAATAAAATCCTAGGATTTAGCGCCAATGCTCTGGCAATTGCAATTCTCTGTTGTTGTCCACCGGATAATTCACAGGGGTAGGCATTGGCCTTATCCCTCAAATTCACCTTCTCTAAAAGCTCCAAAGCCTTTGCTTTTGCTTGTTCTTTCTCGATCTTTAAAACTTTTCTCTGGGCATCAACAATATTATTGAGGACCGACATATGGGGAAATAGATTAAAATTTTGAAACACCAGACCTACATCCAGAATAATCTCATGCAATGTCTTGTTGTCTGCATAGACCGCTTTATCCCCTTTCGTTTCCGCCATCCTTTTACCACACACTTCGATATAACCACCATCAATTTTTTCTAACTGTGTCAGGCAACGAAGCAGGGTGGATTTACCAGAACCTGAAGGACCGATGATGGCAACGACTTCACCTTCTTGTATTTGTAATGAAATATCTTTGAGTACTTCCGTTGTATGGAAGCTCTTTTGTAAATTCTTTGCAATCATTAACATAATGAAACCTCCTTCCACCCTAGCTTCGATAGTAATCCAATTTCTTTTCAATCAATTTAAATACCAGCTCAACTACCGTATTCATAACCAGATAGAAAATTGCAGCAACAATAATAGGTATGGTAGAAAAATACTTGGAACCCGCACCGGTAGCCACATCAAATAACTCATTTACGGCAATTACCTGTGCTAAAGAAGTATCCTTAACCAGTGTCATCAATTCATTACCGGTTGCTGGAATTACATGCTTAACCACCTGTGGAAGGATAATCCGCATAAAGGTTTGGAACTTCGTATATCCCAAGACCTTGGCAGCCTCATACTGGCCCTTTGGAATCGCGCCAATTCCTCCTCGGAAGATCTCACCAAAATAGGCAGCATAATTTATAACAAAGGCAAGAATACATGCGAGAAAGCGATCAAAACTAGCGCCAAATATGTAGTAAGGTCCATACATAAAGAAAAACAACTGTAGCATCAAAGGAGTCCCGCGGAAGATTAATTGATAGATCCGAGTTGGGACGGATATAATCTTAAAGCGACTCCCCCGCATTAAGGCAACCACGAAGCCTAGAGGGATAGAAAAGATTAATGTATAGAAAAATATCTTCAATGTTTCTACCGTAGCAGATAACATATTGGGTAATAACAGGTCTAATGGGACATTATCAATCTTCATACTTACCTCCGATATTATAATATTCTCGGTATATATGAAAATGAACCATAGAACTAGAAAGGATTCATCTTCATAGTGTTTAGCACTTTACCATATTACCATAAAGGAGTGACGAATTCAAATACATTTTGTTTAATTAATGTATCATTCTTAAAATGGTAAACCACCTGCCCCATAAGGACCGGCAGGGTGATTGCCGCTTAACTTAGCGTATGAAAATAGGACATATTGTTTTTAACTTATTCGTTAATACACAATATGCCCTATATTATAATCTCATTTTCTATTCAATAATTCTTACAACATAATTACTCGATTATAGTGATATCCGATCCAAACCACTCCGTAGCAATCTTCTCAACGGTTCCATCGGCCTTCAATTCCTTTAAAGCATTATTCACTGCTTCACATAAGGCCTCTTCCCCCTTACGGAAACCAATTGCATATTCCTCGGCTACCAGATGCTCATCTAAAACCACAAAATCTTTCCCCGCTTCTGTAATCATATAGTTAGCTACAACGGAATCCATTAAAACAGCATCCGAATTTCCTGTCTCAAGATCCATCAGTGCGGTAACATAGGATGCAATTGAATTAATCTTCCCTAAGGAATCTTTAAAGGCTTTATTCGCCTCATGATCCAATGCCTCCTCTGCTGAAGATCCACTTTGAACAGCAAGGGTCTTTCCTGCCATATCTGCCATAGTGGCAATATCACTATCCTTAGTAACTACAAGGGAAATGCTATTTTCCATATAAGGTTTACTCATAGTCAGATTGATTAGACGCTCCTCAGTAATAGAAAAACCATTCCAAATAGCATCGATATTCTTCGTAGCTAACTCCTGTTCCTTAGCATCCCATTCAATTGGTTGAAGAACCAACTCCACTCCTAATTTATCACTCACTGCTTTCGCTAGGTCGATATCAAATCCTACGATATTATTATCGTCATCACGAAAACCCATTGGTGGAAAGGTATCATCCAGACCGATGATAAATTTGCCTCTGTCTAGAATATATTGAAGAGAGTTATCTCCTGTCGTCTTTTCCGTACTAGCAGCAGCTTTATTTGAATCGTTCGAAGCATTATTGGATTCCTTCGTTCCACATGCTGCTAAGCTAAACACTAAGATGAATGATAATAGTAAGCCAAAAATTCTTGTTTTCATAAATATCCTCCGTCATCATTTTATTAAATTAGCACTTTACCATGCTACCACAATAAAATATTATCACATTGTTAAATAAATTTCAATTCCTTTTTTAAAATTTTCTTTTATAAAAATGCATCGACAAGCCTAGTCACTTATCATGAAGAAACTTCCATAGATTTACCAAAATAAGTACTCCAACTTTGGCTAGCTCGAAGTGGCTTTAATTCCTATAATTAGTAATAAGCTTGTTGTAAAAAACATTTCCATCTCTTATAATAGTATTAAATGGTTCCTTGTATCTGCTTCTATGACAGCAAGGTACATTAAAGGCATCTTAGAACCAGAATTGCAACAAAAAATAAGCTGTGAGGAAATTCATATTCTTTCACAGGATGAATTGGCTTTCCAATTCGCTCATTATTAATTATGGAAGGTGAGAAAATGCATTATAGGAAATTTGGAAATACCGGGATAGAATTATCCGGACTGGGCTTTGGTGCTATGCGGCTACCGACCGTAGAACAAGACGGTAAAACCGTAATCGATGAAGAGCAGGCGATCTCCATGATCCGCTATGCTATCGACCAGGGTGTGAACTATGTGGATACGGCTTATCCCTATCACGATGGACAAAGTGAAATACTAGTTGGAAAAGCTCTAAAGGATGGTTATCGTGAGAAAACCTTCCTGGCTACCAAGAGTCCAGTATGGAAGATACAGAAGGAGGAAGATTTCGAGAAACTACTGGATGAACAGTTAGAGAAACTTCAGATAGATTATATTGACTTTTATCTCCTACACGCTCTGGATAAGGATCGATTTGAGAATACTATCTTAAAATACAATCTTATTGAACAAATGGATAAGATGAAGGCGAAAGGCAAGATCAAATATATGGGCTTTTCCTTCCATGACAATGCCGATGTCTTCCGGCAAATTGTTGATAGCTGTGACCACTGGGATTTTTGTCAGATCCAGTTTAACTATATTGATACCGATCAACAGGCTACTGTGGAAGGATTAGAATATGCAGCAAGTAGGGGAATACCAGTAATCATTATGGAACCTCTGCTGGGTGGTAAGCTTGCAAATCCACCAAAAAATGTTGCTGCTGCTTTAGATCCTAAGAAGTCCCCGGTAGAATGGGCCTTGGATTTTGTATGGGATCGACCGGAAGTGGCTCTGCTTCTTAGCGGAATGAGTACCCCACAACAAGTGGAGGATAACCTAGTATATGCAGATCGTGCCTACATAGGAATGTTGACTGATGAGGATAAGGAAATGCTTGCTAATGCAAAGAAAATCTATGACACCATGGCTTTAGTAAGCTGTACCAAGTGTAGATATTGCATGCCTTGTCCAAACGGTTTACAGATTCCAGATATCTTTGAAGCTTATAATCAAACCGCTTCTGTTGGAATGGAGGAGGCAAAGAAATTATATACAAGCTTTGAGCTAAAAGCCTCTGACTGTGTACAATGTAGAGCCTGCGAGGTAGAATGCCCACAGCATATTGAAATCAGCCAGGTTATGACCGAGGTAGATTCCGTCTTCTCAATGGCATAAAATAGGTAAATATTAATAGCAATATAACAACGGGTATACAGGAAATCGATACACTTCTGTGTTTACATATCGATCAAAGAACACCTACCATGATTTGTGTGTCACAGACTGGACGTAGACGTCCTCCTTTGAAAACACAAATCAGAGTAGGTGTTTATTCTATACATAAATTTCCCTATGAATTATCCTTATCCCATCCAATTTAGCCTTTTTTCCTATATTTGATACTAAATTTTTCTTCCATTGCCGGTGAAAATATGGTATAATTTTGTAAAATTAAGTAGAAAATGTTGAATTAATCGTA
The DNA here is from genome assembly GCA_012519195.1 of Clostridiales bacterium. Classification (GTDB taxonomy): domain Bacteria; phylum Bacillota; class Clostridia; order Lachnospirales; family Lachnospiraceae; genus Mobilitalea. The sequence goes on along the minus strand of JAAYQP010000100.1, from coordinate 19,024 downwards.
TCTCTAAAATCTCTAAAAATTCATTCTCAGAAGGAGATATTCATGTGGAAATTACAGATTAAATCAAAGCAATTTACTTTTCTAATAATCGCTTATCTTCTTACCATTATTGTAGCTGCTAGTGTTTATCTCACCGGTGGTACCCATAACGCTGCGACAAATTTCATGAATATCCCGATTATCATCGCCGCGTTTTCAAACGGAAGGTTAAAAGGAACCATTCATGCTATCATCAGCGGCATTTTGGTTGGTCCTTACATGCCTCTCTTAACCGTCTCGCATACTCCTCAACCAACTCTAAATTGGGTGATAAGAACGCTCTATTATATTATCATCGCTTTTATTGCTGGATCCTTTGCTGAATATTATAAGATGGAATTTGAGAAAAACAACAAGATTGAGAAAGAGATTTCCGAATCCCATCTTGCAATGATCTACGCCTTAGTAAAATTGACAGAATCCCGGGACGATGACACCGGGGCTCATATCGAAAGAGTATCGGAGCTGTGTAGATTACTTACAGAAAAGCTAAGCCATTTGCCGAAATATGCGGATTATATCAATGAATCCTATATTGATAATATGCATAAAGCTAGCCCACTCCATGATATCGGAAAGGTTGGTATTCCTGATAGCATCTTATTAAAACCCGGTAAATTAGAACCAGAAGAATTTGAGAAGATAAAACAACATACTGTGATTGGCTATAAAGTTTTGTCAGAAATTCAAAGAAAATATCCCAGTAATAAATTCCTTGAACTAGGGAATAATATCGTCTACTACCATCATGAGAAATGGGATGGCTCTGGATATCCAAAAGGTTTATCACAAGAAAGCATCCCTCTTTCCGCACGGATCATGGCATTGGTCGATGTATATGATGCTCTTCGTTCCAAAAGGATCTATAAGGAACCCTATTGTCATGAGGATAGCATACAAATTATTCTAGAAGGAAAAGGTAAACATTTCGATCCAGAAATTGTCGATGTGTTTATGGAAAACGAAGAGGAATTTTGTAAGGTCTTTGATCGAAGCACTGCTGGTTTGACCACAGCTACATAAACCATACCTGCATATTTGAAGTTGAGATAGAGGTTGCTCCACTAGAGAGTACAGATATTACATCTTCCTTATCTGAAATCAATCCTCCAGCAATAATCGGAACGGAACTGATCGAAGCAATTTGTTTGATTATTTTCGGCATTAAGCCTGGTAGAACCTCAATATAATCTGGTCGCACTGTACTTAGTTTTTCGATATTATGAAGAGCCATAGAATCAATGATAAAGATTCGTAAAACAGTATATAAAGACAGCTCTTTCGCACGTTTAATGAGGGAATGCTTTGTAGTGATGATTCCATCGGCTTTCGTATATTTTTTAATAAAATCTACAGCTATTTCCTTGGAACTTAAACCTGAGATTAGATCAATATGTACTAAGGCAATTTTATTGGCTGCCTTTATTTGATCAACGATGTCTGGAATACTGCATATATCACCAAACAAGATAAATACTACCTTACTATCCGACTCAAGACATCTTGCCAAGCCCTCCATATCGTTGATGGCAGTGATGATCGGTGAGCTTTCTACTGCATCAATAAATTCTTGATTCATTCCTATCCCACACCTTCCACAATTCTATATTTCATCTTATAACTTACACAAGGTATAAATACATGAAGCCGCACAAAATTTTGCTAGCTATAGCAATCTTTATGTGCGGCATATCATTACTTCTTAATCTCTTAACCGATCTAATCTGTCATGATAAGTTCATGGGTAAGCTTTAACTTTCATTATCCTTCTATTCCTAGTTACTCAGTAATTGGATAAAGCGACGGAAAGCTTCCTTACCCTTTTCATCTCTCTTATAGACCCCGGCATCCTCGAGAACTTTAAGAAATACCATGCCAATTTCTTTCTTTAAAATATCATCGATATTCTGTTCATTCACCTGGGCATACCGTGGTAAGACTTCCTTCACCCAAGCTTCATGCTTTGCCACCATTTCATTGGAGCCGATCTCCTTACCGTTCAGGATATAATCCTTAAGAACTTCCATTTCTTCCTTCAACCTTGCCGGTAATACCGCCAGACCCATGACTTCAATCAAGCCGATATTTTCCTTTTTAATATGATGCAATTCTTTATGAGGATGGAAGACACCCAAAGGATGCTCTTCTGTGGTCAGATTATTCCTTAAAACCAGATCCAACTCAAAGGTATCGCCTACCTTGCGGGCAATTGGAGTAATGGTATTATGAGGCTCGCAAGTGGAAAGTTCCTCATCCTGACAAGCCTTGGTCTCTGCTAAGGACATGGGCTGCCCTTGGGGATCGGAATAGGCATAGATTCCTGCTTCTTCATCGGTATAGCTTCTCCAGCTCTTTAAGATGGTATCCCCTGCTTCTATCAGAGTTTCTGCAGACCTTGATCTCAGACGTATTACTGACATTGGCCATTGAACAATACCAGCTTCCACTTCTGGATAGCCTGGCAGGGTAAAGCTCTCTTCCACTGGTGCCTTTGCCATAGCAAACTCATAATTACCACCTTGAAAATGTTCATGGGTTAGAATGGATCCTCCGACAATAGGTAGATCTGCATTGGATCCGACAAAGTAATGGGGGAAGAGTTTTACAAAATCAAACAACTTGCGAAAAGCATCCTTATCGATCTTCATAGGAATGTGATCATAGTTAAATACGATGCAGTGCTCATTATAATAAACATAAGGTGAATATTGAAAGCCCCATTGTTGATCCGCTAGCTCCACAGGAATGATCCGGTGATTCTGCCTTGCCGGATGATTCACCCTACCAGCATAGCCTTCATTTTCCCTGCAGAGTTGGCATTTGGGATAACTACTCTGCTTCATCGTCTTAGCAGCAGCGATTGCCTTAGGGTCCTTCTCCGGTTTAGATAGATTAATTGTGATATCAAGGGAGCCATACTCCGTATCGATTACCCATTTCATATCCTTTTTAATGCGGTAACGTCGTATATAATCGGTATCCTGACTGAACTTATAATAAAATTCTGTTGCCTCTTTGGGATCCTTACTATATAAACTTTGAAATTTATTAATGACAACGGATGGCCTTGGAACCAAGGTACCCATAATTTTAGTATCAAATAAATCACGGTAAACAACACTATTTTCCTTCAGTATTCCATGCTCATAGGCATAGTCAAGCATACCAGCTAGTATTTCTTCCAAGCTTTTCTTATTCTCTTTGGAGCTATCCTGTTCTGCACAAATTGCTTCGTCATACTGTTCTAATTGAAAGAATTCCAATAAGGAATTTATTGTATAAACCCTATCGTGTTTCGTTATTAGTCCTGTTTCCAGTCCGTATTCGACCAGATCCGAAATGTAATGATTAATCATCTGTCCTACTGCCCCTTTACTAGTTCTTCTATAATTATCTTTATTATAACATTTTTCACACTTTTCAAGTTTACCATTCTTTGTTATAAAAAACAATCCTAATTCAGGGCATTAACTTCAATTCGTAATGAAAATTCCAATGGTTGATTCGGCTCTAAGAAGAATAAGCATCCATTTTTTCTAGCAATTTCAACATCATCATAAAAGCCATTACTAGGTTCAAGGGCACAATTATAATCCCCCCGATACCCTCCGGCTGTGATCCAGATACCTATGTATGGAAGTTTGACTGGGTCATATTTTAATAGGCATTGAACCCTTTGCTTAGGATAGTAATATCCGCAGTATCCTTGATCCACCTTACCATCTACATAGTATTTTCCCATTGCATTCGAATTTCTTGGCGGGATATTAATTGATTTACAAGTATATTGATCTCCTACTAAGGGACTCTCAAAAATCTTAATAAACTGCTTAACCTTATCAGGAAAAATCAATTTCATGTCCTCTTCATATCGGAACAGTCCATGAAAGGTCCATATACAAGGAAACGGCTCTGTCTTTTCATTGATAATCCGATACCTTAAGACAAGCGCATCCTCCTCTAGAGATACCTCTTTTTCATAAGAATATGGAAATCTCCTGCTACGATAGAAGAAACTAATCGAATCATTTTTAATTTCATAATCTAAGGGACTGCTCCAGATTTCTCCATGATCCGGATAAACCAATTCTTTTCCTTGATAGTTAATTGTATTTGCATCAATATTTGGAAATGTGTCATCCAACCCAGAGGCGTCATAGAGAGAAAAATCCGCGTCCAGAGAGGGTAATTCATAGCTTTCCTTACTATATTGTGCTGCCAGTTCAAACATCTGTGGTTTATAATAAAGAGAGGCTATCTTGCCGCCTAGCTCTGGTAAAATTACTACAGAAAGCCTTTCATTTTCACTATAAATTCCCTGGAGATTCTTCCATTTACATTGCTTCCATTCGCTCATAATATTACCTCCTTATTATTTGAACCATCCCATCTTTATCAAATCTTTTTCTTTCCATCTTGCATTTTCTCACTTTTGTTTCAAGTGATAGTGCTATTATATCAACAGGCGTTTTTAGTTGCACTAGTATTCCTTGCTATATTATTAATAAAAATTGCACTTTATCTTAGTCGATATTATCTTTTTTATCCAATATACCAATATCCTATCGTTGAATACAACAACATGTAAACTATCATAGCTCTATGAATAATAGTAACTTTCGTTTAACTCTTGTATTCTCCATCTGATTGGGTTATTATGTATGTATATGTAATTTTTTGTATTATAATATGGAGGGTCCTATGTCACTTAAGATAACAACCAATAAAAGCAAACAATTTTCTTTTCGGATCAACCCCAAAAACTCTGGCATCGAATTTACTCTAGTAATTCCCGGAATCACGATATCCATAGTTTTAAAAGGTCTTCGCAATAGTAAAAGTGCTAAAGGCAGGTCTTCCCAAGCCAATTCCCTTCATTCACCGATGCAGAAAATCGCCTGTGCGGATATCGAATCCTTTCAGCCAGAAAGGTATCAATCCCTAAGAAGGAACATTTCTCTGTTAATCAAGTTGAACACTTTTTCCAATTGGATCATCCCATGTATTATTCTGCCAGCTCTTTTGTTAGCCATGCACTTTTTATATCGTGGGAAGCTACCAACCATTTTCTTACTCTTTACGTTCATCTTCGCCCTGATAGGTACTGTCGGCATCCTACTTAAGATTTATGTACATACCATGGGGCGAATTCCTATCGACTATGACACCTCCGTATGCGACTCCGAAAATGCCCTAGCCCCTAATGAAACTTCCAAGTGGATGAAACTATTACAGGCTCAGGTGCTTTGGCAGATTACCGGCATCTACCATCTACAGGAAGCAGATCAGAAGGAAAATGCAGGTAGTCCCTTCCTTTACGAACGAATGAGGATAACTGCTCAGTATAAGAAACCTTTTTACCTAAAGACGAAGGCCAGAGTAATTCAATTAAAATTAGATCCCTTTACCCTTATCCTATTGGCTGACAAGTGTCTAGTTGTTCGAAAGTCCAAGGTAGGCCTGCTTCAGAGAAATGAAATTATCCTATCCGAAGAAACAATCGCCTATCCCGAGATAGAAGAAATTCCAGGTGATACCAAAGTACTTCAGTACACATGGAAGTACGTAAATAATGATGGCTCCCCGGATAAGAGATATAAAGATAATGTAAAATTGCCAATCTGTTTTTATCGTAAAATTACCATAAGATCAGAAAGTGGTTTAAATATTATTCTATTAATTTCGAGATCTTGAGATACTAACAATCATAAAGTTTAAAATAGAAATCAAGACTCGTACAGCTCAATCGGTAAACCATCCGGATCCTTAAAGAACACAAATCTTTTACCAGTAAGGGGGTCGATACGAATTGCTTCCACATCGACACCCTTCTCCTGTAGTTCTTTCATCGCACTTTCAACATCCTCTACTGCAAATGCCAGATGTCGAAGTCCTGCTGCCTCCGGAAAGGAAGGTCTTTTCGGAGGATGTGGAAAGGAGAATAGCTCAATCTGATAATTCTCCCCTATCCCCAAATCCAACTTATAGGAGTCCCGTTCCTTACGGTATGTTTCTTTTATTAATGTTAACCCCAAGATATTGAGATAAAAGTCTTTCGATTTCTGATAATCAGAACATATAATCGCTACATGATGGATTCTTTGTAACAGCATAATAGCTCACACCCTCTATCAATATTTATACTACATATCTATAATAAGTAATCTATACTTATTATATTTTTTATCAGTTTTTACACTTTTTCTTTTACCTTGAACTCATTAATCAAGGAATTCAATCCATTCACCATATCATTTAATTGTGCAATACTTTCAGAAATTTCTACAATTGTCATAGATTGTTCCTGAGCAGTAGCAGAGATCTCCTCTACTGCAGCGGAATTATCCTGTGCCGTATCGGACACCTTACCTAACATCACTAGGATCTCATCCTTCTTATAGTTAATTTCTTGGGTGTGGTTAACGATGACTTTAATATCCTCAATCAGTGTCTGTAATCCTTCAGAGATTTTACCGATAATGTTCTCTGTTTGGCTTACTGCCTGATTAATCTTCTCTACCCCTGTCTGATTCTTACCAATAAAATCCACCGCTTCCTCAGACTGGTTCTGCATCTGTTCAATCTTTTCACGAATATGACCGGTAGCTACAGCAGTTTCGTTAGCCAGCTTACGGATTTCTTCTGCCACTACAGCAAAACCAGTCCCATGCTCCCCTGCCCTTGATGCTTCAATACTTGCATTCAGCGCTAAGAGATTGGTCTGTTTTGCAACATTGGATATGATTGTAGTAATCTCACCAATATCCTTAGAATGTTCATTCATCCTGAGCACCAGCTCTTCAATAACGGATGAATTCTCATTATTTTCTTTAGTTGCATCCTTCAACTCGTTGACAGAGACTAGTCCCATCTCTTTAAGCTCCAAGTTTTTCTGTACCACGGAACCAATCTTTGCACTGGCTTCCGCTGTTTCTTTAATATTCTCACCCAGTAAGGTTACCTTATCTACACTGTCAACGGTTTCCTTAAATTGCTCATCCGTTTGCATAGCCATCTGAGAGATTGCATTTGCAACCTCTGTCGTAGCCTCTGAAACAATACCTGAGGATTGCTTTAAATCACTGGCATATTTACTGAGCCTATTACTGGAATCAATCATTAGCTTTACGATCTTACTTAAACTATCAATTAATCGGTTCACCGAATCGCCAAGGAGCTTGGTTTCATCCTTCGTTTTAATATGTATCTTGTCTATTGTTAGATCACCCTCCGATACCGTATAAAGGGTCTTTGAGATCTTTTTGATTGGATCTGTGATTTTACTGGTTATAATAGCAGTAAGGAAGATAGAAACGGTTAAGATGGCGATAAAACCAATCAAGTTATTAAATAAGATGATCGTTGAGCCTCTTGCCAGCTCCGTATCGTAGATTACGGCACTGACCACCCAGTCCCAATGGGGAAAATACTGTGTATATACCGTCTTACTATCATTTACAAGACTTAGGTCCTCCTCTAAGGCATAATTTATCGTTCCTCCTCCAGTTTTGGCAAGTGCTATCAGCTCTTGAACAATAAATCTTCCATCATGGGACTTAAGTTCATAAATATTACCCTCTAAAAATGGATGGGAAATGATATTCCCCTGGGAATCTACTATGAAGAAATATCCGGATTCCCCTAAGTCTAAGGTATGCTCCGCATATATGCTATTTGCCGTAGCTGAACTTGTTGCATCCGGTTCAGGAGCAGTTGCCCCAGAGACTCCATCTATATTGCCGTCCATTAAGTCCCCAATCGAAGCTAGGGATGCTGATTTTGCAGTTTCCTCTGTCATCCACTTTTCTTCTCCCACGGTATAACGATAATTACGGTTGATCTCTACCATGGTTGATTCAATGGCATTTTTAAGAATAATCTGATTCGAACGGGACAATTCATTCTTGGAGATCATATAATTTAATCCAGATAATCCAAGCAATGAAACTGTAATAATTAGTGAGACTAAGACTATGATTTTCTTGTTAATTCCATTCAACTTTAGTATTTTCATCTGCATTTCTCCTGTTCATAAAGTATCATAATAAAATTAATACTGATTTATAGAAACTATGGTTTAAATTTATGATCATTTTAAATGTAATAATACTATACAAAAAATAGAAACGCAAATATTTTATAAAAATAATAGGCCACTGGTTTAACCAATGGCCTGTTTATCCATATGATATGTAATGTTTAGTTGGCTGCATCTCCCATTACATCTTTATAGGTATCTGGAGTAACTACAATCGCTGGAACTGCCATTTCCATCGGCATTTCAGTTCCGTTTTTAATATAATTAATTAGAATTTCAACGGAGGTACCTCCAATCGAATCCGCTGAAAAATAGCAGGATGCCCTCATACAAGTATCTTTACCCTGATTCCACTCATCTTTCGCTAGATATGCTCCTAGTCCTATAACGCAAGATTCTTTATCCAATCCTGCCGTTTCCAGAGCTCGAACAGCTCCGACTGCTGTTTCTTCATTTGCAGTCATTACCATCCATTTCTTAATTTCTGGATGAGCTGTAATAACCGCAGTAGCTGCGGTATTTCCTTTATCTGTTGTACCGTCGGTATCTGCCTCAAACACTCTTGATGGATCAAAATCCGGAAGGATTTCCCCTATCTTATCTTTTTCGCCCTGCGTTCTAGGTACACAGCTAGATACTGTTTCCATAGTTAGATACATAATCCCAACTTCTGGATCCTCGTGCAGATTATTGTCTTTAATATAATTAGCCATCCATTCACCATTGGCTGCACCAATATTATATGCATCGATACCAACCCAAGGTGCTATTTTTTCCCCATTCACTTCTAAGGCATCATCTGCTGCAACGATAGGAATACCAGCTTCTTTACATTTGTCAACTACAGCTTGGGACATGGTCTGGTCCGGGATACACATTACAATACCGTCCGCATTATTTGCAATGGCATTATCAACTGCTTTTAAGCACTCTTCTGGGTTCATCTTCGAATCCACATAAACAAATTCTCCGTCATGTTCTTCTGTCTTTTTTCTTGCTGCCTCTCCTTCATCGATAAACCATGTTTGATCCCCTGCTTTGTAGATACCGTAAATAAGTAATTTACCATCGTCAACCTCTGCCTCTTGTTCTTTTGACTCTTGCGTATCAGCTTTGTTTTCCTGTGTTGTTTTTGTATCAGTAGTCGTTGTATCTGTAGTATTCTCCTTACTACAGCCTGCGATTACACCAATACATAAGCTAAAAACCATGAATAAAGATAATAACTTTTTCATAAAAAATACCTCCCATTATTTTTTTATAAAAATACTTCATGAAGTATTAGTACCTATAGATTTTTCATACTATCAGCAATCAGCCTCTTCTCTCTATTTCTTTTTCTTAGATAATCGATTGCTAATGCGATTAATAGCAAAGCACCTCTTGCTACATATTGCCAGAATGATTGGACTCCTACCATAGTTAAACCTGTATTAAATGCCTGGATTAGTAAAACCCCCAAGATCGTTCCACCCATATTACCAACGCCACCTGAGAAGGAAACGCCGCCCAAGATAACTCCAGTAATCGAGTCAAACTCTAAATTTACACAAGCAGAAGGTTGTCCAGAATTCATTCTTGCAGCTAAAATAATGCCCCCAATAGCACACAGAGCGCCCATCATCATATAGCAAGTTAAAATAATTTTCTTGGGACTTAAGCCCGCCAGTCGTGCTGCTATCTTATTACCACCAATGGCATAAACACTACGTCCAAATTTTGTCTTTGCTAATATAAAGCCAAATACTATATATCCAATAATTAAGATCCAAACGGTCAAAGGTATGGTCAGAAATCTAGCTTTTCCTAAGGTAATAAATGTTTCATTCGATACCGGTACTGCCTTTCCATTATTTAGAATATAAGCAAAACCTCTTAAAATTGCTTGTGTTACCAAAGTCGCAATAAAAGGATCTAGTTTAATGCCACATACCATCCAGGTATTAAAAACACCTATGATTGCTGCTATTATAATGGTCAAAAATAACGCAAGCCAAAAATTCATACCTAAATTGCTAACAAATAATGCTGCCATAACACCAGAAAACGCTGCTAATGATCCAGAGGATAAGTCATTCAAGCCAGCAATAATCAAGTAGGTATGACCAATTGCAACCAATCCAGTTAGCGAAGCTGCTATTAAAATATTGATTAGATTCTGATATGAAAATAAGTTCTTATTAATACTTGTAAAAATTATAGTTACACCAATGATTGCAAAAAGTAATACTATATTACTTCCATTGATAGGGAGTTGAAAATTCCTTTTACCTGTCTTATTCATTTAAGTCTCCTCCAATCATCGCTAATTTAAGAAGTTTTTCTTCACTTGCGTCTTTTACCGGTATTTCACCTGATATTTCTCTGGATTTCATCACTATAATACGATCCGATAACCCAAGTAACTCCGGCATCTCAGAAGAAATTAGTATGATCCCTAGCCCTTGTTTGGCAAATTCACAGATCATATTATAAAATTCTGATTTAGCACCTACATCAATACCTTTTGTTGGCTCATCAAGAATTAATACTTTCGGCTTTGTAGCCATCCATCTTGCCACGATAGCTTTTTGTTGATTGCCACCACTTAATTCCGTAATCTTCTTCTCAGCGTTTGGAGTTTTAATACGAAATTCTGAAATTCCTTTTTCTATCATTCTCTTTTCTTTTTTCTTATTTAAAATTCCGAATCTATTCGAATTGATATCGATTGAACCGATGGTAATGTTCTTACCAACATCAAAATTATCTAAAATTCCCTGGGTTTTTCGATCTTCCGGAACGAGTACAATTCCATTTTTCATAGCATCCTTGGGCGAACGGTTATGGATCCGTTTCCCTTCTAAATAGATCTCGCCATCAAGTAATCGATCTGCACCTATAATTCCACGGACGGTTTCCGTTCTTCCTGCTCCAACTAGTCCGGAAAAGCCCAATATTTCGCCTTTATGTAAAGTAAAAGAGACATCTTTTACATAATCTGTTTTAAGATGTTTAACCTCTAATAAAATGTCACCGATTTCTTTGTTCTTATCCAAGTTATCATAAATATCCCCAAGATCACGCCCAACCATCTTACGTATCATTTCTTCACTTGAGATCTCATTTAATCCATAGGTACCTACATATTTTCCATCCTTAAATATTGCCAACTTATCTGCAATCTGCTGTATTTCCTTCATACGATGGGAAACATATATAATGATTTTACCTTCCGATTTTAATTTTCTAATGATATGAAATAAACGATCAATTTCTGAATCACTTAAACTAGCTGTTGGTTCGTCAAAAGCTATGATTTTTAAATTATCCCGACTATATGCTTTCATAATCTCAACAAGCTGCTGGTAAGCAATACTTAGGTCTTTCGCATAATCGGTTGGTCTCATATCTAAACCAAAATCATCGATTATCTCTTGGGTTCTTCGATTCGCTTCTTTAATATTTATTTTTCCAAACCTTCCAGCAGGTAACCTACCGAGAAAAATATTTTCTGCTACGGTAAGATCCATTAATATCTGTCTTTCCTGATAGATTACACTGATACCGGCTTCGATCGCTTCCCTTGGTTCCTTAAAGTGCTTTTCTTGGCCATTTATTAAATATTTTCCGCTAGATGGCTGGTAATCACCATTTAAAATTTTTAATAAAGTGGACTTTCCAGCACCATTCTCTCCGATAAAAGCCATTACTTCACCGCTATTTATATGAAAGCTGACATCATCTAGTGCTTTTACACCTGGGAAGTATTTAGAGATGTTTTGAAACTCTAATACATTTTCCACATTTGCCTCCTCCTTTAAAAAGTTTGTCATAGTCTTGCTATTCATACTTTTAAGTACATTATATATCGACATATTGTACAATACATTAATTTAAATTGCCTTGATATTTTTAAATATTGCCCTATTTTAAATTACCACACATATATTACCACAAATTTTATAAAGAAAAAAATAAGAGAACACCAAGCTTAGTCTTATATTTTTACAATCAATACATAATTAAAATATAAAGTTGGTGTTCTCTTATAATAAAATGCAATGCAATTAATTTTATAACATAGAAAATTTGCTTAAACTAGTAACCTAGGCCTTAGCCATGTTGCTAACACATTGTCTCTTAGTCTAACATTCTCGTATATAGAATACAATCCATATGGTTGCAATCATATTGTAGTGCCTGTGCAAAAGCTTTCTTCGCTTTCTCACGGTTATCAAGCCCTAGATTAGCCAGTGCTATTAGATAGTGGCAGTGCGCTTTATTTCTCTTGTTCAGGTCGTCCTTGAAGATTAAAAAGTCCGGTAAGGAAACTGCAAAGTAGTCGATCTTAACCTCATCAAAGATGTGCTGTTCGCCATAGTCAAGAAGTTTGTAGAATTTCGTATTGGCTTCCACTGGCTTTCCTAACTTCTTCAATGCCAACCCCTGGTAGAGAATCATATCTGCTGGCTGGTCATAATAATACATCATACCAGCTGGGTCGTCAGTTCCAAGAGAAGCCAGTGTGTAATATTTTTCTGCCATCTCAGTATTACCAAGAGCTTCGTAAGCAATACCCAGATAGTAGTTAAGATGATTGTCTTTGGTTCCTTCTAACTTACCTTCCCCAAGATTTTCAGGATAGCTAAGGGCTGCTGTTAAATGTTCAATTGCACCTTCGTAATTCTCTTCCTTAAGCTCTTTCTTGGCAATTTCTAGAAGGGCAATCTTATACTGGGTTGTTATCTTTCCTTCCCCACCTTCCCAAGGATGGAACTTACGAGACATAATCAACTCGTATGCTTTCTCGTATTGACCTACCTGATTTAGGAGTGTGATATACTCCACATACATATCATCTCGATCCTGTAAGGTATCTGGATATTTCTCACAGAACTGAATTCTATCTTCCGCGGAAACACCAAGTTTTTTATAGAGCTGTTCTAACTCTAAGAACACTCTGGAATCTGTCGTGTCAAGATGGAAGGCTCTCTCCAATGCATCCTTGGCCTTTTCTTTCTCGTCATATCGATTATAGTAGAGTAGAGAAAGGTTACGAAGCGCAGTTGGATAGGTATCGTCAATTGTCACACTCTTCTCCCATAGCTCTCTCGCTAATGAATATTGCTTTTTGTCATAATATAGGTTTCCAAGATAGTAAGGAGCCTTAGGATCTTGGGAGTTCTTTTGAATTGCATGCTCTAAGACAAGGATATCTTCCAGTTTATTCGGGAAGGTACAGTATGGAGAGCGCTGCATTGCCTGCTGTAATGCCTGTTCTGCCTCCCTATCCAATCCTAATTTATCATAATAATATCCTTCGTAATATTTTAGCATCGGTTTCTCTTCACTACATAGCTGTAATACTTCTATGGCCTCTAAATATAGTCCTGCTTCCGAATAACTAATCGCTGCCTGAATGAAGTTGACGGAGAAATTACGCATCAAATGCACAAGGGCTTCCTTCTCCTTCTGTATCAGAATGTCAGATGCTTCATCCTCTTTCATAAGTAAGATTCTCTCATATCCACTCATATAGTCAAAGCTGTCGATGTTTAAGCTTTCCTCAACCCAAGCTGAAGCCTCTTTCATTCGTCCAAGCTTTCTTAAAATTGCAGCTTTTAAACCTCTTGCCTTGATATTATGGCTATTCTTAATTAGGGATTTCTCTATGAATTCTAAGCCATCTTCATACTTCTTCTGCTCGGTTGCTATCGCTGCCAGATAGTAGTATGACATCTCTTGCTGTTCATTGGACCAGCTAGCCTTATAGAATGCATCATAGGCTTCCTTTGCTCTGCCCTGGTATCGCAAACATACCCCAAGATTATAGTATGGCTCACTATTATAAGGATTCGGATTCTTCCAAGTCAAACGTTCTATTGCTTTTCTAAAGTATGATTCTGCATCCTTAAAAAGTCCACGTCTTAGAAGTAAGGAACCATAGGCGTTATTGATACGAATGTCGGCAGGATCCCTTTTTAACCCCTCCAGATAATAATCATCCGGATCATAGGTTGCATGGCGATATTGCTCAATATGCAATCCTGTCAAATAGAGCTCCTCATTTGTCATAATTTCTGATGGATCTTTCGCTGCTTTGGCCGGTTCTGGCATTTTCTCAATCTTAATCTCTTCCGGAGTATAGTTAACCAGCAGGTTATTATCCCTATCATAGACTTCGATGGTTAGATCCGTTTCTTTCTCGTAGGAAATTTCAAATGTCTTTTCGAATATTTGGATTGGGGATAAATCTACTGTCTCATGTGTACTTAGGGAACCTTTATTCTTTAATATTACTTTTGCATCTTTGTACTCTGAAGAAGCATAGACACAGACATAGATTCCATCCGTTCTAGTCTCCATATTAACTACAGCATTGAATGTTGCATTCTTAACTGCGCCAACCGCTTTGTAAGGCATGAAGTACTGCTTAAAGGTCTTTTCCTCAAAGGGCTTGAGCCAGGTGAAATCCGGTTGATTATCCGTATAAACACCTGCCATCAATTCAATATAAGGTCCATCCTCATCGGTAAGATTGCGATCCCATGCCTTACCAAAATCGCCACATCCCCAAGTCCACTGTTTTTTACCAGGAGATACATGATGATCCGCTACATGAAGAATGCCTGCCTCACGCTGGTAATCATAACCTCCCAAGAAATCATAATCAGAGTGTTCCGCCATAAATGAGGTAGGTACCGGGATATTCTTATATCTTGATATATCCACACCTGCGCTGTAATCCTTCTTATAATAAACCCCTGTGGCAATAGGGAAACGGGATACATCCCTCTTACCGTGATCCATAACTGCATGGACATCCGGTGGGAAGATGGATTGGGTATAATCATTAGCCGCTACTGCAGGATTTGCCCACCATAGAAAAGTCTGTGGAAATGGTGTTCCATTATAAAGTTGACCCTTTATCTCAATATAAGCCTTATCCGGATAGAGGGTAAATTCTGCAACCATCTTGGTACCATACATCTGGTCGATATCATGGATTAGCAGTGATTTACTTCCATCCATGTTCTCACGGATCTTATAATCGACCGGTAGGAAAGTTGTTGGTCTGTGATGCTGCGGCCAATTAAATTCAATGCCGCCAGAAATCCAGGGACCAGTCAAACCAACTAGAGCTGGTTTGATCACTCGATTGTAATAGACAAAATCATAGCCATTGGTCTTATCATATGCCCGGTAAATCCTTCCCCCCAGCTGCGGAAGAACAGTAACCCGAATATACTGATTCTCCAGAATAACAGCCTTATAGGTTTTATCGACCTTTCTGTCATAGATTTTTTCGATTACTGGGTATGGGTAGACCTTACCGGTACTGCCTTGATAAACCCTATTCTCTGAGAAGATCGGATTCTTATTCGGCTCACCTACTTCATATGTAGGGATCACCATATCCTCTTCACAGATTCTTACACCATAAAGTTCTTTTTCCATATAGATGCCTCCTAATCTGCTTTATTTTAGCCTTATTATATAATGGGGCATCAGTATAATCATTAATCTAACTTGCTGATAAATTGCAAAATATTGCTCTGTTGCTTGCAGTATTGTAAGCTTATAATCCATTAAAAAGCATTGAGTTTGTTGACATTGGAAAAACTTGAGTGTATAATTAATTTAAATATTTTGTTCATATTTAAGGGGGAAGGTGTTACAATGTATTCAAGCGAAACAGGTGTCCGCAGAGACTCAGATTACTATATATTTACAGCCAGTGTCCAAGCGAAGAAGACCTTTTTCTATCCTACCTATGTCGGATACTTTTATTATGAACCCAACTATTATCTACATCGGAACTCCTATGATAGTTTTCTTATAATGCATGTAAAGAAGGGTAGCTGCTATATTGAGGTTGATAACCATAGGCAGCATGTAGAAAAGAATCAGATTGTTTTCTTAGATTGCTATAAACCTCATACCTATTACACCCATACTGGATGGGAGGCAGAATGGCTGCATTTTGACGGACCGGTAGCAAGAGAATATTTTAATATGATTACCTCCCTAACCGGCCTGGTTATTACCTTAAGAGATACCTATATCTTTGAGAAATATTTACATAAGATTTATCTTATGTTCCGTGAGAACAAACCCATTAAAGAAGCTTTAGTATCCCAATATATTACAAATATCCTTACCGAATTATTAATATCCCGGGAAAGTACCTCTTCAAAACCAAATAATTCGAATATTGTAGATGAAACCATTGCCTATATTAATGAGCATCTATGCGAAAATATGAGCTTAGAATTATTGTCTTCAAGGGCATCCTTAAGTCCTTATTACTTTACCAGGATGTTCAAAAACGAAACTGGCTTCACCCCCCATGAATATATCATTGCATCTAGGATTAACTCAGCAAAATTTTTATTAAAAAATACCGATATCTCTATTAAAGAAATCTGCTTTAGTACTGGATTTTCAAGTGAAAGTGCCTTTTGCTCCACCTTTAAGAAGCGAGAAAAATGCACCCCTAGCGCTTATCGTAATAGTAATGATAAAAAAAATTAATGAAAATACAAACTTCAGGGTTACATCAATTCTATATGAATCTGATGTAACCCTGTTTTTATTGTTTGGGATTCTATTCTCTCTCTTTTTTAAACCAATATTCTTGTACTAATGCTATCATTACCGATACCATACCTCCAAGAACAGCACCGATTACGACATTCATCATATTATTGGGACTTGACTTTCTTGTAGGTGCAACTGGTTTGGAAGGTAGATAGACATTCGTCTTAACCACATTAATGATATCCGTACCATATGTTTCATAATCACCGGTCTGATAATAGCTGGCTAGTTGCTCCTTTTCTTCCTCCAGTTCTTTTAGGTATTGGTTATAAAGTTCGATTGAATTATCAATCTGGTTAATGGTCTGCTTAATGGTTATAATATCATTCTCAACCTTCGTATAGTTGGGATTAATGATATTCTCAAGCACCACATAATCTCTGGTTTTTATTTGCTTTACTTCATTCAGCGCTTCCTTTTGGTTAATGGTCTGAGGTGTCTCAGCTAGAAGGGCTTCATTCTTCGCTAACAGTTCCTCATTGGTTTTCTTCTCAACTTCTAAGGATCTAATCTTGACAGAATAATCATTATAAAAGTATTCAATAGCACCTTCCACAACCATGACATCCATAAACTCAATATAGTTCTCATATAAAGCTTCAGCTAATCGCTTCGCTTCCTCCGGATTATCCGCTGCTACTTTAACCTCAAAACTATTCTGTTCTGTATTGGTAGTTGTTGAAGGGTTAGCAACGGTGATACGATCTCTGAGATCTTCGATTGATACTTCCGCATCATATCCCATGTCCCTTATGGTATTCACCATGATATTACTACTGGTAATGAGGTTTATGTATTGCTGATTAGTTGTAATTGGCAGGGTATAATCACCATATTTCGTTGTATAGGTTTCCGGCATATTAATCACGATATTTAATTTAGAATGATATACCGGTGATAGAACGAACTTGCTAAATATCCCTGTAATCAAGGCCGCTACAAGTGTTATGACTATAATCATAACCTTTCTATTCCAAAGCGCCATGAATAAATCTCTTAAATCAATTTCCTCTTCCGAATTCTGCATATAAGCTTTCTGTATGTCCATATAACTCACCGAACTTTCCCTAGGATTCGTTTATTATAGCTTCGGCATCATTATATCAGCTTGGTTGCATATTTTCAACTTGTTTCTTATTAGCAATTTATCCTAGGATATGACAATTTAATTGTTCTCATTAAACCAATATTCTTTAATCAGAGCTATGAATACTCCTAACATACCACCAAGGACAGTACCAATGGCTACATTCATAGCATTTCTAGGGCTTGTCTTCCGACTAGGTTCAATGGGCTGTGATGGTAGGTATATATTTGTCTTGGATGCACTCACTATCGAGTTTTCTAAGGCATCAAAGTCTTCTGTTTCATAATAATCATCGATCTTTTCTTTTAAGAGATCTAGTTCCTCAAGATATTCATTATAAACCCGCATGGAGTTTTCAATTGAGTTGATTGACTGCTTATTCCCAACTATATCCGTCTCGATTGCTGTATAGTTGGGGTTTATTACATTCTCAAGAACGATAAATTCATTCACATTCCCCTGACCATGAAGTTCATCCATGGCTGCCTTTTGATTAATTGTCTGAGGTGTCTGTGCCAATAACTCTTCGTTCTTAGACAAGATTTTCTGAGTAGATTCTAGAGAATCCTCTAGTGAAGTCAGAGCTACGGTAAACTTATTATAATAGAAGTTTAATGCTCCTTGGGCAGTTAGGACATCAATAAATTCAACATAGTTTTCAAAAAGTACATCCGCCAATTGCTTCGCCTCTACTGGGTTATTTGCAGCTACTTTAACCTTGAAGGTATTTTGTTCTACACCAGATTTGGTAGTATTGGTCTCTACAGTAATTCTTTCACGAAGATCCTCTAATGTTACTTCTTCAGCATCATATCCAATATCTTTCATCGTATGAATAGAGATGTCATTACTGGTAATCAGATTTATGTACTGGTCATTGGTGGTAATAGGTAATGCATAATCACCATATTTTGTATGATATACTTCCGGCATATTGATCACAATATTTAGATTCGTATGGTATACCGGGGTTAGTACAAATACGCTTACAATTCCTGTTAGAATGGCAAAAATAAGAGCGATGCTTATAATTATCTTCTTCTGCCTCCAAAGAGCCATCACCAGCTCCTTTAAACTTACTTCCTCCTCTTGATACTGCTGCAAGATTTCCTGTTCTTCCATAATCTTCTCCTTAGCTTTTAATAGTATATAAGAACTAGTATATCCTTAGTAAAATAATTTTTCAATAGTTTCCAGAAATTTTGGTCAATTATGTTAAACTCCTCAATTGAAAAAGTAAATTCTACCCTTACCTGCTTTAGAGGTAGAAGTAAGTT
>JAAYQP010000011.1 GCA_012519195.1 Clostridiales bacterium | reverse complement strand
TTGGCGCGGTAACACTATTAACAAGAAAGCCTTTTCCTCTCTTAATACTTCTATGGTCATTATATCCATCAAAGTCCGGACAGGCAATACCGTCAGCTTTGTGTCATTTTAAGTTGGCTAAAACAGGATGCCCTGCTTTTGTCCAGTTAGTGAATTTGCGAAAGAAAAGCCTACTGTCATTCGACATATATAAATTTCTAAATCCCTCATATGAAGGTTGATAAACTAGGGGCTCTGGCATTAGGAACGCTAAAACACCTTCTTCTTTTAGCCAATTCTCCGCTGCAACATTAGCAATAAGCGCGCAAATATTTAAGTTTATTCCTCCTGTGAGTTTGTCGCCTGAAAAAAGCTTACGAGAGATACAGAGCGACTTAATTCTATCCCTATATCCAGAAGGTAAGCTTTTCCAATCAACCCAAGGTGGATTGCCAACTATAACATCGAATCTACCAATATTAGCCGTTGTTAGAAAATTAGTGATTATCCGGGCCCATATACCGTCCCAATTATTTCTTTCTAGTTCAACTAGTTCGACAGATAACAGTTGTAATCTTTCAACTATCTTTTCAGTTAAGTCATTTTCATCAACTAGAGATATCAATATATTAAAAGCACTTTCAGAATCTAAATTTTTAATATGAAGCTCCATGGTAGTCATTGATTTAGAAAAAGCTAGTGAATCACTCACCATGCTTTCTGGTACAATAATCTCAATGGGTTTTTTTAGAGTACTTATAGAATATTCTAAACAGCGTATTCCATCAAATATTACCTTTCTTGGAACATATGATGAATCACCTAGATAAACAGGAATCTCTAGCTCCTCATCATCGCGAATGAGATGTGAGATATTAATAAAATAATTAACTCGAGCCGTTAATACAGCTACTGGATTTAGGTCCATACCTTTTACACGATCAAGTACATGCCGTAACTTACTTTCGTCACTTTCATTGCCTAGCTGATGCAATACCTTATCAATCATCACCGTTACAAATGTTCCCGAGCCACAACACGGATCTAGTCCTCGCCAATACTCAATATTCACCATCATTACTGCTTCATCCACAACATGTTGGGCTAACCATTTTTTCGTATAATACTCACCTAATGAATGCCTCACAGCTGCAGGCATCATCGTTTCATAGAGCGCCTTGAAAAAATCTTTGGATCTTTCAACTTTATTAAGTACAGCTTTATTTGAATATTGGCTTAGAACATCAAACACTTTTGAAATGCTATTGGCAATTTCAAGAGACCACTGATCTGGGCTACTATACCAAGAAAAGAAATCACCTTCTAAAAGGTTAGTAATACCATATTCCCGGAAAATTGAGCCTTCCTCAAGAGCAGATAATTGTGCTCGAAGCGCATCAGCGGGAAGGTGTCTCAGAGTTTCAAAATCATAAAGTGATCTTTTGTATCTAGCATAACTGACAACGCGATATGCTACAATTTTAACGATTATTGCATAGGCTGTCTGCAATGCAAAAAGGGCCTTGTACTCCGCATTGGCACCTGAGAATTGAACCTTCAACAGAGATTCTAGAGAAGATCTGCGGTCTATAATTGCTTGTTGCTTCGAAATATCGTCGTGTGCTAAATTAAATAACTCTTTCCACTCATTAAACAACATGCTTGTTTTAGGAGTCATGTTTGACAATGTAGAATAAAGCGAATTTAACAGGTCGAACGCTATGCCATTATTATGTGGCGGATTGCAGAAATTATCGACCAAATTTCTCGAATTTAGAGCAGTCTGACCAAGCGAAACGATATTCTGAATCAATCGATCTAATGTTGTCCAGTCAATGTTTCTGTATGTCTCGACTGTTGTGCCGCCTTCACACTTAATAACGAAACAACCCTTTATCCCATCCGTCACGAATCCAATCATAGTCGTGTCGTTTTCATTATCAACGCCATCAAGATACTCTTGTATTTGTTCGAGAGCAGCCTTCTGATGTTTTATAGTTTTAAGTTTAGAAGGTTGCTTAAACTCAATAACCAAAGCTCCGACAGCCGTATCAGCTCTACCTTTAGTTATGTGTCTCCTTGTAGCAATCGAAGATTCCTTTACAGGATTATATTTATATCCAATAGGTTCAAATACCATTTTAAAGAAGTGAAAAAGCTCGCAATCAAAATAACTCTCAATCGTTGCTTCATTTGGTGCGGACTTCGAATTATGGACAATTTGGCTGCTCATTTTAGCCAGTAATTCTTTATACTCATCTGACTTAATTATTGCTAAATACTGCTTTTCACTTAATCTTTTTAATGCTGAATCAATCATTAGCCTGCCTCATTTCAATATCTTTTTCGTCGATAACTATTTCCATAATATCTCCAATATCGCAATGTAATGCATAACATATTTTCATTAATACTGTGGTAGTGACATTCTCATTACGCCCAAGCTTCGCAATCGCTCCAGAACTTATTCCTGCTGCAGCTTGAAGATCCTTCTTCTTCATATCCTTGTCTATTAACAGTTTCCAAAGCTTTTTATAACTAACTGCCATCTGTCTACCCAAATATCAT
>JAAYQP010000099.1 GCA_012519195.1 Clostridiales bacterium | reverse complement strand
CTACTTCCACTCATGCCAGAGCTTCCTCCCATTCCGCCCATTCCGGAGCTACTTCCACTCATGCCAGAGCTTCCTCCCATTCCGGAGGTCATTCCGCTCATTCCCGAGCTACTTCCACTCATACCAGAGCTTCCTCCCATTCCGGAGGTCATTCCGCCCATTCCCGAGCTACTTCCGCTCATGCCGGAGCTCTGAGAAAATGTATTTTTTATTCTATTTATCTCATCCTGGGAAGCTTTCTGTGCTGGCTGGTAATAATTTAGGTTTTTTGCTATATTGTATAACTCATATTGAGATTTTTCTGCCTCATTTCGCATTTGCTGAAGTGTGCTTCTAAGTTCCTGATTTTCGGTTTGTGATATCATATCTGCCAAAGCTTTCAAATCAGCATTAATTGAATTTAATGCATCGGAAACCATTGCTTTTTCTTGCATCATAGTTTATCATCCCTCCTATTGTAAGAATTTCATAATTGTTTGCTTATTTTGGCTGCATGATTGCGCTGCTTTTTGAAAATATTGTTTTACATTTTGATCATTTGCATTTTGTGCATAGTTATTGTACTTTTCTAAGCTTGATTCTCCAAATTGCAAAAGATGTCTCAGATTCTGAAGTTCAATCTCATTTAAATTTGCCATTAAATTTCCTCCTTATGTTTTTTTATTCAAAAATATTATCCCTAAGAAGTATTAATATATTCATTCAAGAGGCACTCATTAATTATATGGTATTTATTAAAGAATTATTTTTTAAGGAAAAGTTATTTTAGTGCTTCAATATGTAACAAAAAAAGTTTGTCCCAAAATAAATACTTATTCTGGAACAAACTTTATATATTTCTAGTATTGATTTTATGATCTTAATTTGTATTCTAATCGAATCTTATCCGCAATTAATGCTACAAATTCAGAGTTTGTAGGTTTTCCTTTTCCGTTACTTACGGTGTATCCAAATAATTCATCAATGGTATCCATCTTACCTCTGCTCCATGCTACTTCTATCGCATGACGGATAGCCCGTTCAACTCTACTTGGTGTAGTCTTATGGCGTTTTGCGATGGATGGATAGAGTAATTTTGTTATTGAATTTAACATCTCGGCATCACTAACTGACATCATAATAGCGTCACGTAAGTATTGGTATCCTTTAATATGTGCTGGTACGCCGATTTCATGTATAATATTTGTTACATCGGATTCAAGATTGCGCTCCATACATGAGCTTTTGTTTTCATATGCACTTACTCTATGATTATCTATGAGTTTATTATGGTAGTCACCCTTTAACTGCTTAATTCGTGACAGAACCACATTATTATCAAATGGTTTCATAATATAGTAGTTGGCACCTAATTCAAAAGCACTTTCAGTAACACCTTCTTGCCCTATGGCAGTTATGACAATAAAAGAAGGATTCTTTTTAAACTCGGAATCCTTTCTGACCTTTTCCATGACACCAAGTCCATCAAGTTTTGGCATAATTAAATCCAATAAGACAACATCCGGTTTTTTCTCTTTTATCATGTCTAAAGCATCGATTCCATTCTCTGATTTACCTACTACTTCGATATCTGCATCTTCTTTTAAAATATCTTCTAGTAGATTCACCATCCTTTCATTGTCATCAACAATAGCTACATTAATCTTACCCATTACTTCCCAACCTCCATTGCTTTATTCTGTTACTACTAAAAATTGATTCTCATATACTGTTCCAAGCTACTCTTTTGTTCCTATATTATTGGGTCGTTGATTTTTTCGCTTTTCGTGATGTTTGCTGTTAGACTTTTGATTTCATGTTGTATGTCTACTAATTATACATCTTACATGATTAATCGTCAACAAATATAGTATTAGCAAATTTAACAAAATATTGGCAACATAATCTTACTATTTTTATTAATATTTTACATTATAAGCTAATACTCTACAACTTATCCAAAAATTCTACAGCTTTTATCCTTATGTGCATATGGTATTGTAAATATTTACCATACAAAAATTATATATAGAACTTTTAAAACAATCAATTGTTTCTTGTCGCACCATTCGACAGTGTAAATGCTCATAATATGGGTGTCAAAAAATAAACCACAATATTTTGTATATTTGTAAATAATTACCAAATATTCCGATGTTAGAAAACCAAAATTATACTTATATTTTATTATATTTCGTTGATTTCTTTTTCATGCATGGAAAATTTGAAAGTCTATTTTCCTTAACATGAACAAAGAGCCCTCAGCCTTCGCCAGCGCTCTCCTGTCATGAACAAAAGTATCCTTTATTCAATATTATTTACCATGTTCTCAATAAAAGTGCCGTAGCCCTTCGTTGAATCCTGTATAAATACATGCGTAACAGCACCTATTATCTTATTATTTTGTATAATTGGGCTACCGCTCATACCTTGTACAATTCCTCCTGTAATATCCAGAAGTCTCTCATCCGTAATACGTATCACGATTCCTTTACTTTGATTGCTATTACTAATATCCACGTTCTCAATCATAATATCATATTCTTCCACCTTGTCTTGAACCGTACATAGAATTTTAGCAGGCCCTTTTTGCACTTCCTGCTTAAGACCAATTTCTAATGGTTTCTCATTTAGTAGCCATTGATAATTACCATCAATCGTACCAAAGATTCCCTGTAAAGTATTATTTTTGATTCTTCCGATTTTATGTTTATTACTTTGACGGATCATTCCGATTAGCTCTCCCGGCTCTCCTTCCTTCCCTTTTATAATGGACATGATATCTGCCGCATAAACTGTACCATCCTTAATTTCCATCAGTAAACCGGTATCAATATCGGTTATTCCATGTCCCAAAGCTCCAAAATGTCCATTGGTAGAAGTAAAGGTTAGGGTGCCAATTCCCTGTGTATTATCTCGAATCCAAGCACCAATTTTGTATTTGCCATCCGTGGCTTTAACTGGTGTAATACGAACAGTAATCTCTTCATCATTTCTTCGAATTAGCAGTCTAAGATCTTTCCCCTCGCTTTCCTGTATTTCTTCAATTAAATCTTCTTTATCTTCTACCTCTTCCCCATTAATCTTAAGTATATAATCCCCGGATTTTAGTTTATTGTTGATAGGTTCATAGTTTAGTCCATCCTCACCGGTAATTCTACCACTACCTAACACTAGAATACCATCTGTTTCTACATAGATTCCGATGGGTAAACCACAGGGAATTAATTCAACTGTTTCTATTACATCTAATGATATGTTCTTAAAATCAAACAATCCAAATAGCTTTAGATTGATATTATATTTGCCTGTCTTAGAAGATTCTAAAGTAAAAGGCTTATTTAAATCGATACTAATCTGATTTGATGGAACACTCAAGTCGTTAACGCTGATAACCCCAATATCTTCTGTTTCAATTTTCGCCTTTATTGGCATGTTAAAATCAAAGCGTTCTTCTGTTCCAACCAAAATTTTTATTTCATCTGGGATTTTTTTAATGATATTAAGATATAAAAATATTGATAGTCCCAAAATATTAAGAATCAGTAAATAGAAAAAGACTCTTCTGTAAATTCTTTTGCTCCTCATCCTTTCACCTCATGCAATTATTCTGTTCAGTCCTTTTTCAGTCATACAAAAGCAATACTTATCACCAATGGCGAATACCTATGAACTCTCTTTTTCTAAATAGAAACAATTGAGATCTTTTGATAACCAGTATTAAAATGTACAAATGAAATATGTCCGTATCTACCTAGGTTAAATACTTTCCTCAAAAATATGAATCAAAAAAGGATATACATAGTATTGTATATCCTTACATTAAGTATTCGCTTTTTATAGCTTTTAAAGCATGTGTTTTTTTGCTGAATTTGCCAATTCTTTCATTTCCTTTGCACTTTCAATAACACGTTCTGTTATCTCTGCACCACCGAGAATTCTAGATAACTCCTCAATCGATTCTTCTTTACTCAATTCTTTTATCTGGGTCTGTGTTGAGTGTCCGTCTGTATTTTTTTCTATTCGATAATGGGAATCCGCCATAGCTGCAATCTGGGCTAGGTGAGTAATGCATATAATTTGATGATGTTTTGCAATTTTAGCAAGTTGCTCTGATACTTTTTGGGCTGTTCTACCACTAATACCAGTATCAATTTCATCAAAGATCATAGTAGCGATATCATCCTTTTGAGCTAAGATCGATTTGATCCCCAGCATAATTCTGGATAATTCACCTCCTGAAGCCACCTTGGCCAGAGGTCTTAGAGGTTCACCAGGATTGGTAGATATTATAAATTCTGCATCATCGTATCCATTGGATGTATAATTTTTATTTTGTTCAAAGATCATTTCAAAGCGAACATCAAGGAAATTCAATGAAATCAGGGCTTCCCGAATCTCTTTTGTTAACGTCTTCGCTTCCTTTTTACGAATTTTTGATAATCGCTCACACAACTCCTTAAGCTGTTCTTCTGCATCCTTTAATGAAGCTTTAAGCTTTCTTAGGTATGCGTCATAATCTTGATATTTTTCTAATTTAATTTCACATTCTTCTTTATATTTTATAATATGATCGATAGAACCACCATATTTAGATTTTAAGTGATTAATTAAGTCCAGACGTTTTGCTACCTCATCCAATTCTTCCTCAGGGTTATCCATATCTGAGATATATTGAGATAAATCTTTATTAAAATCATTTAATAAATTTTCAATATCAGTAGCTTGATTTAGGATACCTTGTAATCTTTCATCATATTCAACAATCTTCATAAGCTGCTTAAGTGCACGGCCCATAGTATCACCGGCAGCTGAAGCTTCATATCCCGTTAACTGATGAACCGCCTGCATTCCTTCCGCAATCGTATTGGCATTGGACAACTTTTTATAGGCAGCTTCAAGTTCTTCATCTTCGCCTAGTACCAGCTGAGCATTCTGAATCTCATTTACTTCATATTCTAAAAATGAAATTTCTCGTAAGCGTCTATCTTCATCTATAATTGCATCTTCATATTCCTGCTTTAACCTACTATAAAGGTGGTAACTTTGCTCAAGTTCCTCCTTAAGGGTTCCGATCTCATCTTTTGCAAAACGATCTACAATCTCTAAATGCTTTGCCTTATGGAGAAGGGATTGATGTTCATGCTGGCCATGGATATCAATTAATAAACCTGCAATAAATGATACTGTAGCAATTGTAACAGTCTCTCCATTGATCTTAAAGATACTTTTGCCTGCTTTTATTTTCCTAGATACGATGATCATACCATCTTCCCAGGGTAAATCCATCTCTTCCATGGTTCGTTGGATTCCCTCATCCTTTGTCTCAAATACCAGTTCAATTAGAGCATAATCTGCACCGCTTCTAAGGATATCCTTACTGACTTTGGCACCAAGCGCCGCATTAATGGATCCAATTATGATGGATTTACCTGCTCCTGTTTCACCGGTCAAGATATTCAAATGATCCTTAAAATAAACTTCTAATTCATCAATTATTGCAAAATTCTTTACGTGCAGACTTACTAACAATTCTTATCCCCCCACTGATTAAGTGATAAATATTCGTACTGCAAAAACATATGTTCTGTGTCAATTGTAGCATATCAAAATTATAGAATCAATCTTTTCTTTCAATCTTGGAAGAAACTACAAGATTTACTTCATTAATTATCAAATTTGCCTGATAAAATTAATAAAATTTACTGAGGAATTTCCTATTCAATAAAAAAGCATTTACAAAACGAGTATTTTAACACTCGTAATGTAAATGCTTGTATATTAACGTATAGAAGTAACGGTTAGTCTACAGCGAAGTTTTCTACCGTCCACAGTGGCAGTTATGGTAGCTTTTCCAATCGCTCTAGCACTTATTCTTAAGCTATTATTTCCTACTCTTCTTGTTTCAGCGATCTGTTGATTATCAATGCTCCAATTTACTGTGGAATTGGTTCCTTCTACAGTAAGATTATTATAAGAGGTTGTATATTGTTCTAGTGTAAGCTCTGTCATATTCAAACCAATTACATTAACCTGAATCACAGCTGTCTTACCGCTATCTGACATAACAGTAATATTGGCCGTACCGGTAGCTCTTGCCGTGATCTTGCCTGTCTTGCTATCAACTTTTGCAACGGCTGAGTTGTCAGAACTCCAAGTAATACCGTCCGTTGAATTCGTTGGATTCAGAACAGCTTTCACATTTTTTGTCTCACCAGGAACCATGACAACTTTCTTTTCCGCTACGGTAATGCTGGTCGTTGGGATGCCTGCTCGAACGGTAACCATACAAACAGACTTCTTCCCACTTCCATCCTGTGCGGAAGCCGTGATTGTTACTTTGCCCGCAGCAAGAGCAATTACCTTACCATTTTCATCAACCATAGCAATATCATCATTACTGGATGTCCATTTTACTTTATTATAGGTAGCGTTTTTGGGTTGTACGGTTGCTATCAGTTTTTCACTTTCACCAACCATCATAAAAAGATTTCCTTTGTTCAGAGTTACTCTGGTTACCGGTTTTAATACCTCAATCTCACAGCTCGCTTCCAGTTGTGCACCATCCATCGTGATGGCTGTTATAGTTGCAAAGCCATAGGAAACTCCAACTACCCTACCCTTTGCATTGACGGTTGCAACATCTTCATTACTGCTTACCCATTTTACATTCTGGTTAGCATATTCAGGGAAGACCGTAGCCTTAAGATTTAATTTTTCTCCTAAACCAAGGGTATAACTTTCATGATTTAAGGAAATTCCAGTGGCATCGTCATGCACTGTAACAACACAAGAAGCAGAAACTCCTTCTCCCTCTACGGTTGCAGTAATTTTAACAATACCGCCTTTTAAACCTTCCACTAGACCATTCTTTGATACAGTGGCAATCTCTGTATTCTCACTTTTCCATGTTATTTTAGTATTCGTTGCATCGGAAGGAATAACGGTGCCAATTAAATTGAATTTATCACCAATCTGAATTGATTTTTTTGAGAAGTTTAGTAATATACTCTCAACCGGCTTAATGATTGTTACCTTACATTTTACCGTTTCGTCTTCATCATTAGTCGCATAAATTGTAACCACGCCGCCCTCTAGAGCTGTTATTTTACCATACCGGTCTACCTTAGCCAGCTTGGTATCTGATGATCTCCATATTAAGTCCGTAACATCCATACCACTATCTTCAAAGGTAACTTTTAACTCATATTCATCACCTGTCATCAGTGTTAATTCATTTTTATCAAATTTAAAGTTTGCCTCTGAGGCGGAAGAAGTTTGATTCACCTTTACTGTACAATATGCTGTTAAGCCATTCTCTGGTGACCTTAATATAATAATTGCAGTTCCCTTTGCTTTGGCTGTAACCTTACCATTTGCATTCACCTCTGCAACAGAAGGGTTGGAAGACATCCAGAGTACCGCTTTATTCGTGGCATCCACAGGAAGAAGTGTGTAGGATAAGGTTTCCGTTTGTCCTACTTTCATCGTAAGTTCAGTTTTATCAAGTTCTAGCATCATCACCGGTGTATCCACGGTAATGTTACAGATTGCCTCAATGGTTGGATTATCTACAGAAGTTGCGATAATTGCAACCTTTCCTGCTCCTTTGATGGTAATTTCACCATATTGATTCACCGTCGCAACGGCAGGATCCGAGGTTGACCATGTAACACCCTTTTCTGTCGCTGTATCCGGATATACCGTTGCCTTTAACTGAAGGTAGCCTGTATTAAGGCCTACCGTTAGTTCGGTCTCCGATAATTCAATCCTTTGCACCGGCTCTCTTACTGTTACATGACAATAACCTACGATGACATTACTTTGATCTATCGCTGTTATAACAGCATTACCGGAATTTTTACCGATAATATAGGTACTTGAGGATCTGGGACTATCGATTACTACTTTACTTTCATCAGAAGACTTCCATACCAGATCTACATCCTCTGCATTGGCAGGACGAATCACTGCCGTTAATTCTTTAATCTCGTCTCTTGATATCGTAATATTCGATGGCTCTATCGTTATTTCCGATACTGCCTGTTTTACGGTTATCTTACAAATTACAGACTTAATGATACCATGATCATTTACCGAAGCTACGATGTTCGCTTGACCAACGCCTACCGCTGTGACCATACCATTCTCATCCACTGTAGCCACTTGCGGTTTACTACTGCTCCAATTAACTATTAAATCAGGATTTGTCACGGTAGCATATAATTGTAATTTCCCATTGGTATACAAGGTCGCTTCCGACATACTTAAGGTAATTGCGTCAATCACCTTAATATTTAAACTAATATTATCCGGTGTGTTTTTAAATATTCTCGGGAGTGCTGCAAACTTAATGGTTACTGTTGTCGCTCCCTTCATCTCAGCTTCCAAGGTTCCTGTCGACTGATGATAAGTTACAACATCTGCTGGTTCCATTAGGCAACGGTCAATCAAAGCGACTGTTGGGATATTAGAATTTTCTATTATATTATAGGTGTCATCAACTGACATCAGGATATTGTTAATATCACCAAAGAACTTGATTGGAACTACGATTCTCATAAATGCATAGGTTGCCCCAGCGCTGTTATTCTCCCCGTCAGTATAAGCAAAGATATCGTAGGTACCTGCTTTTACATCAGTAAAAGTAACACTTTTCCCACTGGGACTGACAAGATACTCCATCTTCCCAGATCCAGTAGGTGCTATTTTTCTACCGCTATAGGTTTCTTTAATTACCCAAGTTAAGTTTTCCGCAGGGGTAGCATTGGAACGAATGGTAAACTCTGTAGGTACATTTTCAACTGGACTGTCTGGCAAGGTATTGCCTTTGACGGAGCTTGACACAATCGTATTGTCATAGACCATAAGGAAGTCCGGTTTCACATATACATTTAAGGTTTTACTGATAAAACCATTCTCCGTTGCCCCTTTATTAGTGGTTATGATAATGCTTGCATTACCTGCACCTAATGCAGTTAGCTTACCATCAACTACCGTTGCCACTTCTGTGTGATTACTTTCCCATTGAATTAAATTGTTATAGATCGGATCTCCGGAGCTAATCTTATCACCATTGACATATTTAAAAAGAATTTGAGTCGTAGGTAAGGTATTTAAATCCATTTCTATAAAACCAAGTTCGGGTAGATGCATAGCAGAGTAATCAATTAAAAAATCTACCTTTACTAGGCAGCTGATTGTTTCAATAATTTCGTCCCCATTCATAATGGTAACCTGTATCATCGAATATCCGGGGGCCTTTCGATTCAGTGTAACCGTTTTGGAAGGGCTTCCACTGATCTCTATTACATTGGTACTAGAAGTTTCCCAAAGAATATCTACACCTGTAGCCAGCTCACGATCATCGAAGGATCGAACCCCCATAGTTACCGATGGTTCTTCAAGATTATATTCTGCACCAACGGCTGTACTGGTTCCACTATCTTCTATCGTCAGATAATATTTAATATCGCCTTCTGCTGCGAGTACTTTCTCACTGCCTTTTGTATGATAAAACACTCCAGTTACAAATAGCAGACATATGATCAATTTCGTAATGTTTCTTAACTTATTCATTCGTAATACCTCCCCGAAGCCTTATCCAAAGTAATTTAAAATCTTAAGCACACAAAGAAACTATCCTTAAAACATATCGGCTAATTAAGTACCATTGTTTAGCATTTTCAGTGATATTGTAAATGTAATATTTGGCATTTTTGTGTCACATTATAATGAGGCCATCGTCCTATACTTTTCTTTAAGGAATCTTACAATAAAACATATCGACCGAAATAGCCAGTCAATCGTCATAGCGATCCACACACCTAGTACTCCCAACCCAAATAGATCAACCAGAAGCTTACTAAAGCCGATTCGCCATACCCACATAGAAATCATAGATACGACCATGGTAAATTTAACATCATTGGCTGCTCGTAATACGTTAGGTAAGGCAAAGGAGCTGGGCCATAGGATCATAGCCAGTACACAATGGTAGGCGATCAACTGCCTAGTAATTTCACTGGTGACATCCGTCAGATTATATAGCTTAACAATTGCCGGGATTAAAAACAAGATACCGACATTAATTAATACCATTCCTAAATAAGTCACCTTCATTAACTTACGGGTATAATATTTCACACCATCATAATCAGCAGCACCAACACATTGGCCGATTACTGTAATAAAAGCAAGGCCCATAGCACTGCCCGGAAGAACTCCTAAACCTCCAATATTACCAGCTATAGCATTTGCTGTAATAGCCGAAGTTCCAAGGCCTGCAATGATTCCCTGAACAAGGATCTTGCCTATTTGAAACACACTATTCTCTAATCCATTCGGTACTCCAATTCGCAGGATCCTCTTGATCATGCTCATATTCAGTTTAAAGTTTCGAATTGATTCAATATGTATGATATATTTCCTGTTACTAATTAGAATAAACATAGTCACAGCTGCAAATATTCTAGAAACTAAGGTAGGAATTGCAGCACCAGCCACACCCATTCCAAATCCAAAAATTAATATCGCATTACCCATTATGTTGATTAGATTCATGGCAAGAGATATCGTCATTGATACCTTAGAATTGCCCATGGAACGAAATAGCGCAGCACAGGCATTATAGACAGCTAAAAAAGGAAATGATAAGGATGTAATGATCATATAGATCTGTGCATTCATCATAACATCGGCTTCAACATTACCAAATAGTAGTGTAAGAATAGGCTTTCTAAAAACTAATGCGATTGCCATTACAGCAAGGGATACCACAAGAATTGCCGCAATTAACTGTTCAGCTGATGTACAGGCATTTTTCTCATCTTTCCGTCCAAGATATTGAGAAGTTACTACCGCTCCTCCGGTAGCTAAAGCACCAAATAATCCGATAAGCAATACATTAATGCTATCAACTAAGGATACACCGGAAACAGCTGCCTCACCTACCCTAGCAACCATCATACTATCCGCCATACCCACAGTTACAGCAAGGATCTGCTCAATAACCAAAGGAATTATAAGTCTGATCAAATCTTTCTTAGTAAACATTTTCATTCGCCTCACGATTCTAATTGTAATAAGTTGTCCAATAGCCTGCTCTTGCTTAATTCTTTGTTCGTTGGTAATAGAAAATGGGTCTTCCTGTTTTCGCAGGCGGACCCTATTCTTACTACTGTATTCTTTACTTCTGACAATTCTATCATAGATAATTATTAGTTTCAAGTGAATTGCTCGACAATAATAATGATTATATCATTGTTTTCATGATATTTATTACCTAGAAGAAAAATTCACTCCCTTATCTGTTACGATATACAGGAGTGAATGATAGATCTTCTTATTTGCTTTTTTTCATTAACTTACCTTCTTTGTCAAAGCTTATGCCGTAGGGCTTGCAGTAACCGTTCATTCGTTTTATAATACCTTCCTTTTCACTTCCTTTGCTGGGGGTTGGCTGATAATTATTTTTTGTTTTGACAGAGGATACCGAACAAGGAATAATTCGAACATTATCATCGGGTACCAATTTATCGTTACGGAAGGTAAAGGTCTGTTGATATATAATGGTATCCTTATCTGGTGGATTAGTATTTCCTCCAAAACAGAAATTACCAAGACTATATACGATATAAGAGTCCTTATATTTTTCAATTGGTTGGAGAACATGGGGATGATGCCCCAATACTAAATCAGCTCCTTCATCGATTGCCATACGACTAAGCTCTATCTGAGCTTTGTTCGGCTTAAAGGTATATTCAATTCCCCAATGAAAACTTACGATTAATAAATCTGGCTTTTTCTTATTCACGGATTTAATTGCCTTGTGAAGGGTATCCTCATAGGTCTTCTTAGGGACTCCACATTCTTGGATCGAAATCATACCAATCTTAATTCCTTTGACCTCATAAACTCCTACGGTACTGTAGGAAGAATAGGCAATACCGGCTTTTTTAAAGCTTTCAATTGTATCGGTATAACTGACTTCACCATAGTCTTTCACATGATTGTTGGCAAAAGCAACTGCTTCTACGGAGCCTTGTGTTAATATATCGATGTAAGAGGGTTTTCCACGGAAGGCCCATTTTTTATCAACTCTGCTTCCTCTATTGCTGAGTGTTCCTTCAAAATTCACAATGGTCATATCGTCCTTTTCAAAGATTGATTTGACATTCTTAAAAAAGTAATCATTGTCTTTTTCCTTATCATATACCGAAAAGAAGTTAACTGCCTTAGGTTGCTTGATATCACTGGAAAGGGTAACATCACCGGCTGCACTGATTGTGATTTGCACCTCCTTGGTTACAGTTACCTTACAACTTGCTTTCGCTTTACCGAGGGAAGCGGTTACGGTTGCCTCTCCCCAGTGTTTCGCCTTGAGCAAACCATCTTTTGTTACTCGAACAATATTCTTATCACTACTAGTAAAGCTCACCTTATCACCGGAAAGATTCTTTTCTGATAAGGTTACCTTAAGCTTATATTCTTCTCCCACCTTCATGGAAACCTTCTTTTTTAATTTGATACTGCCAGCATATATCGGCTTCGGGTCCTGTGCCTTCTCTTTCTCTGCTGTCGTTTCTTCTTGCCTTGTATCCTGCTGTGTAGAAGTTTCCTGCTTTGTATCTACGAGATCTGTCTCTTCTTTCTTTATATCTTCCTGCTTTATCTCTTCTTGTTTTACATCTTCCTGCCTGGTATCTTCCGGTTTAGTCTCATCCTGTATTATAAACTCCTGTTTTTCTACAGATTTTGCTTCTTCTGTCACTTCATCCGAATTCTTATTATAAGATTTATTTATCTCCGCTGAACTTGCTTCTAACGAATCAAAAGTAATAAAAAACATACAACATATCAATAAAATACTTATGAATACTTTTTGCTTTACCATAATTTATTAGTCCTCCCCATTGTATCCTTATCTACTTAAATATATCTTACCTTATATGGTTCATCAAGAAGTTTGTGAACAAAAGATGTAAAAAAAATTACTCCCATAATATAAATATCCTTCTCTTGACAAACAATCGAATATGTCACTAATCTGTTATTTTTCTTCATTATCCTGTGCCATATTTAACTTATTCGTATAGTCTTTTATTGCATCCTCTGTTAAACATAGCAAGATTATATTTAAACAAGATGAATTGGCAAGCCAATTCACTTGTCATGAATAAAAAGTCCTCCTAGATTAATGTTAAAAAAAACATTAATCTAGGAGGACCACTAATATTTTCAATTCGTTAGATTACTCATCCCAGTTATGATATACCTCTTGCACATCATCATCCTCATCAAGAAGATCAAGGATTTTTTGCATGTTCTTAAGATCCTGTTCATCGGTTAATTCAACCCATGTCTGAGGGATCATAGTCACCTCTGCCTGCGCCATTGGTATATTTGCATTTTCAAGGCATTCTCTAACTGCACTAAATGCTTCTGGCTCCGTAAGGATTTCAAAGCTGTCTTCTTCCTCTATAAAATCCTCGGCTCCAGCGTCTAGTACTAGTAGCATCAGATCATCCGCCGTTCCATTGTATTCTTCCTTATCAATAATGATCTGGCCTTTCTTATCGAACTGGAAGGATACGCAACCTTGGGTACCTACATTACCATTTCCCTTAGTAAAAGCATTTCGTACATTTGCTGCAGTTCTATTTTTGTTATCTGTAAGAGCATTAACTATAATTGCTGTTCCGTTTGGACCATAACCTTCATAGGTAACTGCTTCGTAGTCTACTGCATTTACATCACCAGCTGCCTTTTTAATGCTACGTTCAATAGTATCATTCGGCATATTATTCGCTTTTGCTTTCGCAATAACGTCCTTAAGTGCACTATTGTTATTGGGATCTGGTCCACCCGCTTTAACCGCTACTGCAATTTCACGCCCAATCTTGGTGAAAATTTTACCTTTTGCAGCATCATTTTTCTCTTTTTTATGTTTAATATTCGCAAACTTAGAATGTCCTGCCATTATGCTATCTCCTTATCTTTCTCATTATCAATCTATCGTACCAAAATCGATATGAAAGAAGCAAGACCGCGTTTGAAACAATTATGTAAACACGACCGCTCCTATTCAATATTATGAATTATTTTATTCAGCTTCTCTATAACCGAGTAAGTTTCTTCCTTCGAACGTATTGCACACATAATCGTATCGTCACCGGCTATACAACCTACAATACTACTAATCTGAAGGGCATCTAAAGCAGCCGCTACAGCCATAGCCATACCGGAAATTGTTTTTATAACTAAGATATTCTGAGCCATATCCATTGAAACAAAACCATCCCGTAAAACACGGGTATATTTCTCACTTAAGCCTTGTTCTGTCTTTTGAAGTACGATATATTTTTGCCTACCATCATCCATTGCAACTTTGCTAAGTTTGAGTTCCCGAATGTCCCTAGAAACCGTGGCTTGTGTTACATTATAGCCATCCTGCATCAAACGATCTGCTAGCTCTTCTTGTGTCTCAATATCATATTTATTAATAAGCTCGATGATCTTAGCCTGTCTGCTGATTTTCATATCATACACCAGTGCCTTTCTTTAATTTATTAATTCATAAACCACCATTATTCCCAAGCTTGGACTGCAGAACTTGGAAAATGCCATCGTGGTTTAATTTTATTAATTTCGTATCATAGTCTGCCTTTTTTATTAATAAAATATCATCTGTACCTAGTTCGAATTCTTTATTACCATCAAAGGATACAAATGCTTCAGCCTCTTGTGTTTTTTTACTTTTTCCGATAATTACTTTTATGGTATCTTCCGCCGAGACAACGATGCTTCTAGGACTTAGGGAATGAGGGCAAATCGGTGTAATAACCATGACACTCGCACTTGGCATTACAATGGGACCACCGGCAGATAGGTTATATGCCGTAGACCCCGTAGGTGTAGATATTATCACACCATCTCCACGAAAATTATCAACCAATTGATCATTTACATAGATACTTAGGCTGATTATTCTAGAGAAACCCTTTCTGGTAATAACAATGTCATTCAGTGAAATCCCCTTATTCTCCTCTATCTCTAATTGATGATGATTATGATAAATTACTTTACCACTTATCATCAAACGATTTTCCAAACGATACTTATTATCAAAGATACTATCCAAAGCTTCCTTAAAGTGATGTTCCTCAATCTCAGCCAGGAATCCTACTGTCCCAAGGTTGACACCAAGAATTGGAATATCATAGGATATAAGATTCGTAGCTGCCTGAATTATAGTTCCATCACCGCCCAAAACGATAGCACATTCGATCCCTTCAGAAACAATTATGGGACGGATATCTTCCGGTAATGAAGATAACTTAGAAAGAACTGCCCGTTTACCAGCTTTATTGATATAGGATACAATCCTATTCGTTAATGATAAATCTTCATCTTTTTCAACATTTGTAATAATTAAAAATCGATCCATTCACCTATAACTCCCCTAATCTGTTTCCAATCCAATGAATCCTGTGCACACTTAATAAGTTTATCATATAATTCTATTATTTTCAAGATATCTTCCTTATAATTAAGCATGATTCCAACATATTTCAGAATAATTATACAATTATTTTACCTCTTTTATGCCTCTGAAAGTTCACGGTGGGCTCCTTCAACAATACTTCTTATTCGATCACCTTCTATCATCTCACCGATCGAATACTCGCCCGTTTCCTCATTTTTTGATTTCAACTTAAGATATAGTAGATATTCGATATTCCCCTCCGGCCCTTTGATTGGTGAGAAATCCAGATTCAAACAATCAAAACCGATGGAGGCAGCATAGCTATTCACCATTTCAATTACCTCGACATGAATCTTTGGATCCCGGACTACGCCTTTCTTACCTACCTTTTCTCTTCCAGCCTCGAATTGTGGTTTAATAAGACAGACCACTTCACCTTCCTTCATTAAAAGATCGCGAACCGGTATTAATACCTTGGTCAAGGAAATGAAGGCAACGTCAATCGAGGCAAAGGTAATAGGATCATCAATTTGATCTGCAGTTAGATAGCGAATATTAGTCTTCTCCATTGAAACTACTCGCTCATCCTGACGAAGCTTCCAAGCCAATTGATTGGTTCCTACATCTACGGCATATACCTTGGAAGCGCCATTTTGAAGCATACAATCGGTAAAGCCTCCTGTTGATGATCCAACATCCATGCAGATCTTTCCCTTTAAATCAATTGCATACTGCTCTATCGCCTTTTCTAATTTATAGCCACCGCGGCTTACATATTTTAAATGAGTTCCCTTAATCTCGATCAAAACATCCTCTGGGAAAGTGCTTCCTGCTTTATCCTCCCTTTGTCCATTTACAAAGACATCTCCTGACATGATAATAGCCTTGGC
The DNA here is from genome assembly GCA_012519195.1 of Clostridiales bacterium. Classification (GTDB taxonomy): domain Bacteria; phylum Bacillota; class Clostridia; order Lachnospirales; family Lachnospiraceae; genus Mobilitalea. The sequence goes on along the minus strand of JAAYQP010000099.1, from coordinate 51,746 downwards.
CTTTTCCCTAGATTGAGCCAGATTCCGATTAACTAATAATACATCCAACCTTTGTTTCATTTTGCATAACTCACTTTCCGAACGACTAGTTACTTAATAAGTTGTTAATTCTTATATAGATTCCCTCTGCATCCAGCCCATATTTTTTGTGCAGTTCACCAACACCTCCATGCTCCACGAATTCATCGGGAACAGAAATATTAAGATGTCTGATGTTCTGTTTCTGCTTTGCACAGAGATAATCCGATACCTTCTGCCCGTATCCGCCACTCCGAACATTTTCCTCCAGAGTAACAATAATGGAATGATCCCTGGATAATTCCTCTAAGATTTCTTCATCGATAGGTGAAACAAATCTCACATTAATCAGGGATACTTTTTTTCCTGCATTGGCTAGTTTCATTGCAACTTCCTGGCCAGTCTTCACCATACTGCCAACCGCAAGGATCGCAAGCTGTTCACCCTTAAGCAGTATTTCACTCTTTCCCCGACGTATCGGTTCCTGATATTGTGCTAATCCCTTATAGGCATCCCCTTTGGGATAACGAATTGCTACCGGTCCCTGGAAATCGATAGCATAGGCAAGCATAGCTTCCAATTCATACTGATTCTTAGGCGACATTACGGTGAGATTCGGAATATGGGATAGGAAGGATAGATCAAAGATTCCTTGGTGAGTTTTTCCATCCCTCCCCGTAATTCCTGCCCTGTCTAAGATAAACACAACCGGAAGGTTATTAATACATACATCATGGACAATTTGATCATAGGCTCTCTGCAGGAAAGTTGAATAGATAGCCACCACAGGTTTAAAACCACCCCTGGCAAGTCCGGCAGCAAAGGTTACTGCATGCTGTTCTGCAATTCCTACATCAAAGAACCGCTCCGGAAACTTCTTTTTAAAGGCAGATAGCCCCGTTCCATAGGGCATAGCAGCGGTAATCGCTACAACCTTTTCATTGGTTTGCGCTATCCTTATCAAGGCATTGGAAAATACCTTGGTGTAGGATAATCCCGTACCTTCCATATCCTGTTGCCCACTGGCTATATCAAAGCAACCGACTCCATGGAATCTACTTGGGAACTTTTCTGCCCACCGATAACCCTTGCCTTTCTTGGTAACAACATGGATTACGACTGCTTTCTTGGCTTTTGAAGCGAACTCCAAGGCAGCCCTCATCTTTGGAATACTATGTCCGTCGATCGGACCGATATAGGTCAGTCCCATATCCTCAAAGAACATGCTAGGAAGCATAAAATACTTGATGGCATCCTTGGAGCGTTTTAGTTTATCAACCAGTACCTTACCAACGCCCGGCATCTGGTTCAGGGCATTTTCCATATTCTCTTTAAAGCCGGTATACTTAGAATTTGTTCTAAGCTTAGCTAAATAATTAGCCATACCGCCTACATTCTCTGAGATGGACATGTTGTTGTCATTTAAAATAATGATCATATTCGATTTTAGTCTTCCGGCGTTATTTAGAGCCTCAAAGGCCATACCACCGGTCAATGCTCCATCTCCAAGCACAGCCACAATCTTATTACTTTCTCCCTTTAGTTCCCTAGCCTTTACTAAACCAAGTGCTGCTGAAATAGCAGTCGAACTGTGACCGGTATCAAAGGAATCATAGACGCTCTCATTATAACTAGGGAAGCCGCTGATGCCTCCAAGCTGTCTTAAGCTTGAAAACTGCTGCTTTCGGCCAGTCAAAATCTTATGGGTATAAGCTTGATGACCGACATCCCAGACCAATTTGTCCTCAGGAAAATTAAGAAACAAATGAAGGGCAATTGTTAATTCCACGACACCTAGATTTGATGCCAAATGCCCACCCGTCTTGCTGATATTCTGAATCAAAAAATCACGGATTTCCTCCGCTAGTTGTCCATAATCCTGTGGCTTTATCTTCTTAATATCGTTTGCTTTGTTTATATAATCCAATATTTTTGACAACTTTCATACACCTCATTTTTATATAAGGCCAAATTTTAAGAAGATATAAAACTTTACTTCTCATCAATCCATTGGCTTTAAGTTCTAAGGAACACCTACATTAAGTTTAATTCTTTCTCGTAATTAAGGTGTTGATTAATACCTTTAAATATTCGTTCCTATAAGGAAGTGTTTCAAAGATATTTAGCGCATGTTTTGATATCGCCATGACTTCATTATCAGCACCATTCAAATCCATAATACTTACATATGTGGTTTTCCTATTTTTCTCGTCACTATGAACCGGTTTACCTAGAACCTCTTGACTGCTGATAACATCTAAAATATCATCTCTGATTTGAAATGCCAAACCGATATCTCCGGCAATTTCTTCAATTCTCGATATTTCATCCTCATTTGCTCCGGCAATAATTGCACCAATCATCATTGAGGCTTCGATAAGTGCTCCGGTCTTTAGACGATACATAAAATCCAATTGTTCCCGGTCTTTTAATGCTGAGTTCATCTGTATATCGACTACTTGGCCACCGATCATCCCGTAAATGCCAGCTTTCTCTGCCATTGTCTTGATCGCCTTTGCAACTCTTTTATATTGCTTTAGTTCCTCTACTTCCGTCTTAGCGGATATAGATTGAAAAGCTTTCGCAGCCGTCTCGAAAGCAAGATTTAATAATCCATCACCCGCCAGAATTGCCATAGCTTCCCCGTAGACTACATGGGTTGTTTTTCTACCTCTCCGGTACTCATCATTATCCATTGCCGGAAGATCATCATGCACTAAGGAATAAGTGTGGATCATCTCGATTGCAACCATAAAAGGTTCTAAAAGTTCATGATCCTGTCCCCCAAACAAATGAAAAGTTTCCTCCATCAGCATTGGTCTAAGGCGTTTTCCCCCTGCAAGAATACTGTAGTTCATTGCCTCCATAACCGTTTTCTGATATCCGACTTCTTCTGGTAGAAATCTATGGATTATTTCTTCAATTTTTTCAACTCTAGCTTTTCTCTCTACCTCAAAGTTCATCTTGTTCTCCGTTCTCACTTAATATAATTAATTCCTTTTCTACTTTGTCGATCGAATCATTACATTGCTTGAGTAGTTTTACACCTTCCTGATATAGGGCGAAGGAATCTTCTAGGCTGACATCTGGTTTTTCTAGGTCTTTCATGATTTGATCCAATCTTTCAAATGATTCTTCCAATTTCATTTCCTTATCCGCCATTTTACCCTCCTATTTATTTCGATCTATTTTGCTAAGTTCCTCTACTCTGGTTTTAATATCCCCATCCAGTAGGGATATGGTAAGGACTTCATTCTTGGTTACATGATCAACACTTCGTACCGGGCTGCCATCCTCTTTGGCAACAAGTGCATACCCCTTACTTAATTTAGAAAGAGGAGATAGCGTTTCAAGCTTCGCTATGTAGATCTCAAATTTATGTCGTTTCTCCTTAAGGATCTGTTTCATCCTTTGTTGAAGCTTTTGCTCCATATCAATCAAATACTGACGCTTTTGCTTAATTTGATACATGGGGCTAACATAGTACAGACGAAGCTTAATCTCCTTTGTTCTTGTTCGGTAAGCGGTAATCTTTTGGGACATTGCTTTGGATATCTTTTGATGATATTCCCTTAGTGTATTGATAAAGCTCATATAATCATTTACTGCCAGCTCAGCTGCAGCGGAAGGAGTTGGAGCTCGTAAATCCGCTACAAAATCGGCTATTGTAACATCGGTTTCATGGCCAACAGCCGAGATCACCGGGGTTTTACAATCATAAATTGCCCTCGCTACAATTTCCTCATTAAAAGCCCATAGATCTTCAATGGAACCGCCGCCCCGTCCAGCGATTATGGTATCAACTCCAAGCTTGTCCAATGCTTTAATGCCTCTGGCTATACTTTCTGCAGCACCAACACCCTGCACCTGTGCAGGATAAAGTATCAGCTGAACATAGGGATTTCTCCTTTTGGATATATTAATAATATCCTGAATTGCAGCACCGGTTGAGGCGGTTACAATTCCGATCTTCCTTGGATAGGGAGGGATTGGTTTCTTATGGCTAGGATCAAAGAGGCCTTCCTTTTTTAAATCCTCTTTTAATTTTTCATAGCGCTCATAGAGCTTACCCAAACCATCCAAAACAATCTCATTGGCATAAAGTTGATATTTTCCATCTCTCTCATAGACACTGATATTGCCGAGAACAATAACACTTTGGCCTTCCTCAAGACGAAAGGTCAGTCCCCTCCTCTGTCCAGCAAACATTACACAAGCTAACTGCCCCTGAGCATCCTTTAATGTAAAATAAATATGCCCAGAGGTGTGATATTTACAATTGGATACCTCTCCCTTGATGTAAATATGATTGAGTATCCGATCCCTAATAAACAAATTTTTAATGTATTGATTGATCTGGGTAACAGAATAAGCTTTTACCATCTTTCCTCCTTGCAGATTAGTATGGTATCTATGCTAATTTAGCTAAAACACCATTTACAAATCCCGGCGAGTCATCACCGCCGAATTTCTTTGCCAGCTCAACCGCCTCATTGATTGCCACCTTAATTGGCATCTCTTCATCAAACTTGATCTCAAAGACTGCTAGACGAAGAATTGTAAGGTCTACCTTTCCCATTCGGTTCAATCTCCAGCCACTGGATATTTCCGAAATAATCTGATCAATTTCCTCTAGCTTATCAACAATGGATTGGAACCGTTCGGTAATATACAAATTTTCCTTAGTTTCCGGCTCTACCAGTTCTTCCATATATAGCTTCATTTGTTCATTTAGCTCTTCTATATTATAAAAGTCCTTGCGAAACAACATAAGGAAAATGTGTTCTCTGATTTCTCTTCTAGTCACGTTTCGATATTCCTCCTAACAAACCTTAAACTTAGTATTCGTTAAACATTAAAAAACTGCTGCACAAGAAACTCACATGAGGAATGCCAATCTTTCCAGAGTAAGCAAAGGCGCATTAAAAGAATGCGCCCCTCCCCACTTATAGTATTTATGCAACAGTTCTAAATCATTCCTTTACAATATTAACTCCAGCAATACGAATATTTACATCCTGAACCTGTAAGCCTGTCATATTCTCGATTGCCAGCTTCACCTTTTCCTGTACTTGTTTTGCAATCTCAGGGATTCCATATCCATAGTCCAGTGTAAGTGCCATATCCACGGATACCGTATCTTCATTTACAAAAACCTTGACACCCTTGGATAAATTCTTCTTACCCAGTTTACCTACAAGCTCATTGGTGACATTACCGGATGTTGCAGACACACCCTTTACTTCGGTTGCTGCAAGTCCGGCGATGACTGCAACAACTTCATCTGCAATCTGCACCTCTCCAACCTTGCCATTTTCATGTATTTTATATGTGTTTCTGATCTCCGGTTCTTTATTCACAATGATTACCTCCTAAGTTTCATACGTTGGCATTCCCTAACGCTTTTGACTTCCACTGCCCTTTCATATATAGTATTATACCAAACTTCATAACTTTTGCAATTATAAATAATCTTTTTTGATTATTCTTCCAATTTTTCTATAAATTTAACAATTTTCTCTATAAGTGAAAAATACCCTGTAATGGTAACTATTATAATTACCATTACAGGATACCAATTATACCTACCTATGTAATTTATTATGATTTTGTTTACTCTTCCATTACAACTGGAATGATGCCAATATTTTCTATCGGAATTTCCGTCTTACTCTTTACAACATCTTCGATGATTGCAAGCTGTTGCTCTGTAAGGTTTGCCGCATTGATGACGACTTCTACTTTACCATCGGTTATTCTAACGATGGAATCCTCAAAGCCTTTTGCTCCTAAAAGCATCTCCGTTGCATCTTCCTTCTCCTGAATCGAAATCAGTTCGATTAATCCATTAATCGCCTGATTCTTAGCTTCCTCAGAGATATCCGGGCTCTCAATAATCTGCTAGTAGGTTGCTTTATTCTTAGCCCTAACCTGCTCCCTCTTTAATTTGGAATCCATGAAGTAACTAGCATTTATTGTGTTGCTGGCCAGTACGGCTTCTCCTGGTATACCATCGTCAAGATCCAGTTCGCCATTGTCCGTTACATTCTGTGCATTTGCAAGTAACTCATCATCACTTATTTCACCAAGCTCATTATCTTGGGTCCTCACAGGAACGGTATCCTCGTCCTCCGTTGCATCCACATCATCTGTTTCATCTGCAGTAACATCTGCTTCTTCATCATTATCTAATACATCGTTATTATCATTCGTTATATCATCGGCAACGGTACCATCTCCATTATTGGTATCAGTCACTACATCCATGCCCTCCAACTCAGAGAAAACATCATATTCATTTTCATCTGGATTTGCTGTTTGTATGGCATCCAATTCGTCGGTTGGTTTATCTTTATTTGTAAAACTCAAATAGCCTGCAATCGCAATCATAATTGCTAATGCGGTAATTATGATTTGATTTTTTTTGAAAATATTTTTTACCTTCATTCCTTACCTCCTGATCAATTTATTTCATTTTTCATTTTCATCACTTTCACTTTATGGGCAGGCACATTAAATAATACCTCTGCCGCTTCCATAATATCCATTATTATTTTAGCATCATCTCCACCTTCTGCGATAACCACAACACCCTCTATTTCAGGTTCTATTTCCTGTATTATGTAAGGCACTTCCTTCCCATCCTCATTGGTGATAAGAACGGTACTCTCTTCCCGCTGGATACTATTATTTGTTCTGCTTCCGCCCTCCCCGTCTTCTTCATTTACGCCTTCCTGTGTGTACGGACGATCCTTTAACGGAATCAGCTCCCTCGAGTTCTTTAACGTGATCATAACCTCGACATCACCGATCCCGGAAACTTTTCTAAGGATGCTCTCCAGTTTATTTTCCATTTCTGTTATATAGGTATTCGAATCATAGCTTGTCGTATTCATATCATTTTTACTCGTCTGACGATTATCTATAGGTAAGTTATCTTTTTCTATCTCCTTTGAATCAAACATTCCTGGAAATGATAATAATATGAGTAGGATACCTGCCACCATCAGCATGATTAGTTTAGGTAATCCTATATCCTTCAGGGAAAATTTCTTTTTTTCCGTGGATGTATTCTCTATTTCCTTGGAGAAGCTTTTCTTATCCATCGTTACCCTCCCTGTATACTAATATTTATATTATCCGGTTCTATATTATAGAAGTCTGAGAGTTTATTTTTTATTTTAATTTCTAAGGGTGTCGGAAGCTGGTCCAGCTTACTTTCCTCTTTATCCCTTTTGGCGATTCGATCAATTATAACCCTCTCAATTAGGATTTTATCCTTAGCATCATTTTCTTTTGTATTTTCCTCATTCTTTATAGATGCCTTAATGTCCATCCCTTTAATCACTCCAAAGGAGGGACTTTTCTGATCTTTATCAAACTCTAGGTGGAATTCATCAAGGAATACCTCTTCCGATGCCAGTAAATCCTGAATACTCGCCTTTAGCTTTTCTTGGTATTCACCAAAAATCTCATTCATTTGCTTTTGCTCCATACGCCGAAGTCGGTTCTCAAAATCGGAGGTTTCAATGGCAAAATCATTAGAAGCCAAATAGTAATCCAGATTAAGATCAAGATGAAGCAATTCTAGCAATGGTGAGATTACAATCAATACTAGTATCATACCGGAGATAACGCTGATATACTTTTTGTAACTACTATTCCCCAGTAAATTCATGATAATTGTATTCATAATCATATAGATAACGATACTTCTGATCCAATCATAGATCTTGTCCATCCGACACCTCCCACTATTGAATTTATAAAAAAACTTATACATTATAAAACCAGCATTACTCATTCAGTTCATCTGGATGCTGGGATCGTTTTATCCAGGCGCCTTAGCCTCCTGTTTTCTATCCTGCACTGCCCGTAGTGACCGCTACAATGGTGATTGACAATAAAAACAAAACAGCTCCTACAAAGACCGATTGCAGAAGCATTTCGGATGATTTGGCTGAGGCACTGATACATTCAATAATTCGTTTATCTGAGATCGGCTGTAAGATGGCGCTTCCAGCTTTATAGACTACGGTTATCATCAAAAGCTTAAGAAAAGGTGCAGCACATAGAATTATGATAACTACTAGCCCGGCCACTCCTATCGCATTTTTTAACAGTATTCCAGCACCTAGGATCGTTTCGGTAACCCCTCCGATTGTATTCCCGATTCCGGGGATCGCCTCTGAAGCTTTTAAAAAAGCGGAGCGCTTAACTCTATCTGAAACCGGTACAATCAATCCTTGAATAGCCCCAAATCCAACTACTGCGGTAAGTAAGCTTTTCAGTAACCAGTTAATGATTGATGCAAACAAACCTGCTAACTTGGATAGCATATCCTCTTTTGATAGGTTATTTGAGAGAGAAATTATTAAGTAAAAGTTAATCAAAGGAATTATAATTTTTATAATCATATAATCAACAAGGGAAATCAGCATTAATGCAGCCTCATAATAAACCATGGACGTTGTAGTTCCACTACTGAGGCCAACCGAGATAAAATAGGCTGGAACCAGTACTTTCATAAATTCAAGAATGGATTCAATTGCAGCCGCTGCTATCTTAGAAGCAGTAACAAAGGTGCTAACTAGTAAACCGAAGAGCAAAAGATAGGTAACATAGTAGCCAGTCTCCGAGACTTGGCTATTTTTAAAAGCCATCGAGATATTAGTAAATAAAGCAGCAATTAATGCAATCGAAATCAGTCTACCGAAGGTTCCTATATTTGCTTTTATTTCACCTTTAATCGATTGTATCAACTGAAGCCCTATATCAGTAATTGAGAAGCGTTTTTCCCCATTCATCAGACCTTCAACATAGGCTCCAAAATCAAACTCATTACCATATGCCATCATGTCATCAATTACATCTTGGATGTCAGAGTAGTCAATATTTTCAGAACCAATACCACCTGAGGCAGCCTTTGCTTCCTTCGCATTCAATAGAAAGGTTAATAGTAGAAGAAGTATGCAGATGATTGTTTTTATGTAGCATCGTTTATAAGGGCATTTCCTAAATTCTTTCATATGGATCATCAGAATCTCCAGACTTATATCACAGGAGAAGACTGCTTTCCTCCTTCCTATTATCTATGTGGTAAGAAAACCACTGATCGTATCTAAAAGAGCTAACATAATCGGCATACTTATTGCCAAAATAGATAATTTTCCAGCCAATTCTATCTGTTCACCAATCGCATGATATCCAGAGTCCTTACAGAGGGAGGCGGAGAATTCTGTGATATAGGTAATTCCAATAATTTTAATTAAAATCCCCACATATGCTGGATTAATTTTAATATGGGACTGCAATTTATTAATTGTGTCAAGGATTACATCGATTTTACTAAGCCCCCAAAATAAAATCATGATACAGGTTATAATGTTTATATAAACGGAAAATGCCTCTTTCTCCTTTTTAAATATGACTGCTAACATCACAGCTAGTATACCTCCGGCTGCGATCTTGACGATTCTATCAACTTCCATAAACTCCTCCTAATGCATGTACCAATTTCGCTTCCTTATAAAGCATGCCGGATTGTAAGCTTCAATCTAAAGCATGCTAAATAACTGCTCTATTTTTATAAACAGTTCGGTAAGATGGGGCAGAAGCCAGAATAAGACCAATACTAGTCCAGCTAGGCTTGAGAGGAAAGCCAGATCATCCTTTCCCGTCTGTTTTAATATTTGATTTAAGATAGATATTATGATTCCTACCACTGCTATTCGTAAAATTAATCCGAAATCCATACTAACCCCCAACTACTCTCGCGAGTACTATTTGTTTCTGCCTTAAGGAATGTTAAAACATAATTATTGATATAAAAATCCCTGCCATAATACCAAGACTGTTACATAAATAGGCTTTCTCTTTCACTGTTTTAGAAAGCTCTGCCACTTCTTCCTCCAGCTGAATAATATAAAGATCTAAGGTATTTAGTTGCATATCCTTATCCAGATATCCTAAGTTTTCACCAAATTCAATCAAATGCTCCTTATCCTTTTTCGTCAAGGACGTATCCCCCAATTCTTTATTCACAGCTTCTTTCCAGATCTCTGCAAAGGTATGTCCAGAAAATTCATGTAGCTTACTTGCCGTATTCTTAAAGAAAGACTCAAAAGTTCCAGGATTTCTTCTTGCTATTGCACTAATGGCTTCCGGTAATGGAGTGTTCGCATACCGTATATCACCACGGAGCAAAACTATCAATTTTTTAAGCTCTTTGAGATTTTCCACCCTAAGTTTCATCTCATTGCTAAAAAAGAACCCCATTGCCGTTGAAGAAGCAATAACAAGGATGCAGCCAATGATCTTTACAACGAGCATAATAGTTTGTCCTCCTTTACTAAAATCATTTTCTATCCATGAATTTTTCTCCCATCGGAATCATAGATTTCCTCCAAATATCCTATCCCTTGCTGATTGCTCAGGATAACATATCGTTCAAATAACTTCTTCTTTACCAACTCTCCTAAAATTGGTTTACAGCGGATATCCTCTATCGAACTGCCATGTACCGTAGCAATCAACTTACATCCACACCCCATAACATAATCAATTGCCTCTAGGTCCTCATTTGATCCAATTTCATCTACCGCAATGATTTGTGGTGACATGGAACGTATCAACATCATCATACCCTTTGCCTTGGGGCAACAATCCAAAATATCTGTTCGGATACCCACTTCATTTTGTGGTGTACCCATATAGCAAGCACCAATTTCAGACCGTTCATCCACTACACCAACGGACATTCCAGGAAGATATGTACTACCGTCCGAAAGCATTCGGATAAGATCCCTTAGCATAGTTGTTTTACCACATCGGGGAGGAGAAATAATTAAAGTATGATAAATTCCGTCTCCATTTTCGTTAATCAAATAGGGAAGCACTGGTTTCGCGCAGCCCTTAATTTGATGAGCTAGTCGGATATTGATAAAAGAGATGTGTTTAATTCCTTTAATCGAATAATCTTCAATTATTGTTTTTCCAGCGATACCAATTCGGTGCCCACCATTTATTGTGATAAATCCCTGCTTAATCTCTTCTTCAAAAGCATAAAGAGAATAATTGCTTATGTATTCCATGGTTTCTCTGATTTCATTCTTAGTTATAATAATCGCTTGAACAGGGTTGTCTACTAATTTTGCATCTTCTGATACAAAATATTCCCGACTGCCATAGATAACAAGTAGAGGTGCGTTTATTCGAAGCCTGATTTCCTGAAGCTTGTTGTAATCAACGGCGAGTTTTGCGAAGATCATTCTAAGCTTTAATGAAAATATTTTTAAAAGCTCCTCCCTGACGCCCATCCGCCACTCTCCTCTCTAATCTTATAAACCTTATGCTTATCCACTTTGCTTTCTAAAACAATATATTCTTGCAAACTAATTTTATGCAGACAAGTAGAAAGAATTAAAAGAAGGATAAAACCCAAGAATCGATTGCATTAATGATAAAGTTATATTATTCTGTTTAACAAGCATATAAAATAGGATTCCCAACAGTAGAAAATTCTTTAGATTAATGAAAAGTATTCATATACAAGATTAAATATGTTAAATTATGTTATAGGAGTGGATACCATGATATACGGATTGATTGGAGAAAAATTAGGACATAGCTATTCCAAAGTCATACATGAAAAGCTTGCGGATTATCAATATGACCTTATCCCCTTAACACAAGAGGAATTCAAAAAGTTTATGGAAGAAAAGCATTTTACTGCAATTAATGTAACGATTCCATATAAGCAAAAAGTAATTCCATATCTTAATGAATTAGATCCGGTTGCAAAATCAATTGGTGCAGTTAATACCATCGTCAACAGGAAAGGAAAATTAACCGGATATAATACCGATTTTTATGGCTTTGAGTATATGATCAAGAAGAATCATATTGCTATCGAGGGCAAGAAATGCCTCATACTGGGTAATGGAGGTGCAGCCAAGGCTGTAATTGCAGTATTAAAACATCTAAATGCCGGTAAACTATTTGTCGTCAGCCGAACACCATCGGAAGATACCATTTCCTATAAGGATTGCTACCTAGAGCATAAGGATGCCGAGATTATTGTAAATACAACTCCTCTTGGAATGTATCCGAATATTGACGCCTCACCCATTGATCTAGCTGCATTTACCAATTGTGAAGCTGTGCTAGACCTGATTTATAATCCTACAAAAACAAAACTAGCATTACAGGCAGAGGCACTTGGGATCAATGCAGTAACTGGTTTGTTAATGCTGATTGCTCAAGCTAAGCAAGCCGTTGAATATTTCTTGGATTGTAAGATCGATGATTCTGTCATTGAACCGATCTATCAAGAACTTATTGCACAAATAAAATAATGGATCTATAGAAAAGATAAATATACAGAAAGGCAGGTATACTTATGGAATATAAGAGATTTGGGAATACGATTGTTCTACGTATGGAGAAAGGAGAAGAAATCATCTCCGGATTAAAGCAGTTATGTATTTCAGAAGGAATAAGACTCGGGAGTGTCAGCGGAATAGGTGCTGTTAATAAGGCAGTTGTGGGGATCTTTCATACTGCTTCCAAAACATATTACAGTAAGGAATATACCGGTGATTATGAAATCGCTTCCCTTACCGGCAATCTAACCCTTATGGGTGAGGAACCTTATCTTCATTTGCATATCGTATTAGGAAATGTTGAAACCAATGAAACCTATGCGGGGCATCTAAGCAGCGCAACGATTAGCGCAACTGGTGAAATTATTGTAACTATAATAGACGGAAAGGTTAATCGAGGATTCAGTGATGAAATAGGGCTTAATTTGATGGAATTTTAAGGAGTCTTAAAAAAATAGGGTGTGATTATTATCCAACGTAGACACGTTTAAATTGATTGTCGCACATAACGGTACATAAGCTTGTGCCAGATAAGTATATCTGCCACAAGCTAAGTACCAATGGCGACAAATGGTCTACTTATGGAACAATAATCACACCCTACTTTTATGAACAGCATATCATATGCTACTTTTATATATTTACAAAAAAAGGGGAGTCGCATATTTCGTGCGACACCCTTTTATGCCAGGCATTAAACTCTCTTCATATACTCTCCGGTTCTTGTATCAATACTGATCGTATCGCCTTGCTCAACAAATAAAGGAACATATACAGTTGCTCCAGTCTCTACTACTGCTGGCTTAGATGCTCCAGTAGCAGTATCGCCCTTAAAGCCAGGCTCTGTATCGGTAACCACAAGTTCAACAAATAGTGGAGGCTCAATTGCAAATACCTGTCCCTTATGGGATAGCATCTTAACCATTTCATTTTCCTTCACAAAGGTAAGAGTATCACCAATATCATCTTTGGACATAGCAATTTGATCGTATGTTTCAGTATTCATAAAGTAATAAAGATCACCATCATTATAAAGATATTGCATATCATTTCGATCAATATGTGCCTGAGGATATTTCTCAGTAGGGCGGAATGTTTTTTCAACTACACCACCGTTCTTAATATCTTTTAATTTTGTTCTAACAAATGCAGCACCTTTCCCCGGTTTTACATGCTGAAACTCTATGATCTGATATACGATACCTTCTATTTCAACCGTTAAGCCGTTTCTAAAATCGCCTGCTGAAACCATAATTATAACTCCTCCTTAACATTAATCACACCTTAGTGTATAATAAACTGACAATTTTTGCAACAGTTTTTTTCTGGCTGTATTTATTGAAAATAAAGTAAACCTTCAAGAAACTATATCCATTGACTCAACTTTTATAATTCGATTAGGTTCTTCTCTGAATGAGTGAAGTTCTCACAGCCGGTTTCAGTCACAACTACCAGATCTTCGATTCTTACACCACCAAATCCTTTGATGTAAATACCGGGTTCTATCGTTTCCGTCATTCCAGCTAAAATCACTTCTTCCTCCGTTGGAGATAGTCTTGGATTTTCATGAATGAAGAGACCAACACTATGCCCAAGTCCATGACCAAAGCAACCCTCATAGCCTGCCTTATAAATAATATCCCTAGCAACTTTATCAATCTCTTTGCCTTGATATCCGGCCTTTATAAAATCTAATACCGCCAATTGTGCTTTTAATACGGTGTTATATACTTCCTTCTGTTGATCACTGGCTTTTCCTATAACAATAGTTCTTGTCATATCAGAACAATATCCCTCATAGACACAACCAAAATCCAAGGTAAGGAAATCACCTTTCTCAATCTTCTTCTGGGATGGAACCGCATGGGGCATGGAGGAATTGATTCCAGAAGCTACGATAGCAGGAAAGCTACTTTTTTGAGCTCCCTTCATTTTTAAGAGATATTCAATTTTTGCAGCAATCTCCAGCTCCGTCATTCCAGGTTTGATAAAGTCAAGGATCTCACGAAATACCTCGTCACCGATAGATTCTGCTTTTTTAATATACTCTAATTCCTGAGGTGTCTTAATTCTTCTTAGGCGGGTAATTTCATCTCCAAGAGGAACTAATTCTTTAACATTAAGGCCTTCTTTCAGTTTGTGGTAGGTTGCATAAAGCATGTCCTCAGCTTCAAAGCCTAATCGATTAATTTGCTCTGATGTTAGCATGTCATTGATGGCTTCCTCATATCCACCGTTTCCAATGGTAATGATTTCATAACCTTCCGCCTCCATTTCTGCTTGAATGGTATAACGGAAATCCGTAATGACAGCATGTGTTTTTTGAGATATATAAACATAACCAGTTTCACCGGCAAAGCCACTGACATAATACATATTGTTTCCATTAGATATCAATACCGCATCAATATCAAGTTTTTGTAATATTTCTTGTACTTTTCTATAGTTATTCATTCTAATCTCCATTCCTATACATATTCATTCTATTATTTTTTAAAGCTATACTGTGCAGAACCGGAAAGGGAATTCTCCCTATATCTTACCAGCATTTACGGCTTCGATTGCTCACTACTTATATGATTTTCTTCGGTCATATTTATTATAGCATCAACGGCCAGAAGATATCCCTGAAGCCCCAGTCCTGCAATTTGTCCACTGCAGCTCGCCGCTGTAACGGATGTTTGGCGAAATTCTTCCCTTTGATGGATATTGGAGATATGTACCTCAATCTTTGGAACAGTTATGGAAGCCAAAGCATCACGTATCGCATAGCTATAATGAGTAAAAGCCCCCGGATTTATGATAATTCCATCTACTTCATCAAAATATGCCTTTTGAATACGATCGATAAGCTCACCCTCGCTATTGCTTTGAAAGGTTTCGATTGTAATATTACAAGCGATAGCTTTTTGCTCCAATAATCCTAGAAGATAATTATAATCCTGACTGCCATAGATACCTTTTTCCCTAATTCCAAGGAAATTCAGATTGGGTCCGTTCACTACTAAGATTTTCATTTTCAACCTCCTCTCCGCTTATCATTCGATCTATGATGATCTGCGTAACCTCATCAATTGTTTTACCATCAGTAGAAATGATTGTATGGGCTGTTGCTTCATAAAACGGAGCTCGGATAGCCAACAGCTTATCCACTTTAATAGCAAGCTCTTCTCCCTGTAATAGCGGCCTACTTGTATCACCGGCAAGCCTTTGGATAATGGTGTCCTTATAAGCCTGCAAGTAAACCACATGTCCAATCTCTCGAAGAAGTAATCGATTCTGCTCCCTCATCGGTAATCCTCCTCCGGTGGAAAGGATCCTTAGCTGATTGGATTTCTTTAATTCCAGTAAAAGTTCTGTCTCCAGATCACGAAAGTACTCTTCTCCATGAGTTTCAAAGATCTGACGAATGCTGCATTGCTCCTTCTTCTCAATGAAAGAATCCGTATCTTCAAATGGAAGCTTTAAGCGTCTTGCCAATCGTCTACCGATACAGGTCTTGCCCGCTCCCATAAAACCTATTAGCACAATGTTTTGATTTATTTTATATTTCATTGTATCCCTCATCTAGAATTTAATATTTATTCTGCTTTAATCTTGCCTCTTTTTAGATCTTTACGATAAAAATGAAGAACAATCCTTTCTAGTTTACGCTTAAAAACGATTTGAATTTCTTCCTTAGGATGGATCGGTTTTACCCAATAAGTCATCATACCGATCCGATTGGCGCCATATACATCGGTAAATAGCTGATCTCCGACAAACACTGTATTCTCGATCTTGGTTCCCATCATCTTTGTGGCCGCGATATAATTCTTCCTAGATGGTTTACGGGCATTATAGATATAATTTACCTGAATATCACGGTTAAATGACATGACCCGCTCTTTTTTATTGTTCGAAATCAGGCAGACTTGAAATCCTATTTTTTTCAAACGGTCAAATAATTTAATCGCCCTTTCACTTGCATCTGCACCATGCTCTACCAAGGTATTGTCAATATCAAACAGGATTCCCCGATAGCCTTCTTCATATAATTTCTCATAATTAATTTTATAAGCCGAATCAGAAATTCTCTTTGGATAAAATCTGCGTAACATATTTCTACTCCTAACCTGTCTAATTCACTTTTTACCATAGGATATCATGTTAAGGTAATCCTATCTACTATCCTCACATAAAGTAACCATGGATGATACTTCTACTTCTGCTCTTGTTTCGTATCCGCTTTATCTTTATCTGCTTCATCATTATCTGCTGTATCGATATCCGCAGTACAATGAGGACATTTGGTAGCATTTATATTAATATCCGTAATGCAATAAGGACATTGCTTCGTTGCTGGCGCTGCCGGCGCATCTGGTTTCTTAAACTTATTAATCCATCGAACCAATAGAAAAACTACAAAAGCCATAATTAAAAAATTTAAGACTCCAGTAAGAAAGGCACCATAATTTAAGGTTGCTGCCTCTGCTGCCTTAGCTGCTTCCAAGGTTTCATATTTCTTACCATCTAATGAGATAAACAGATTTGTAAAATTGATATTCTTCGTAAAAATACTTAAGATAGGCATAATAATATCATTAACCAGCGAGTTTACAATGGAAGTAAATGCACCACCAATAATGATACCTACTGCTAGATCAATCATATTACCCTTTAAAGCAAATTTTTTAAATTCCTTTAGCAATTTACTACCTCCTTCGTAATCTATGAGGTCTAGTGTTTTCTCGTTAACCTGATTAATGAAATCTTTGGCCTTTTTCTCTTTCCTACTCATTTAGATACCACCTATCATTCGTATATTATCATAAGCAATATTATTAAATAAATACCCGATTATATTCGATAAATTTATTATAATATAAGCTTTACCTTTTGCAAAGTGATTTCATTTCTAATCGTCCCCTACATTCTTTCCATAAAGGGCGCAATCACATAATGTGCCATCCCTACGCCTACTGACATTATACAGCATTTTTTCAAACTGCATCCCCACCTTTTGCATTACTCTTCCTGAAGCTGGATTTAAGATATCATGTTTTGCAACGATTCTCTCATAGCCAATCTCAAAAAATAGATATTGCATAACTGCACGAAGCGCTTCTGTCATGATGCCCTGATTCCAATATTCCTTTCCCAAACAGTATCCTATTTCACAAGTTTTCTTTAAATCATCATGAATTTCAACACTAATAGACCCAATAACTTGTTTTTTACTTTTTAGCTCAATCGCCCATACATAGGTATTCTCAAAATTGTATTGGTTAATCCAACTCTCAATCCGTGTTCTTGTAACTGAGATATCACTGTGAGGTCCCCAGGAAAGGTATTTGCATACCTCAGGATCACCAGCCCAGTTATGAAACATATCTTTTGTATCCTTTCGTTCAAATCTTCTTAAAAGTAATCGGATCGTTTCAATCGAATTGGTTCCTAAATGCTGTATCATAGATCTCACCCTTTCAAAGGATAGGTAACAATGTAAGAAAACAGTTCTATATTCATGATACATCGATTTATGAATAATAGAACTGTTTTCCTTTATTTTTTATAAGCAATCACCAATTCGATAATAATATAATATTAAAATAAATAAGCTATCTTAATTCAATTCCTTTACCCTTAAGAATTGCTAGCAACTCATCCACCATTGTAGAGATCTCCTGACCTTCCAAGGTCCGATCCATGGATACAAAATCAAAACGAATCGTAACACTCTTCTTACCTGGCAATAATTTTTCATCCTCAAAGATATCAACTAAATGATAGCTCTGCAGGTATTCACATTGATACTCATTGATTGCTGCTGCAATATTTTCATAACGCATAGATTTATCTGCAAGCAAACTAAGATCAACCGTAACGCCAGGATATTTGGATACTTCCTTATAGCTAAGCGGCTTCACATCGATCTGCTCCATTAACTCAATATCAATTTCAGCAAATACAACATTAAGCTTCTTATCTATATTATTTCTTACTCTAGGGTTTAGAACAGAGAAGTAACCAATCTCACAGCCCTCCAAGTTAATGCTAGCAGAATTTACTGGGTGTACATAGTTGTACTTGGTTAATTCTGGATTAGGGCTAAAGGAAGGTTTTATATTCTTAACAACGAAGATTAATTGCTCAAGGATTTCTTTGACTTTGAAATAAACCTCTTTCTCACTCATTTTCTTACTTGCAAGAACGAGACCTAGACGCTTTCTTTCATCGCAAAGACCGTCCTCTTTTAACCCATTGGCTACCCGGCCAATTTCAAACATTCCCATCTCAGGATTGGTATCCACATTCTTGTATACAAAGCCAAGGAGGCTAGGGATTATTGTGGAACGGATGGTATCATTTTCTGCTGTTACCGAGTTGATGATACGGATATTCTTCTCAGTTTGTATACCCATTTCCTTATTTAACTTGCTCTCATACCAGATATAGCTGTGTACCTCGTTCATGGCATAACGCTCTGCCAGTAGAAGTTTCATACGATACTCATCATTTCTTTCGATGCTATGTCTTACCGGAGTTAAAAGACTCTTGGTCGATTTCACCTCAAAATTGTCATAGCCATAGATACGGGTAATCTCCTCAATAATATCCGCTTTCATAGTGACATCCTTAGTTGCTCTCCAAGAAGGAACCGTAACTTTGAAGGAATCTTGGTTACGAGTCAGCTCAAAGCCCAATGCGGTTAAGGTCTCCTCGATTTGATCGGAAGAAATATCAATACCCGTATATTTATCGACATAAGCTTTGTCAAATTCAATGGAAATAGTGTCATAGCGCTTTACATAGCAATCGGTAAGGGAAGAGAACACCTCTGCACCGGGATCGATGTCTAAGAGAAGTTTAAGGAAACGCTCAATAGCAGGAACTGTAAGCTCCGGATCCAATGTTTTTTCATATCTTGCACTGGCATCGGTACGTAATCCCAAACGAACGGATGATTTCCTTATAGTCGTTGCATCGAAGTTTGCTGATTCTAGCAATACAGAGTCTGTATGGTCTGTAATCTCGGATAACTCACCGCCCATGATACCCGCAATTCCATTGGGTTCCTTATCATCACAGATCATCAAGGTATCGGTATCTACCTTTCTCATATTACCATCTAGGGTAAGAAATTCGATTGGTTCGGAGAAGGTCTTTACACGAATCTTGGAAACATTACCATAGTCAAAAGCATGCATCGGCTGACCCAGTTCCATCATAAGATAGTTGGTTAAATCGGCCAGAAGATTGATCGGTCTCATACCACAGTAGGTGAGACGAATTTTCATGTTGATTGGAGATTTCTTCTCTTTAATATTCTTAACTGCTATACAACTATAGCGATAACATTTATCCGTGTCCTCCACCTTAACATCAATGGGTGAGAGCTCCTTAAATACGCTGGTATCAACTACATCCAAAGGCTTTAATGGACGCTTAGTGAGAACAGATATCTCCCTTGCAATTCCATAATGTCCCCAAAGATCCGGGCGATTCGTTAAGGATTTATTATCTACTTCAAAGATAATATCATCCAATTGCATAAACTCTTTAATATCGGTACCCAAGGGATAGCTGTCATCTAGGATCATAAGACCGGAATGGTCCTCGCTAATTCCCAATTCTTTCTCTGAACAGCACATTCCTCGGCTAATTTCTCCTGCAATTTTGGTCTCCTTGATCTCCAGGTCACCAACCTGGCCCCCAAACTTTGCAAAGGGTACTACAGCACCTACAAAGATATTTGGAGCGCCACATACACAGTCTACCACTTCTGATCCAATATCCACCTTCACCAGATGAAGCTTCTTGGAGTTTGGATGATCTTTTATCTCAACAATTTTACCGACAACAACATCTCGAATATTTTTACCCATTTCATAGATATCTTCAACCTCAGCTGTGGATAGGGTAAAGCGATTGATTAATTCCTTTTTATCTACACCGGACAAATCCGTAAATTCTGAAATCCAATTCATTGATATTAGCATAATTTACCTCCTTCTACATGCCTTCCATACATCTATGCATCGATTATTCAATATATTTTCTCATACAAAATTGTAAATTCATCGATGCTTAATTATATAAATTTATCTTACGAACTGCTTAAGCTGCTTTAAATTACCGCTATTGAACAGACGAATATCCTTAATGTTATATTTCATCATGGCAAGTCTTGTTAGACCCAGTCCGAAGGCAAAGCCTGTGTATTTATCAGGATCAATTCCTCCCATACGAAGAACATTCGGATGGATCATACCACAGGGTAGTAACTCAAGCCATCCAGATTGCTTACAGGTAGGGCATCCGCTACCACCGCAAATTGCACAGTTGATATCAAGTTCAAAGCCCGGCTCCACAAATGGGAAGAAACCTGGACGTAACCTAACCTTTACATCCCTTTCGAACACTTCCGTTAATAGAACTTTCATGAAATATATCAGGTTGGAAATAGAGATATCTTCACCAATCATCATACCCTCTAGTTGAAAGAAGGTATTCTCATGACTAGCATCGATATTCTCATTACGGAAACATCTACCTGGGAATAGCACCTTAAGTGTTTCTCCAGAATTAGGTGCACCATATTTTCTCATAATAGTATTCTGGGCTGCGGAAGTGTGGGTCTTTAATATCTGACCATTCTCCAAATAGTAGGTATCCTGCATATCCCTTGCTGGGTGATTCTTGGGAATGTTAACTGCCTCGAAGTTATTGTATTCGGTTTGAATCTCAAGACCATCCTCGATAATAAATCCCATGGTTTTAAAGATATCCTCAATTTGCTTCTGAACAATGGTAATCGGATGAAGAGTTCCAACCGGTTTCTCAGATGGGATTGAATAATCGTAGACTTCTGCATTCTCAATTTCTTTCTGATATTCTCTTTCTTCCAAGATCTTTTGGTGGTCTATGATTGCCTGCTCGATTTCTTGTTTTAATTTGTTAACCTGCATACCGGCAGTCTTTTTTTCATCAGCAGAAAGATTTCGAAGATTCTTTAATTCTTCCGTTACCAAGCCTTTCTTTCCCAAAAATGCAACTCTGATTTTTTCCAATTCATCCTTTGAATTTACTGCATTCAGCTCCTTGGAAAATTGCTCTTTAATTTTTGCAAGGTTTTCTAACATGATCGATTCCTCCTAATCAAAATATAGTTACTATAAATAATTGACAAAATCAGTAATAGGCTTTTGCTATACTTTCATAAGCAGATTAGCTTATTGATAAATATTAATTTTAAGAATAAAAAAAGCCTTCGTCTCCAAAGGGACGAAAGCTTCGTGGTACCACCCAATTTCAAGCCAAACAGCTGGCTCCTCAACAGTCATAACGGAACTGAACCGGCCTCTCTTCTACTTCCATTCATCAATCTCTAACAGTAAGTATCTTAAAGGCAACTCCGGTGCCGAACTTCGCAATATATAGGAACCTGAAACAGGCTTTCAGCCGGTGACCTGTTCTCTCTGGCAGGAAAATATACGCTACTAACTCACCTTCATCGTTATTAATCTTTATATAAGAGTTTTATAGTCTGAACTCACTTTATTTATCCTATCTTAGCCGACTAATTCCGGATTGTCAAGTGCTTGAAAATAATATTCTTCAAATTACCCTTAATCCCTTCTTAATGATTTAATAATAACCAGCTACTCCGATCTGTAAAATAAACCCATCTTATCGTAGAATTGATGCCGCCATTCTAAGATAAGTATGGCGAATTCCACGAATTGCAATGCTATATGCAGTTATGTTTTCTGGTACTGTCATTCCCAAATAACCGGCATCTCCCAGATGGTGCAGATCCGTTCCTGTCATCTTGCAATATAGGGCGATTCTTTTGATGGTTTCCTTATCGGCACCTTCTTGAGAAGTACCAATCGCAGTTATTGTAAGCATCCCCAGTGAATGGGAATAGGTAACTAATTCACGGATATATTCAACGGTTATTCCTGGAATTGTGCCTGGTGCCGGTAAAAGTATAATGTCAGCACCAGCCTTATGGAAACGGGTGATATCTTCCGGAGTAATAATATTTTCACCAGATTCCGATGGGATCCCTGACGCATGCATTTTTCCTGCAATAAGAATGATATCATCAGCTAAAGCCTGCCGGATTCGTTGTAAAGAATCAGTAATCGCATCATTGGTTACTCCAGTTCCAGGATTCCCAGTTAGTACAATAAAATCGGCCCCCATTTCATGGGCTTTTACAGCATTCTCCGTTGTCGCTGTACGACCTTTCGTCATAGTCCAACCATCCATATCCTTAGGATCATCCTTCACCAAAGTCGGCTCTAGGTTAATTCCAACTGGTCGACCGGTGAGTCGTTTTACCTCACGAATCGTATCCGCAGAAGAAACCTTAGGGAGTCCTCTTACTTCGGGTTGATCCACATCAAACAGATTCAAGATTATCATATCAGCTCCCATAGCTGCCGCTAATTCAGCATTGGTAATTGGCTCCATTAGAGGAGAACGATTGCCGATGGTTTCGCAAACCAACACTCTTCCTTCTGATCCACGGATTGCCTCTAAAAGTTCTCGCGCTTTCATTTGAAGCAATTCGCTTGAAGTACAGTTAAGAAATCTTTTCATATTGACCCTCCTTAATAATAATATAATACAAAAGATTATTACGAAACTATGCTTACGCGCAAAACGAATAAACAACCGATACAGTTTCCGGACAAAGTTTAAGTGCATTACTATTTTTAAAGTATCACTTCTATCATTTATTATCAACCATTATTTGCCTACTTTACTATTTCATATTGTTACAGTATTGCTTACATATTATCGCCTTAATTGCTACCCATTTTTTGGTAATTGCATGTTGTCTTATCTTGCATTAAATAGGAATTCATGGTAGAATAAGCAAGGTTATTACAAAAGCTATAAACACACGTAAAGGAGTGTTGGCAATGCAAAAATATGATGTGATTATAATAGGGGCCGGTCCTTCCGGTATTTTTTGTGCTTATGAATTGATTAAAGAGAATAAAAATCTTAAGATCCTAATGGTTGAAAAGGGTCGATCCATTGAAAAAAGAAATTGTCCGAAGAGAAAAACCAAGCAATGTATCGGATGTAAACCTTGCTCAATAACCACCGGTTTTGCTGGAGCAGGAGCCTTTTCGGATGGTAAGCTCTCCCTCTCCCCAGATGTAGGAGGTAACCTTCCAGATATTTTAGGCTACGATAGAGCGGTTGAACTAATAAAGGAATCCGATGATATCTATTTAAAATTCGGCGCTGATACCAACGTTTATGGTATCGATAAAGAAAACGAAATCCGTGAAATCAGAAGACGGGCTATTAATGCAAACTTAAAATTAATCGAATGTCCGATCCGTCATCTAGGTACGGAGGAAGGTTATAAAATCTATACCCGCTTACAGGAGCATCTACTGAAGGAAGGTATTGAGATTATTTTCAATACTATGGTTGAAGACATTATTATAGAGGATCAAAAGGTAAAAGGAATTACAACTTCCAAAGGTAATACATACTATGCAGATGAAATCGTAGCCGCCATTGGCCGCGAAGGTTCTGATTGGTTTAGCCATATCTGCGAATCACATGGCATTGAAACTAAGGTGGGAACCGTTGATATAGGTGTCCGTGTTGAAGTTCGTGATGAGGTAATGGATTTCCTTAATAAAAACTTATACGAGGCTAAGCTTGTATACTATACCCCAACCTTCGATGATAAGGTAAGAACCTTCTGTACCAATCCATCCGGGGAAGTAGCAACGGAATATTATGAGAATAATCTGGCCGTGGTAAATGGACATGCCTATAAATCCAAGGAGTTTAAAACCAATAATACAAACTTTGCAATTTTAGTATCCAAGAACTTTACGAAACCATTTAAAACACCTATTGAATATGGTAAATCAATCGCTCAGCTTAGTAACATGCTTTGCGGTGGCAAAATCCTTGTTCAGACCTTTGGTGATTTTCAGAGAGGTAGAAGAACAACGGAGGAACGTCTCTGCCGTAATAACTTGATACCAACCCTAAAGGATGCCGTTCCCGGTGATCTCTCCCTAGTATTCCCTCATCGTATCTTGGTAGATATCAAGGAAATGCTTCTAGCACTTGATAAGGTCACACCAGGTATTGCCAGCGACGAAACCCTACTTTATGGCGTTGAGGTAAAGTTCTATTCGAATAAGGTCGTCGTTAATGATGATTTTGAAACCAGTGTAAAGGGATTAAGGGCAATCGGTGATGGTGCCGGCATTACAAGAGGATTGCAGCAAGCGTCTGCCAATGGAATTAGTGTGGCAAGAAGTATTCTGGCAAAATTCGCTTAGTAACTGTTTATGTAGCATATAAAATAAAGGAGCAGTTGCAAAATTGAATCGGGTACACAGATATATCCAACACACTTTGTGTGTTTATACACCGACAGAAGTACACCTACTGTGATTTGTATTGTCACATATCGAACATAAAATGTTCGCTTATGACAACACAAATCACAGCAGGAGTTCTTCTAACGGTGCATTACGATTATATCTGTGTACCCTTATATGATTTTGCAACTGCTCCTATTTTTACTGAATAAACATTGCATCCCCAAAGCTGAAGAAGCGATATCGTTCTTTAACGGCTTCCTCATAGGCTGACATAATATGCTCTCTACCAGCTAGAGCGGATACTAGCATCATTAAGGTTGATTCTGGTAGATGGAAATTTGTAATCAATGCATCCATAACCTTAAATTGATATCCTGGATAGATAAATATGGAGGTATCTCCGCTTCCTGAATGTACGATTCCCTTATCATCTGCCGCTGATTCTATGGTTCTACAACTAGTGGTTCCTACACAGATAATCCTTCCTCCATTATTTTTATAGCTATTGATTGTATCTGCAGCTTCCTTCGACACCTGATAAAATTCGGAATGCATATGGTGCTCTAGAATATTATCTACTTTAACTGGACGGAAGGTACCAAGACCAACATGAAGAGTTACATTTACAATACCTATCCCCATTTCTTCAATTTCTTTTAACAAATCCCTTGTAAAATGAAGACCTGCTGTTGGCGCTGCTGCCGAACCCTCATATTTTGCATAAACAGTCTGATAACGGTCTCTGTCCCTAAGCTCATGGGTAATATAAGGTGGTAGGGGAATCTCACCTAGGCGGTCTAGGATCTCCTCAAAGATTCCCTGATAGTAGAATTTAATTAATCGGTTACCATCCTCAATTACTTCCATAATTTCACCAACCAGCAGACCATCACCAAAACTAACCTTGGTACCAGGCTTTGCTTTTTTACCGGGTTTGACTAAGGCCTCCCAGATATCATTCTCTTTTCTTTTCAAGAGCAGAATTTCTATCTTTGCTCCTCGGACAATCTCATCCTTGTCACCGCTATTATCATGGATTTTCTCACCAATTAACCGGGCTGGAATTACCTTTGTATTATTTAGAACCAGGCAATCTCCCTTTTTTAAATACTCTTTGATATTCTTAAAGATCGTATGTTGGGTAGCTCCGGTCTCTTTATCCAGTACTAATAGCCTTGAACTGGAGCGATCCTCAAGGGGATCCTGTGCGATCAGTTCCTCTGGCAGATCATAATAAAAATCATGTTTTGATAGTATTTTTTCTTTATTCATAATCACGTACTTCTTTCCTAAATATTGTAGAACAAAATTAATGAATTTACTGATTTATTATACTGTTTTTCCTTGGAAAAATCCATGCTTTTATACAAAAACCTTATCACTTGCTTAGCTAAAAGGTGATTAAATTTCTTTTATATATACAAAAATGAATGCCGGATTATTTTCTAGGGATAGAAATACTAGTTCATCCATAGAAAATAATTCCGACATCTTATTTCGATCGATTAGTTTTATTCACTTCTTAAGGCATCGATTGGGTTTAGCTTTGCAGCTTTATTAGCTGGCATATATCCAAAACCGATACCAATTGCCGCAGAGATACCGAAGGCCATTAGGATGGAATTCATAGTCGGTGCTGCATCAAGTCCTAAGGCTCCTCCTAATAGTTTGGTTAGGAAATATCCAAATATAATTCCCAGAATACCTCCCAAGCAACTAATCAGGGTTGCTTCTATTACAAACTGACGCATAATATCCTTCTTTTTCGCTCCAATTGCTTTACGGATACCAATCTCCTTCGTCCTTTCTACAACAGATACCAGCATGATATTCATAATGCCGATTCCTGCTACTAATAAGGATATTCCGGCGATCCCTCCCAGAATAGAAGACATCATCGTGTTCATTTCATTGATCATATCTAAGAGTTCTGTCATACTCATAATGTAGTATAAATCCTCATTTTTCAAAATACCATAGAGATAATGGTCTAAGATATCTTCTCCCTGTTCCACTACATCTGCATTATTGGCCGCAATGACATAGGTCGAGATATTGGTAGAACCAGCCAATCTTGCAGCATTGGAATAAGGTATGTAGATACAATCATCGGCTGAATTTTCCTTGGAATCAGCTTTTTCTTCTTGGATACCAACAATTTCAAACAGCTGTCCGTTTATTTTTAAAGTATCTCCTAAAGACACCTTTCCATCGAATAGTTCCTGAACGATATAAGTTCCAATGACGCAGGCATTATATCTATTCTTTATATCCGCATATTGAATGAAACGACCGGAAGACAGTTCCAAATTGTTGATCTCCAGATAATCTTCGCCAACTCCATTTACAGCAGTTGTCATCGATGTACTGCCGTTCTTTATCGTATATCTGGAACTTATCTTAGGAGTAACCCCTTGGAATAGATGGCGATTTTCTTCTACAAACTCATACATCTCATCAACATCTACTTTTCTAGTATCAGTATTGGTGATATTTACATTGATTAAGTTTGTACCTAAATCATCAAAGGAATCCAGAATATAGTTTGTGGCCCCATTCATCAATCCGATCAAAGTAATTACGGAACCAACACCGATAATCATACCCAGCATGGTAAGAAAGGAACGCATCTTACTTCCAAAGATACTTCTTATTGCTAATTTAAAGGCTTGGCTTACTTTCATACTACTACCTGCTTCCTATATTCTTCTACACTTTGATCAAATATGATCTTACCGTCATGTAGACCAACAACACGTCTTGCCTGTTCAGCTACATTGCGATCATGGGTGATTAAGACAATGGTATTTCCTTGCTCATTCAATTTCTTCAGAAATTCCAATAAATCTCCACTTGTCTTTGAATCCAAGGCACCGGTCGGCTCATCCGCCAAGATTAGAGAAGGATTTCCAGCCAAAGCCCTTGCTACTGCACCTCTCTGCTGTTGTCCACCGGATAACTGGTTCGGATAGTTCCTCCACTTATCCTCCAATCCAACCAGCTTCAGAGCTTCCATTGCCTGAGTTCTCCGCTGTTTTTTACCAACACCGGCATATAAAAGGGGCAATTCTACATTTTCCAGTAGATTTTGCTTGCTAAGAAGGTTGTATTGCTGAAATATAAATCCGATCATACGATTTCGAACCTCTGCAAGGGCATCCCCCTTCATTTTACTTACATCCTGTCCCTTCAGAATATACTGCCCTGAAGTAGGGATATCCAAGGCACCGATAATATTCATGATTGTAGATTTTCCACTTCCGGATTTACCGACGATGGCCACAAATTCACCTTCATAGATTTCCAGGTTAATACCATCGTTAGCTCGAACCTCAGTATCTCCCATTTGATAAATCTTCTTGATATCGATTAGCTGAATCAGAGGTGTTGCTTGTTTCTCATCCATCTGCATACTCATTTAAGCACACCTCCTCTTATCTTCTTTCAGGTCCGCCACCCTGTCTTGTTGCAGGTTCCGCTCGCTGCACTCGCACTTCCCCGGAAGCATTATTACCAGGACCTCCTCCTGCAGGCATCATGTAAATGAGATCATTCATACCAGTATTACGTTTCACATATACCTCTTCCTCACCGGTTAAGCCACTCTTGATTTCAATATAATCCCCATCGGTTAATCCTGTTTCAACTGGAACTTTACGAAAACCTGCCGGGACATCATCAACTGCTTCTGTAACGGTTGAATCTGCCACATAAACAACATCTCCACGCATTAAGGCATCAGAAGGTACAGCGATTACATTCTCTACTTTATCCAATACGATTTCACCGGTTACATTCATACCAGGTAGAAGATCACCAACCTCATCAATTCTTACCGTAACCGGATACTGTGTTACCCCACCACTGGCAGTACTCTGCAGGCTAATATTGGTTACCATCCCTTTAAATATCTTATCCTCAAAAGCATCGGCGGTTATTTTAACCTCCTGACCCACCTTAACACTGGTAACATCCAGTTCATCGATATTCATTTCAAAGATTGCTGCCGATAAATCATAGATGACACAAAGAACAGATTTATAAGTTATCGTGTCTCCTTCCAATGCATCTTTGCTTATTATTTGACCTGAGATAGGTGCAGTAATGCTATAATCAGCCATGTTATCAATCACTTCTTTTAAGGATCTCTCCGCATCCTCGATCTGATCTTGGGCATTTTCAAGATTATCCTTGGCATTCTTTACCATATCCTCGGCGCTCTCCAATTGCTTTTTAAAGGAATCTAGGTAATCTTCTAGCGATTTATCATCCAAAGTAAGGATAAGATATCCCTCGGTTATTTTACTACCTTCTTTTATCTTAAGACTTGCAATTTCACCTGCCTTTTCGGCAATTAATATCGTTTCTGTCAGAGGCTCAAAGCTACCCTCCCCGCTACTGAATAATTTACCAATGGATGCGGTAGCAGTACTCTCAGCAGACAGGCCTCCTGGATTCTCAACAGTAATTGTGACGGTATTCACCAGACGATTTCCGGATAAAACCTCGTCTATTTCACTTACTTCCGTAACGGTTCCTTCTAAGGTCTCATAGCTATCTGACATGGTTACGACAGCTCGCTTTCCAACTAGACTTTGATCTGCTTCCATTGCATTAAAGGGTACCTTAAGCATCATGGAGCTGTTATCATAAACTTCAGCTATCTGGCTTCCAATCTGAAGTGTATCCCCTTCTTCTACAAAAAGTTTTCGGATGATGCCCCTTTCCTCTGACCTTATATTGACATCGCCATAGTCTTCCTTTGCTTCATTATAATCTTCTAATACCTCATTATAATCTTCAATTGCATCATTCAGTTTCTCTTGTGCTTTCTCATAATTCTTTTTTGCTCTAGTTACAGCCGTCTCCGCCTTCTCAATCTGATTGTCAAGGTTATCGGAGTCGATCTGATATAAAACTTGACCTTCCTCTACATAGTCGCCTTCCTCGAAGTTGGCACTTATTACTTCGCCTTCCACTAGTGTTGTAACTTGATAGGTATTAAGAGGCTCAATAATTCCTGAGGAGGAAAGGATACTCTCAATATCACGAATCTCTGCCTTCGCTGTTGTGGGAGCATTCGCCTCCAATATAGCTGCTGTGAAGGATGCCTTCGCACGGTTTAATGCGAACCTAACGGCTACCACTACAATCGTAGCAATTACAACAAAGATGATTAATTTCTTCCATTTCACCTTCTTGGCCAATTGTTTCATGTACTCATACCTCGTTTCATAATCTATTTACCGTTTCACTATTTATTTTCTGCAATAATTATTCTAACTCTACCACCAATATTCGGTTGACGATCATAATATGCAGTTACATCAAATCTGGACAAATCCTTTAACTCCTCAAGGGTAGTAGCTACATATTCACCATCTACATAGAAATAAACATCACAATCATCTGCCATTGGCCACTTGCTTGTCATATCCTGTACGGTTGATCCAGTAATAGAGGTAACTTTGAACTTCGATAGATATTTGATCACAACCAACTCGTTATCTTTAATCAAAAAGCCTTTCGGACCTACATCTGCAATATCCGGAGTTTCATAATCACCTATAACGCTACCTTTATTACCATCAATAATATAATGATAGGTAAATAGATTGGACATACTGCTTCTAGGAGTTTCCACCTCTTCTAATATGCCATAATCAAACTGATCCCCGGTTACATTCTGGAGGATTAATTGAGTAATGGCTCCCTTGTCATTTCTTTCATAGTATTTAATTGCTTTACTATTGATCGATACATTTGCCAGTCTTGACGGATACACGCTTACATAGCTGTCCTCATAGAGATCCAGAATTTTTACATTGGAAGCTAAGGGTTGGTCTCCCAGAGATCTACCATCTTCACTAAATGTATAACCACTGAAAGCTGCACTGCCCTGCTCATATTCGCTAACAATTACGGAACCGTTTTCATAGGTAATTCTAACGAGTTCCCCTTTGTGAAAGGTTATTGTTCCTAGGTCATAATCCTGCAGATATTCATTTCCTGCAGCATCTACAAAAATCACATAATCACTAGAAACAACTTTTCCCTTATCATTTTCCACAACATGGGTACCGGTATCAATAACAACTCCAGTTATAGTGACATCATATTCATAGGTATCTAATACGAATGCAACTTTACCATTCTTACCCAATAGCAGGGTTACCCTGTCCCCTTCCTTCACACTTCCTAAAGTGGAAAATTCATATGCCATTTCTGAGGTTTCAAAATAATATTCCTTGCCTGCTATGACTACAGACTGAGGAGATAATAGATCCGGGTAGATGGAATCTACCGTTCCAGTAACCTTATCGTCATAGGCCCATATCGTCTGAAGATCCTTGGAATAATAGATAACATCATAATCATTGATATCGTATTGACCACACTTTATCCCATCTCGGTAATAGGAGGCGGTACTAAGAGAGAAAGGTATCTTTGACTTCCATTGTGCATCAGCCATTATCGGTCCCTGTGTATTTTCACTTACAATGGCAAGGTAATCTGGATTCCCATTCATATCCAGTGTATAACCTAGGGTTTGTGCATACACAAGGCCTTCCTTTGTTGTGGCATTGAGCAAATTGTAGAATAAGTTGGTACAATCCTCTACGTTTAATTTTTGTGTTCTTAACTTATTAATATTTTTATCCAGCTCTTTCGATTCATAGAGGGTCATCTGACCACCGATGACATTCCCTGTAAAATCACTGCTGGTATATCCCAATAATGAAACTACCCCTCGGACTGCTTCTTGAAGGGTAATCCCCTGTTCCGGTTTAAAGGTTCCATTGAGATAACCGGACATCCATCCCATATTGATTGCTGTTTGTATGTATCCTGCAGCCCAGTGCTTCTTGGGCACATCATGATAAAGTGAAACATTGCTTTCATTTGTTGTCTTTCCTTTATAAAAAGACGCATTCACCAACAACTGAGCAAATTGTGCTCGGGTCACAATAGCGGTTTTATTATCTAAATATCCTTGGTCCGTTTTCATAATTCCTGTTGATCTCATAATTTTCTCTGCTTCGCTCTGTGCTGCAGACGCCTGCATTGTTGTAATTGGGCTAACAATCGTCGTTAGTATGGTAACAACAATTACGATCAGGGCGATTGATTTTTTTCCCATTGTAACTCTCCTTTTCGATTATTCTAGCATAATTACCATATTATTCTATTCTTTAACAGTGAACATTCTGTGATTAATAAGTGAAAATTTCCTTACAATTTAATTAAAAATAGATTATAGCTGATTTTATTAAAAATTGGATAACAAGTCTATATAATAAAAGCATGTCCCAAACGTCTTGCTTATGCAAAAACATTTGGGACATCATCGCATCAGATCATATGAAATATACCC
Source organism: Clostridiales bacterium (assembly GCA_012519195.1). Lineage (GTDB taxonomy): Bacteria > Bacillota > Clostridia > Lachnospirales > Lachnospiraceae > Mobilitalea. Next base: position 19,608 of record JAAYQP010000099.1, on the reverse strand, counting down.
ATTGCCTAATCATATTGGCATAGACTAATCAAAAATATTATATCATGAAGAAAACATGTTCATGATCTTGTTGCTCCGCTCGGATAATACAAACAAGCTTGCTTATCCTCACTATGCTATCATTATATCTTGATTAAGTTTTATAATTTTCTAAAATAATAGATCTGACTTTTTCTTAAGAAGTTTAGCCCCATTGACAATCATAAAAACACCGGCAATTGTACCAGTAACAATGAGAAGTATTCCCATAACCAGATTCCAGACACCAACGGATTTCATCGTGTGATAAATTTTCTCCATCATTTCGCACCCTCCTTAATTTAGATCTTCCTTCTTTACACCATAACTCTGGTAATATCTATCAATTGCTTGCTTTAAATCGTCATCGATTACAATTTTTCCTTGGTATGGTCTGTTATAAAGGTGTTCGACCACTTCCTGCATTGTAACAATGGCAGTCGTTCCAATAGAATATTTCTCCTCAATCTCTGTAAGTGCACTCTTGCTACCTTTCCCCCGTTCCATTCGATCTACAGAAACCACAAGGCCGATTACCTTAACATCTCCCTGGGCCTTAAGAATTGGAAAGGTCTCTTCAATGGAGGTCCCTGCAGTCGTAACATCTTCAATAATTACGATTCGATCTCCATCTTCAATGGGAGAACCCAAAAGAATTCCGGTATCCCCATGATCCTTTATTTCCTTTCGATTAGAGCAATATTTAATTTCCTTATCATAGTGCTCACTGATTGCCATTGCAGTAGCTACGCTAAGGGGTATCCCCTTATATGCGGGTCCAAAGATTAAGTCAAAATTCAGACCATACTTATCCTTTATGGCCTTAGCATAAAATTCGCCTAGCTTTCTTAGCTGTGAACCAGTTCGATAAAATCCGGTGTTTATAAAAAATGGTGTCTTTCTTCCACTTTTCGTAGTAAAATCACCAAATCTAAGAACACCACAATCCACCATGAACTCAATAAATTCCTTCTTATATTGCTCCATCTTTTCCTCCTATGCTTATAGATTTATAGCTCATTGCAAATCTAGTATATCATTTTGTATACATGATATTCTAGTGTCTTTGTTCCACGGCCTTATTTTTCTTTGATGCAACCAATCAGTTCATGAATATCATGAACTCCTTGCTGGATCATAAAATGTTTAATACCTTCAAGTACCTCAATAGTGGCAGTTGGATTTATGAAATTCGCAGTACCCACAGCTATCATAGTTGCACCTGCCATGATAAATTCCAGTGCATCCTCAGCCGTAGTAATCCCACCCATACCAATGATTGGGAGATCCACTGCATTGGCAACCTGATAAACCATTCGCACTGCGATCGGTTTTATGGCAGGTCCCGATAAACCACCAGTCTTATTTGCCAACGCGAAAGTTCTGCGGTTGATATCGATCTTCATACCAGTTAAAGTATTTATTAAGGAAAGGGCATCTGCCCCTCCAGCCTGTGCAGCCCTTGCCATCTCCGCTATATCTGCAACATTCGGACTTAATTTCATAATAACCGGCTGCTTTGCTCTTACTTTTATCTTAGATGTAATTTCTTCCACAAGTCTGGGATCCTGACCAAAGGCAATGCCTCCTTCTTTTACATTGGGACAGGAAATGTTGATTTCTAGCATATCCACATCACAATCAGCCAGTCGATCTACTACTTCACAATAATCCTCAATGGTTCTTCCAACAATATTAACAATGATTTTTGTATCAAACTGCCGCAGAAACGGAATATCACGTTTTATGAATACCTCTACTCCCGGATTTTGCAAGCCGATTGCATTGAGCATTCCTCCATGAGTCTCCGCGATTCTGGGTGTTGGATTACCAGGCCAGGGAACACTTGCCACACCTTTCGTTGTTACAGCACCCAAACGAGATAAATCTACATAGTCGCTGTATTCCATACCGGAACCAAAGGTCCCGGATGCTGTTGTTACTGGGTTCTGAAAGGTAATTCCTGCGATATTTACAGATGTATTCATAGTTCCACCTCTTCCGCATAAAATACAGGCCCATCCTTGCAAATCCTTTTATTCTTAACATGGGTATGCATATCCGTCTCTCTTGATTGACATACACAGCCAAGGCAAGCACCAACACCACAGGCCATTCGTTCCTCTAAGGATAATTGTGCTTTGATACCATGCTCTATTGCATAATCCTTAATTCCCTTTAGCATCGGTTTTGGTCCGCAGGCATAGATGATATCTGCTTCAAGTTGATGATAGCGAATGGCATCTAATACATTTCCCTTTACACCCTTACTGCCATCCTCCGTGGAAATGTACACCTTACCAAATGCTTCAAATTCCTCTTCCATATAGATGTCATCTCGAAAACCAAGAACCACTTGTTTCTCACAATTTAACTTCTTTGCCAGTTCAAGCAAGGGTGGTATTCCAATTCCTCCTCCGATAATAAGAGCCTTCTTCCCCTCAAGGTTAAAGCCATTTCCCAAAGGGCCCATAAGATCAAGGGTGTCTTTTTCCTGCAAATAAGAGAATTCTTCGGTTCCTTTGCCAACAACCCGGAAAACAAGGCGTATCCTTCCCTTTTCCTTGTTAATCTCACAGATACTAATCGGCCTGGGAAGTAATCTACTACCATCCTTACAGTATAAGGAAACAAATTGTCCCGGACGAGCAGAATCTGCAATGAATGGAGCCTCTAGCCACAGACTATAAATATCCTTTGCAAGTTTTGTATTCTGTATTACAATTCCTTTTTTTCTTACTGTAGATGTCATCCTATAATCTCCTATATGATTCTTGTTAAGGTATTAATCTCATTTTTAGTGTTATTTCATTGTGTAAATTGAGTATGATAACATGTTTACGATCTTATTCAGATGATTGATTACTAGAGTTCAAAATTAAGTGTTTCTATGTGTTGTTTATTACGCAACTTTTCTTGATGACTATAACATAATTTGGATATTATGACAAGGGAATAAGATAAAATCCAAAAAACAGAACGCCTCCCTTGACATGATAATCCTGCTTATGTTATAGTTACCAACAAAAGCATATTATTAGGGCTAAAGCCTTAGTATCGAATCTATCAATCGAAAGGAAATTAACATGGCAGAGAAAAACCCAATCATTACATTTGAAATGCAAAATGGCGATATCATCAAGGTTGAACTTTATCCGGATGTCGCTCCCAATACGGTTAATAACTTCATCTCATTAGTAAGTAAGGGCTTCTATGATGGCCTAACCTTTCACCGAGTCATCCGTGGCTTCATGATCCAGGGTGGAGATCCGGATGGAAATGGAATGGGAGGTCCCGGTTATTCTATCAAGGGTGAATTCACCTATAATAATTTCAAAAATGATTTAAAACACGAAGCGGGCGTAATTTCCATGGCTAGATCACAGCATCCCAATTCTGCCGGTTCTCAGTTTTTTATCATGCACAAGGATTCTCCTCATTTAGATGGTTCCTATGCTGCATTTGGGCGCGTAATCGAGGGCATGGACGTTGTCAATAAAATTGCTGAAGTAAAGACCGATTATGCAGATATGCCATTAGAACCACAGATCATGAAGAAGGTTACCGTAGATACCTTCGATAAAACCTATGACGAACCGGAAAAATTCTAACTAGTATGTAAATATTATAAATTAATTTAAGAAAAAAGCTTCTTTTGGTGCTTAGCTACCAATCGAAGCTTTTATTATTATTCATAACAAATGAATTAGCAAGCCAATTCATCTTGTTTACCCAAAGACAAATTATAGAGACTATTATAATACGCCCTAATTTTCATCGTATGTCTATCTTGTGGACCAAGCATTCTTTAGATCTTCCTTCATATTAAGTACCGCCTGCCTTGATGCATCCGCAAAATTTAGGGGACCAAACTTTTCATATCCCTTCTGCTTATAGGCTGCTATGATTCCCCTAGAGGAATTCACGATCGCCCCAAGTCCATCCTTATTAAAGTAATGCACCAAATCCTCAGCCTTACCTCCTTGAGCCCCATAACCAGGAACTAAGATATAAGCTTTAGGCATAATACGGCGTAACATCTTACCAACCTCTGGATATGTGGCACCAACGACAGCACCGACATAGCTATAGGAATCACCCATATGGAGTTCTCCCCATTCTGCCACCTTATGTCCTACCAATTCATATAAGGATTTATCCCCTACTCGCTGATCCTGAAATTCACCGCTAGAAGGGTTGGAAGTCTTAACTAGGATGAACATCCCCTTCTTCTCTTCCTTGCCTACTTCTATAAATGGTAGAATACCATCCGACCCAAGATAGGGATTCACGGTAATAAAATCTTCATCAAAGCCTCGATATTCCCTACCACCAATCCTTACTTTCCCAAGATGTCCTGTGGCATAAGCCATAGAAGTAGAGCCAATATCACCCCGTTTTATATCACCGATCACAAGAAGATCTTTCTCTTTACAATAATCAATGGTCTGCTTATATACCCTTAGGCCTTCTAAACCGAATTGCTCATACATTGCGATCTGAGGCTTCACCGCCGGAATAAGGTCATAGACTGCATCTATGATTCCCTTATTATATCTCCAAATTGCTTCTGCAGCTCCTTCCAGATTTTCACCTTTATCCTGATAAGCCTCCTTAAGGATCTGTTCCGGTATATAATCCAACATAGGATCCAATCCTACTACAATCGGTGCCTTACTTTCTTCAATTTTCTTAATTAGTTTATTAATCATGATTCTCCCCATTTCTTAAGCTTAATTGAGCTCATTTTGATAAACCAACTTACCTGCAACAAAAGTATATTCTACCCTACCAATCACCTTTTTTTGATCAAATGGTGTATTCTTACCTAAGGAATAGAATTTGTTTTTATCAATGGTATATACCACCTCTGGATCAGCGATTACCAGATCTGCAACCCAGCCTTCTCCGATACATCCTCTCTGAATTCCAAGAATTTTTGCCGGATTAAGGGACATTTTTTCAACCATTTGCTTAAGAGTTATGATCTTAGGTTTCACAAGCTCGGTAATAACAAGCGCAAATGCTGTTTCCAAACCAACGATTCCAAACGGTGCCTCCTTCATGCCTCCTGCCTTTTCATCCTTGGAATGGGGAGCATGGTCAGTAGCAATCACATCAATGATATCATTCTTAATCGCTTGCTTGATAGCCTGAACATCCTTCTTTGAACGTAAAGGTGGATTCATCTTATAATTACCATCGTCAGAGGGGATATCCTCATCACTTAGGGTGAAATGATGTGGACAGACCTCACCGGTGACCGGGAGCCCCTCTTCCTTAGCTAATCCGATCATCTTAACACTATCCGCTGTAGAGCAATGGCAGATATGAAGCCTTACTCCAATTTCCTTTGCCAGAAGAATATCTCTAGCGGTGATGATATCTTCAACCGCATTGCTAATCCCTTGAAGGTTGAGTGCTTCTGCCTTTTTCCCTGCATTCATCACGCCTTGACCGGCAAGACTTTTATCCTCGCAGTGGGCAAAAATTGGCCTTCCCGCCTTGGCTGCCAGCTCCATTCCCTTAGCATAAAGGGCACTATCCATTACAGATTTGCCATCCTCACTAAAAGCTACTGCCCCTGCCGCTGCCATAGCAGGAATATCGGCTAGGTCCTCCCCCTTCTGTCCTAAGGTAATGGAACCGATTGGGAGGATATTAACCACCGCTTCCTTACCCGACTTATCCTTAATATAGCTAATTCTATCCTCAGAATCTGTTACCGGTAATGTATTCGGCATAGGACAGATGGTAGTATACCCTCCTGCAGCTGCCGCCATAGCACCGGTTTTTATCGTTTCCTTATATTCATAACCAGGTTCTCGAAGATGGACATGGAGGTCAATAAAGCCTGGCATAACATATTTCCCCTTGGCATCAATCACCGTAAACTCATCATACAACTCCTGATACCGAGGGATTTTATCAGATAAACTTGCTTCTACCCGTTTTATCCTATCCCCTTCGATTAGAATATCATAATATCCTTCCCTATTAGATTCAGGATCAATGACATACCCATTTTTAATAAGAGTCAGCAATCGGATTCTCCTTTCAACATTATAACAATAGCCCCATCAGGGTGCTGGGAAGTTTTATCTGGGCGCCTTAGCTCTCCCTTTGTACAAAGATAGAATTATTCCAATACATGATATCCCAAAGGGGAGGTTGAAGCCAGGATAAAACTTCCCAGCACCTAATGGCTTATGTTATAATTCAGCTCGTTCTATATCATCCAAAATAACTCTATCAATATACTGTTCAAACTCTTCTCGCTCAATCCACTGATACTCCACAAGATCTTCCGATAGAATGACATTATCCATTGTAGTTGCGCATAAATAGCTGATACCGATGTTGAACACATCTCCTGTCTTGAAAGTCCAAGTATAGAGAATTCGATCAACGATTGCCGTTATCTGTGTCTGTTCATGTATCAGTCGCAATACTGCTTTGTCCGGACTCTCGCCAAATTCAATGGGACCGTCAATAAATCCCCACTGATAAGGCTGGGCTACCCGATCGTCATACCATTTGCTAACAATCAGGTATTTATCCTCCATTTTTACAATACCCTTTACTATAATCCTATACTTATCCATCTTATCCCCCATTTCGTAAGCGTGATCTATTACTACTTAAAGAAGTGCAACTTAACAAAGCGAAATCGATATCCTTAGGCTACCATATCATAATTGGCTCTGCCCTGCCAAATAATTAATAAACTGCTGGGCTGTTCGGCCGGACATTCCCCCATGGGATAGCTCCCATTTATTCGCTTCAGCAAAGAGCTTCTCTTCTGGAATATTAAGCCCCTGTCGACATGCAAGGTTTTTAACAATTTCCAAGTACTCTTTCTTAGCAGGTGCCGAAAAATTAATCGTTATTCCAAATCGGCTAACCAAGGATAATTTTTCTTGCATTGTATCCGAACGATGGATTTCCTCTGTTTTCTCCATATCGTTTCGATCCTTCCAGGTTTCCCTGATGAGATGTCTACGATTGGAGGTAGCATAGATTAGTACATTCTCCGGTCTTATTTCCAATCCACCTTCAATAACTGCCTTTAGGTATTTATAGTCAGTTTCAAATTCTTCAAATGATAGATCATCCATATAGATAATGAATTTATAATTCCGATTCTTAATTTTAGCAATAAGATCGGATAGATCTTCGAATTGATGCTTATAGATTTCGATCATACGTAGTCCATCTTTATAAAATTCATTCAAAATAGCTTTCACAGAAGTTGATTTACCGGTGCCGCTATCACCAAATAGAAGCACATTATTGGCCTTCTGTCCTTTTACAAAGGCTTTGGTATTATCAATCAGCTTCTTCTTCTGGATTTCATAACCCACCAGATCTGACAGTAATACCTCCTGGGTATTCATAATCGGTAAGATCTCTAATTGATCGCTACTCCTGCGAATTCGAAAGGCTTTATGAATCCCAAATATACCAACTCCGTAATCCCGATAGAAATCCGTTACTACTTTAAATACTTCACTCTCATCCGATGCCTTGGCGATCCGGTCACTGAGCACTTGTACTTTTTCGCTGACATTTTGATTATAACTAAGGCTACTCTTTTGAACCGCTTTATAGTTACTGATTATGGAAAAGCAATTAATATTGAGATCCTCTTCCAATAGTTTAAAATCATAATCAAACAAGTCCTTAATGATTTTAAAATCATTCTTTGCAAATTCATTGACGGTTCCATCCTGAGCCCCCGTCTTTTCACAGATGATGCTAAATGGATTCTCATTGGCCACTAGTAGATAAGCAAGATAATTATGCCAAAGATTATGATCAAAGCCATTCTTTGTAGCAATCTCCAAGAGCTTATTGATTAAAGTATAGATTCTGCTTGTAATATTCTCCTTTTGGATCGCCGTGTTTTCCTTGCCTGCTAAACTATCATATTCTTTCATTAATTCTGCTAATGCTACAAGCAGGCAATCCTCCTTCAGATTCTTATAAATTACAAGTTTCGATATCAAACGGTACATTTTGTTCCTTCTTCCCTAAAACTTTCTATGAAAAGCATCTATATAGACAATTCTATCCTAGTGATTACATCCTTTCCGGAGCTTCAATACCGATCAGGTCGATGCAGATCATTAATATTGATTGTACCAAAGTAATTAAGGTTATCCAGGATGCCTGACGTATATCGTCTTCTTCTGCGATGATCTTGGTCTCATGATAGAAGCTGTTAAAGGCATCGGACAGCTCATAGATGTATTGACAAATCCTATTTGGGGCGGTTTCTTCATAAGCGGTATAGATAACCTCATTGAATTTTGCTAATGACAGCATCAGGTTTTGCTCGTTGGTTGATGCAGCTGGCAGGATCACCGACTTGTCAGGAAGCTTCTTCCCTAGTTCTTGATATTTTGTAAGGATGGATTTAATACGAACAATCGTATACAGAATATATGGGCCTGTATTACCTTCAAAGGAGGTAAATCGTTCTACATCAAAGATATAATCCTTCGATACCTGATTCGAAAGATCTCCGTATTTTAATGCTGCGATACCGACCTTCTCGGCAACATCCTTTGCCTCTTCTTGATCCATGTTACGGTTCTCTATGATCTTGCCATATACCTCATCCGTTACACTTTTAATTAAGTGCTCCAGACGCATAACCCCACCTTCCCTAGTCTTGAAGGGCTTCCCATCCTTTCCATTCATGGTTCCAAAGCCGATGAAGTTAAGTACGGTATCCTCAGAAACCAGTTTGGTCTTTCGAGCACAACGGAAAACAGTTTCAAAATAAAGCTCCTGCCGTTTATCCGTAATATAGATAATACGATCCGGAGAAAATAGTTTCATTCGTTCTACGATCGTAGCTAAGTCGGTTGTATTATAAAGAGTAGCACCATCGGATTTTAATATCATGCAAGGAGGTATTTCCTTGGTATCTGTTTCCTCTTTCACATCGACTACCAAGGCACCCTCACTAATTCTTGCATAATTATTATCTTTGAAATACTGTACCATATCAGGTATATAAGGCTGAGCATCACTTTCCTTCTTCCAAAGATCGAAGGTGACACCTAACTTCTCATATACCTTCTTAAGATCTGTAACGGACACATTAAGAATATGGTTCCATAGTGCAGTATACCCCCTATGTCCATTCTGTAATAAATAGGTGATATGCTTTGCTTCCTCCCGAAATTCAGGATTGCTTTTGGAGTATTCGCTAGCTGCGGGATAGATTTCCTCCAGTTCCGCTATGGTAAATGGAGCTTCCTGAGGATACTCCCCTTCATAGCTTTCATCAAAATAAACCAAATCTGGCTTTCTCTGCTTTAATCCAGCGATTACAAGTCCCATCTGGGTTCCCCAATCGCCTAGATGGGCATCTCCAATCACCTTATTGCCCATGAAGCGTAAAATTCTTTTAATACTTTCACCAATGATAGCAGAACGCATATGGCCTACATGGAGAGGCTTTGCAATATTGGGTCCACCATAGTCGATAATGATGGTTTTCGGATTCGCTTCCTTTTCACAGCCAAAATGATCGGATTGATTCATTTCATTCAGGTAATCAGCAAGGAATTCACCACTTAAAGTAATATTTATAAATCCCGGCATAATTGCTGTGATTTCTTTAAACTTTTTATTGCCCTTTAATTGCTCTACAATAGGCTGTGCAATATTCATTGGCGCAGTCTTATATTGTTTTGCTGCGGCTAATGCCCCATTGCATTGAAATTGACACAGGTCCGGGCGATTTGAGACCGTAACCATTCCATATTTTTCATCAAAGCCATTTTCAACAAAGGCTTGTTTTACTTCTTCTTCAATTCGTTCAATAATTTTTCTCATAGTTACCTCCAGTTCTTCTATAACTTAAACAATACTTTAACATACCATTTAAAAAATGTCATTAGCCATAGAAAAGTTTTCTTATAAATATTCATTATTAGCTTTTGGATAACAAATTAAGTCATATTCCCTTAATATTTATGACAATTTTGTAGTATACAACAAAATTGGATACTTTTTTCAAATAAAGACTATTATTTTCACATATAATGTTGTATATTATAAATATGAGTTTGTTAAAAATGTTTGATTAATGATTGTATTGGGGTTGCATCTTAATCAGATTTTTCTTTTTTAACAGCGAAATTATTCATGGCTATTATTCTATCTTTACAATAGCCACATAATTTTACATCATCAAGTATACAAAAAAGGTAATAGGAAAAATCTTGAAACACGAAAGGAGAAAGATCATGTTCGGGCAATATTTTGGACGCTACTTGGTTGAGAATAATAAGATTTCTCAAGCAGAACTTGACAAAATAATGATGGATTTTGAAAACAAACCAGTAAAATTAGGGGACATTGCTGTAGCAGAGAAATTATTAACTACCAAGCAGGCAGATGATATTAATGAACTTCAGAAAAAGATGGATATGCGCTTTGGTGATATAGCAATTGAAAAGGGTTATCTTCTGGCAGAGGAAGTTACCTACCTTCTCAATATGCAAGGAAACCCCTATATCAAATTTGTGCAAGCGGTAACGGATCATAATATTTTAACCCTCGAACAGATTGAAGTTTGTTTGGAGGAATATAAAGCTGATAACGATTTATCCGATTGTGATATTGATGCATTAAAATCCGGAGATATTGATCGTATTATTCCTATTTTTGTAGATACAGATATTCCCTATACCGGCGATTGTATTGGCTTAGCCATTCGAAACATTATCCGCTTCATTAATAGTTCAATTGTTCTTAAAAAATCCTACAAGACTAAGGAATATTCCTTTGGAAATCTTGCCTTTCAACAAATGGTAGGTGACCAACAATTCTTTGTTGGCTTTGCAGCGAAAGGGAAAGAGCTTTTACATATTGCAGAACCATTTGCAAAAGAAAACTTTACAGAAATGGATGAGGATGCATTTGATTCTGTTTGTGAATTTATTAATTGCACGAATGGATTATATGCCTCGAAACTAAGTATGGAAGATATCCATATCGATATGACTCCTCCATTTTTTGTTATAAATCAAAAATTAATATCGGATGGAGACATCTATGTTTTACCAATTCTCATTAATGGAGAACAAGTTGATCTTCTTGTTGCTGTAAATAATCCAGTAAGAATTAATTAGGGGGTATAACAATGGCAAAAATTCTGATGGTTGACGATTCGAAAACATCACGTAAAATCCTAAGAGGTATTTTGGAAGAAGAAGGACATGAGATTATTGGAGAAGCTGTGAATGGTAAGGAAGGCTTCGAAAAATATAAGGAATTACGCCCGGATATTACAACAATGGATATCACCATGCCAGTAATGGACGGTTTGGAGGCATTAAAAAAGATAATAGAATTTGATAATAATGCTAAGGTAATCATGGTTACTGCTGCTGGACAGAAGACCAAGATGGTAGATGCCATTAAATATGGTGCCGTGGAATTCTTAGCTAAACCATTTGAAGCTTCCCAGATTATTGGAATTTTAAACAAGGTGCTAAATTCATAAATATTTTATATTACCCATATCTTAATGAAGCAAACTGTTCGTTCTAAGCACCCATGAAAAACCTAGATGAATAATCAATCCACTTAATTATTAAGAAACAGACTGTCACAGAACGATCCATAATAAGTTCTGTTGCAGCCTGTTTCCTTAAATTTGTAACAATTTCTATTTACTATTAATCTTAAACATTTCTTGAATGAAAATGATGATATTCTTAGTGAACCGGCATGATAATTGCCGCTATAATGTATAATAGAACTCCGAAACCTCCTGCAAAAATAGAGATCGCCCATAGCAATCGAACAATCGTAGGATCAATATTGATATATTCTGCGATTCCTCCACATACACCACATATCATCTTATTCATAGAAGACCGGTACAATTTTTTCTGTTCCAACTTGCTACCTCCTTTTCTACCTCCTATTATAACTTATCGCCTAACTTAATATTACCTTATTTCACCATAAAATCAATAGAAATCTAGGAATCTCATTTAATTTTTCCAATTGCCAAAGATAATGGTTGTTAAAGTCTCTCCTTCCTGAACTAAATCATGAAAATTATATGGAGAAACTAGATTTTCTACCAAATTCCTTGAGAAATCATAGCATTTGCTACCTTTTCAAATCCTGCGATATTGGCACCTACAACATAGTTACCTTTTGCATTGTATCTGCTGGCTGCGTCCTCAATATTATGAAAAATGTTTACCATGATCTGCTGTAACTTAGAATCAACCTCTTCAAAGGTCCAACTCAATCTCTCACTGTTCTGGGTCATTTCCAAAGCTGAAGTTGCTACACCACCGGCATTCGCAGCTTTTCCCGGTGCGAATAATACTCCATGCTCCTGTAGAAACTGCGTTGCATCCAAAGTTGTAGGCATATTAGCACCTTCTGCTACAGCAATACAGCCGTTCGCAACCAAAGCTTTTGCATCTTCAATAGTTAGCTCGTTTTGTGTTGCACAAGGCAAGGCAATATCGCACTGAACTGTCCAAATACCTTTCCCTTCATAATACTCCGATTTTGGTCTATATTTTTTATACTCTGTTAATCTTGCTCGTTTTACTTCCTTAATCTCTCTCAGGGCAGCAATATCAATTCCTTCCGGGTCGTAAATCCAACCATTGGAATCACTAGCAGTAACAACCGTGGCACCTAATTGCTCTGCTTTCTGAGCTGCATAGATTGCTACATTACCAGCTCCGGAGATTGCAATCGTCTTACCTTTGATATCGATTCCATTAAATTTTAGCATTTCCTGTGTTAGGTATAGTAAGCCATACCCGGTTGCCTCCGTACGTGCAAGGGAACCACCATAAGTTAGACCTTTGCCTGTAAATACCCCTTCAAAAGATCCAGTAATCTTCTTATACGTACCAAACATATATCCGATTTCTCTTGCTCCGGTTCCAATATCCCCGGCAGGAACATCCACATCTGCACCAATATATTTATAAAGTTCCGATACAAAACTAGTGCAAAATGCGAGTACCTCCCGATCGGATTTCCCTTTCGGATCAAAATCAGAACCACCTTTACCACCACCAATGGGAAGTCCGGTTAAGGAATTTTTAAATATCTGTTCGAAGCCTAAAAATTTGATTATACCTAAGTTCACCGATGGGTGTAAACGTAAGCCTCCTTTATAAGGACCAATAGCATTATTAAATTGAACCCGGTAGCCTGTGTTGACCTGCACCTGTCCCCGATCATCTACCCAAGGTACTCTGAATTTAATCTGCCGATCAGGTTCTACCAATCTTTCAAGAAGCGCCTCTCTTCTATATTTCTCTTCGTTTGCATCAACGACAGCCCTTAAGGATTCCAAAACTTCTTTTACCGCTTGATGAAATTCCGGTTCCGCGGGGTTCTTTTTAATTACCATTTTAATTACATCATCAACATATCCCATAGATTATCTCCTTTAATCCAGACTAAACCAAAAGAAGCAAGTGTAAATTTAATATGAATTTTAATATGTTTTTTATTATATAGATCGATAAATTCGATTGCAATATTTTTTTTTAATTTTTATAAATAAATATTCATGATTGCTATATAATTATTAATTATATTCATCATAACAAGAAGTTATAGCCTATCTATTTCCTTCATTTTTATAAATCATAATAATCGTATGAGTAAATATTTTTCTTATCATTTGATACAGATTAAATCTTCCTATTATTTGTTTTAACTTTTTGCTCATAGTATGCTATAATCTTGTAATGTATCAGTCAGCATTATCAATTTAAGTAAATGCTTTTGATAAAGGAGATGAAACATGGCTTTTGATGGAGTTGTCGTAGCAAATATAGTATATGAATTAAAAAATGCCCTTCTTGGTGGGAGAATTAACAAGATCGCCCAGCCAGAAAAGGATGAGTTAATATTAACAATAAAAGGACAGACAAAAGAACAATACAAGTTACTTCTATCTGCAGCAGCCGGCTTACCACTGGTCTATCTTACTGAAACTAATAAGCCAAGCCCGCTGACGGCACCAAATTTTTGTATGCTATTACGTAAGCATCTTTCTAGTGCCCGAATACTTGATATCACACAGCCTAGTATGGAACGTATTATAAATTTCAAGCTGGAACACCTAGATGAACTTGGAGACCTTCGGATTAAATATCTGATTATTGAACTAATGGGGAAACATAGCAACATCATCTTTTGTGATGAAGATATGAAAATCATTGATAGTATTAAACGTGTCAATCAGTTTATCAGCTCAATCCGGGAGGTTCTTCCGGGTAGAGATTACTTTATCCCTGAAACCACGAAAAAATTAGATCCTTTCTCCATTCCCTTTAACAGCTTTCAGGATACCATATTAAAGAAGCCCATGCCTATTAGCAAGGCAATCTACACCAGTATTACTGGAATCAGTCCATTGCTGGCCAATGAACTTTGCTGTAGGGCATCCCTAGATTCTTCCATGTCCGCTGTAGCCTTAGGGGAAGCCGCTGGGCTCCATCTATTTCGTAATTTTGAGCGAATGATGGAGGATATTAAGGATGAACAATTCATGCCCCATATCATCTATCAGAATGGAGCTCCTATTGAATTTTCCAGCCTTCCCTTAAAATGTTATGAAAATTATGAAATCGTACAATATCCTTCAGCATCTAAGATGCTGGAAAGCTACTATGCTACCAAAAGCACCTTGACAAGAATGCATCAAAAATCAGCCGATCTTCGTAAAGTTGTATCCAATGCCATTGACCGGGAAAGCAAAAAATATGACTTACAGTTAAAACAGCTAAAGGATACTGAGAAGAGAGACAAGTATAAAGTCTATGGTGAGTTAATCACAACCTACGGTTATGAATTGGAACCAGGAGCTAAAGAATTAAAGTCAATTAACTATTACAACAACGAAGAGATTTGTATTCCCCTGGATCCTACCCTATCTCCCATAGAAAATGCCAAGCGCTATTTCGAAAAATATAATAAATTAAAAAGGACCTATGAGGCCCTTACAAAGTTAATTCAGGATACTGCGGATGAACTTACCCATCTGGAATCGATTCGCACTTCATTAGAAATCGCTACAGATGAGGAGGATTTGGCTGTTTTAAAACAGGAGCTTATGGAATATGGCTATATGAAGCGAAAGCTTTCCGGCAAAGCGGAACAATCCAATCGAATGAAGTTTAAGAAATCTGCTACTGGTAAAAGCAAGCCATTCCATTATATTTCCTCCGACGGTTATCATATCTATGTCGGAAAGAATAATTTCCAGAATGATGAATTAACCTTCCAGTTTGCGGAAGGTGGGGACTGGTGGTTTCATGCAAAAAAGATAGCTGGTTCCCATGTCATTGTTAAAGCCGGCGGACAAGAACTCCCTGACCGAACCTTTGAGGAAGCTGCAAGGCTTGCTGCCTATTATTCCAGCGCAAGGGACTCAGATAAAGTAGAAATCGATTATACTTTAAGAAAAAATATCAAAAAACCCAGTGGTGGAAAACCTGGGTTTGTGGTATACTACACAAACTATTCCATGATTGCCTCAACGGACATATCAGGCATAGAAATGATTCCATAAGAATAGAGAGGAGATTTCAATTGATTATAGCAGATTACCATCTACATTCAGCATTTTCCAGCGATTCCGAAGCCCCCATGGAGCAAATGATTGACAGGGCAATCCAATTAGGTCTAAAGAAGCTTTGCTTTACCGATCATATGGATTATGATTATCCTGTTCAGAAAAATAGTTATACTTTTATATTTGAACCAGAGGGGTACTATCGTAAACTAGAGGAATTAAAAGAGCAATATAAAGATAAAATAGAGATATTAACCGGAGTTGAACTTGGTCTGCAGCCCCACCTAAAGTCACAGGTGGATGCTTTAGTACAAAGCTATCCTCATGACTTTATCATAGGTTCCACCCATGTCGTTGACCATATGGATCCCTATTATCCCGAATATTGGATGGATAAAACCGCAAAGGAAGGAATCCACAGGTACTATGAATCCATTATCGAAAGCTGTAAAGCAATTGATTGCTTCCATGTATATGGACATATAGATTATATCGTCCGTTATGTACCAGAGCACTTAAAGAAAAACTTCACCTATCGGTATGAGGATTACTCCGATATTTTGGATGAAGTCCTTAAGACCATTCTCTCTTGCGGAAAAGGGATTGAAGTTAACACCTCTGGATATAAATACGGCTTAGGCCGTCCCCATCCAGAGCCAAAGGTATTAAAGCGATACCGTGAACTAGGTGGGGAACTGATCACCATTGGATCCGATGCCCATAAACCAGAGCATCTTTGCTATGACTTTGGAGTGATACCGGATTTACTTAAAGATATTGGTTTCCGCTACTATGCTGTATTTAAACAGGGTAAACCAATATACGAAAAGCTATAATTAGAAGGCAAATAATAGAGTACTTCCCTAAT
Source organism: Clostridiales bacterium (assembly GCA_012519195.1). Classification (GTDB taxonomy): domain Bacteria; phylum Bacillota; class Clostridia; order Lachnospirales; family Lachnospiraceae; genus Mobilitalea. The sequence continues at coordinate 3,127 of JAAYQP010000099.1, read as the reverse complement.
GGGCTGTCGCATTTTGTTCAGCGCCTATTATCAAGAAACTAATGTTTATCGCATATATATTATTTTAAATAGCGAATGATTTTTATCCATCGTAGATACGCTCTCGCTCGGTTCTCGCACATAGCGGTACATAAGGTTGCAGCAGACTATAAATCTGCCACAACCTAAGTACCGATGGCGAGAAACGATCTTCTTATGGATAAAAATCATTCGCTATTTTTTTCGGTTAAGATAAACATTGCAGTTTTATGAAGGCGCTGAAATTTATCATTGCTCCGACAACCCTTTATTAAATAGGATATTTTATCCCTTCACCAAAAAATCAGGTTCCTAGATAAGAACCTGATTTTTTATTCTTTTCTTAAGCATTCTTTAACTATGCATTAGTGCTTATTTGTAATTGTTCCACCACCGATGATTATATCATCCTGATATAATACTACTGCTTGTCCGGGAGTAATGGCTCGCTGTGGTTCCTCAAAGATACATAGAATTTCATCCTTACCGGTTCTCTTTATGATAGCACGAGCTCCCTTATGACTATAGCGTATCTTTGCATCAACGGTCATTTCTCCTTCTAGATCTTCAATCGCCATGAAGTTCAATTGAGTCGCATACAGATGGTCTGAAAATACGTCATCAGCATTTCCTATAACAACTTCATTGGTTTCTGGTCTAAGTTCTAGGACAAATACTGGATGTCCCATTGCTAGATTTAAACCTTTCCTTTGTCCGACGGTATAATGTATAAGTCCTTTATGTTTTCCTATCACTTCTCCGTCAGTATTTACAAAGTTACCGGGCGTCAATCCAACGACTCCATCTAATCCATCCTTATTATTTAAAGGCTGAGCCCCTAGCTCCTTCGTCCCCTTATCCTTAAGGTAAGTTTCTATAAATCCAGCATAATCGTTATCCGATACAAAGCAAATCTCCTGACTATCCGGCTTATTTGCTACCGGTAGTTTACTTTCATTCGCAAGCATGCGGATCTCTTCCTTACTATACTCTCCAACGGGCATAAGGGTATGAGCCAGCTGATGCTGAGTCAGATTATATAATGCATAGGTTTGATCCTTGGCCTGTGTGACCGATTTCTTTATGGTATATCTACCATTGGGCAATTTTATTATCCTTGCATAATGCCCTGTGGCTATATAGGAAGCACCAATGTTCATGGAACGTCTCAATAGGGATTCCCACTTAACATAACGGTTGCAGGCTATACAAGGATTCGGAGTCCTCGCTTGCAAATACTCCGATACAAAATAATCCATTACATTCTCTTTAAATTCCTGCTTGAAGTTCATTACGTAGTAGGGGATATCCAGGACTGCTGCAACTCTTCTAGCATCCTCTACAGCACTGAGTCCGCAACACCCTCCGTTTTCCTCCAAGGTGCAGACATCCTCGTCTTGCCATATCTGCATCGTAACACCAATAACATCATACCCTTGTTTTTTTAAGAGATATGCTGCTACTGAGGAGTCAACGCCTCCAGACATTCCTACAACTACTTTTTCCATGGTAATCACCTTTGTATATCCTTCCTATTTTGTCACATATATCGATTGTTTCTTTCAGTTCATGACAATGCTATTCGCATTTTAATATTCTGGCTCTTGCTCTTCCTCACTAATATCATCCTTGGGTTTGGATAGGCCTTCAATCTTAATATTGTTCTTTTGAGCATAGTCCCAGAGAGCAGCATGAATCGCTTCCTCTGCTAATAGGGAACAGTGCACTTTAACCGGAGGTAGTCCCTCCAAGGCTTCCATAACCGATTTATTGGTAACCTTAAGAGCCTCTTGGATGGTTTTTCCTTTTACTAACTCTGTTGCCATACTACTGGTTGCTACTGCTGCTCCGCAACCAAAGGTTTTAAATTTAACGTCACGAATAACACCATTCTCATCAATATCTAAATACATCCTCATAATATCGCCACATTTTGCATTTCCGACAGTTCCAACACCACTGGCATTCTCTATTTCTCCCATATTCCTTGGGTTAGTAAAATGATCCATTACTTTTTCTGTGTACATAGTTTTCCTCCATTGTTATAAGTAAAATAAGATTCCTTTATTCTTTCGTGTTCTATATGCTAATCTAGGAGAATTAATAGCTTTATACATATGAATTATCCATGATACATTCATAAAGGTATTATGCTCTCTTTTTTATAAAATCCTCATAAAGTGGGGACATATTCCGAAGCTTCTCCACAATTTCCTTGATCTTTTCTACGGTATGGTTAATTTCTTCCTCCGTATTTTCTTCACTTAGGGTAATACGTAAGGAGCCATGGGCGATTTCATGAGGTAATCCTATGGCAAGTAGAACATGGGATGGATCCAATGATCCTGAAGTACATGCTGAACCACTGGAAGCACAGATATTATTCATATCAAGCATAATTAACAGGGATTCACCCTCAATAAATTGAAAACTAAAGTTGGCATTGTTCGGTAATCTTTTCGTCCTGTGTCCATTCACTCTTGTGTATGGAACCTCTGCTAACACACGCTTTATTAACATATCACGAAGATAAACTTCTTTCTCAGTTCGCTCTTGCATCGTAGCCATGGCAATTTCTACTGCTTTGCCAAAGCCGACAATACCAGGAACGTTTTCCGTACCAGCCCTTCTTTGTCTTTCCTGTGCTCCGCCATGGATTAGCGAACGTAACTTAGCACCCTTTCTAATATAGAGGCAGCCAATCCCCTTTGGTCCATTTAACTTATGAGCACTAGCACTTAGCATATCAATACCCAATTCATTTACATCAATCGGTATTTGACCAAATGCCTGTACAGCATCCGTATGGAATAAAATATTATGCTGCTTTGCAATTTCACCGATTTCTTTTATAGGCTGAATAGTTCCAATCTCATTATTCGCAAACATAATAGAGATTAATATGGTAGTTGGACGGATTGCTTTCTTTAGCTGATCTAACTTCACCAAACCGAATTCATCAACATCAAGGTAGGTAACTTCTATCCCAAGCTTTTCAAGAAACTCACAGGTATGAAGAACCGCATGATGTTCAATCTTCGATGTTATGATATGATTTCCTTTCTGCGAATAAGCTTCTACGGTTGCTCTTAAAGCCCAGTTATCGGAT
>JAAYQP010000098.1 GCA_012519195.1 Clostridiales bacterium | reverse complement strand
TCAGCTGAACGAAGAAAGATTTTAATTATTTCATTGGCAATCAGCGGTACGAGAGCAAAAGCAATTACCGTTCCCCAATCCCTCAAGGATAATTGATGTACTCCAAAGGCATTTGCAAGAAATGGAACGGTGATAACAACCAATTGAAGAAAAATTCCAGTAAGAATGGCACCAATTAAATATTTATTAGAAAAGATGCCTACTTGGAAAATAGATTTGGTTGTACTGCGCATGGATAAGGAGTAAAACAATTGTGAGGCAGCTAGGACCACGAAAGCCATGGTTCTTGCATAGGTTAAAGCAGTTGTAAAATCAGAGTTATCGGAACTGGCTACAATATTACCCAAGGTATAGCCATTTTCTTTAAGCCCCCAATAGAATGCTAGTAAAGTAAAGCAGCCGATCAGGATTCCACCATGGATTGCACGAATACCGGCACCTCTGGCAAAAAAACTTTCCTTTGGATTTCTCGGTTTTTGTAGCATGACATCATGATCTCCTGGGTCTACACCTAGGGAAATTGCAGGCAAGGAATCCGTTATCAAGTTAATCCATAAAAGTTGTGTTGCAATTAAAGGAACCGGCCAGTTTAATAGTATGGAGATTAGTATGGTTACCACTTCCCCTAAGTTACAGGAAAGCAGGAAAATAACTGACTTCTTGATATTATTATAGATATTTCTGCCTTCCTCAATTGCATGAACGATGGTAGTAAAATTATCATCGGTTAGGATCATATCACTGGCGCCCTTGGCAACATCGGTACCGGTAATACCCATGGCAACCCCGATATCTGCAAATTTTAAGGAAGGGGCATCATTAACGCCATCCCCTGTCATCGAAACGATATTACCATGAGATTTAAAAGCCCTCACTATTTTTACCTTATGTTCCGGAGAAACTCTGGCAAATACTCGAAAACTATTGATTTTCTCATTTAGTTCTTCATCAGTGAATTCATCCAGCTCGCTTCCGGTAATACTTTGGGCTAAATCATTTGCGATACCTAATTCTTTCGCAATGGCAACGGCAGTATTTTTATGATCACCGGTAATCATGATCGGAGTGATACCGGCTAATTTCGCTTCATGTATAGAGGATTTTACCTCCAACCTAGGTGGATCGATCATACCTACCATACCGATGATTGTTAGTCCTGTTTCCATTTCCTCTGCCTCTAAGATCTTATTGGAATCCTTATAAGCAACACCTAGAACACGTAAGGCTTCGTTCGACATTTCTTCTGCAACCCGGAGGTAATTTTTTTTAAGCTCATCAGTTAAGGGAAGCTCTTTACCTTCTACAAGAGCGTGGGAAGAGATATTTAATAGATTATCTATGGCTCCTTTCGTATGAACCCGATAAGCATTGCCTTCTTTATTTAAGGTAGACATAAGCTTTCGATCAGAATCAAAAGGTTTTTCTCCAACACGGTTATGTCTAGCATTTAAATCCGACTTGGTTAGATTAAATTTATTTCCTAGAACAATAAGGGCAACTTCCGTAGGATCACCGGTTCCAACTCCATTTTCATAGGTCGCATCGGAACAGAGTACCATGGATTTAATTAGTTCCATTTCGGAAGAAGAAGCCACTAACCCAGATGTTTCTTGGGGGATGTCGGTCATTTGATGAATGGTATAGATCTTAACTACGGTCATCTTATTTTGCGTTAGAGTTCCAGTTTTATCAGAACAGATGATACTGACCGAACCTAAGGTTTCTACTGCTGGTAACTTTTTTACGATGGCATTAATCTTTGACATTCTAGTTACTCCTAGTGCTAGCACAATCGCCACAATAGCTGCCAATCCTTCAGGAATAGCAGCAACGGCTAAACTAATGGCTGTGAGAAACATATCAAAAAGATTTCGACCCTGGATTAAGGCAATCACAAAGATTAATGCACAAACACCAATAGCGAGAAAGCCAAGGATCCTTCCAAGTTCATCGAGTTTCTTTTGTAATGGAGTCATCCCATCATTATCCATATCGAGAATGCTTGCGATCTTACCAATCTCCGTATCCATAGCGGTTGCAATTACGATACCTTCTCCACGACCGTAGGTTGTTAGGGTAGACATAAATGCCATATTGATTTTATCGCCGATCGGGGTTTTGGGATCTTCTAAAATTACGGAGGCATCTTTGCTGGATGGAACGGATTCTCCAGTAAGTGCAGATTCTTCAATCTGAAGATTAGCACTATCAATTAGTCTTAAATCTGCAGGAACATACCTTCCGGCATCTAATACCACGATATCACCGGGAACAACCTCCTCAGAGTTAATTTCCTTCGTCTCACCGTTACGCCGAACTAAGGATTTGGGAGTTGTCATTTTCTGGAGAGCTTCAACCGCTTTTTCTGCTTTTGCTTCCTGAATAACTCCAATCGCTGCATTTAATATAATGACTAGAAGGATAATAATAGCATCCGCATATTCGCCGATAGCTAGAGTGATTATAGTTGCCCCAAGGAGTACATAGATTAGCATGTCTTTTAATTGTGCTAAAAATAAGGAAAGGATATTTTTCTTAGGTTTACTTTTCAGTTTATTAAATCCGTATAGCTCAAGCCTTTTTTTTGCTTCATTGTCCGTTAATCCGAGGGATGGATCAACATTGAATTCCTTTAACACCTCATCCTGTGATTTTGAAAACCACATAGTAACACCTCGTTTCATCATTCTTCTTCATTCTCTTCTTTATATTCTCTTATAATTTGCTTCTTTATGCTTTTCTATGTAAAAGTATCTTTCAGATAATAGAGGAGGATATGATCAATATAGTAAAGCAATCCTCTTTATTGATTTTTCCATTGAATGTGTTATGATGTTTTTATGTAATATTTTCAATGGAATTTCGTAAGGAAACTCTATTTTATTGCAATATATAGGTAAAGCTTATCAACAGATATGGTTACTACATAATTAGGGGGACAGTATATGTATACGAAAAATGATATCCTAAAAGGAATACAGGAGATTGGAATTCTTCCAACCGATACACTTTTAATCCATTCATCAATGAAATCGATTGGCCCAGTTGAAAATGGGGCTGATACAGTAATCGATGCTTTTATGGAATATATGAAGGAGGGATTATTAATCTTTCCTACCCATACCTGGGAGCAGATGAGTGAGAAATACAATATATTTCGACCAAAGACAGAGCCATCTTGTGTTGGCCTATTGACCAATATATTTCGGCAAAGACCTGGAGTGGTAAGATCCTTGCATCCAACTCATTCCGTAGCTGCCTACGGTGCTGATGCTCTAGAATATATTCATGGTGAGGAAAATTGGGAAACTCCTTGCCCTAGGAAAGGCTGCTGGGGAAGACTATACGATAGGAAAGCCAAAATTCTTTTCCTAGGCTGTAGTCTAAAAAGGAATACCTTTCTTCACAGTGTGGAGGAATGGAATCAGATACCCAATCGACTAGCAGAAGTTCCAAAACCACTTAAGATAGAATTGCAGGATGGTACATTAATCGATCGCCCTTTACGGGGGCATCAAAGTACAGTAGGAGATGTGTCTCAGAATTACGATAAGATGTTAGAACCTTTTTTGCATTATGGTATTGCAAAAAAAGGAAGGATAGGAGATGCTGAATGTGTTCTCTGTGATGCGGTAGGAATGGCAGAATTAACCACAGAATTTTTAAAGAAAAATACCATGTTATTCGATAATGGAGAACCAGTTCCCAAAGAATGGTATTATAATGTATAAATAGGATTATATAAATTTTTGTGAGTATGAGGTTAGAGATAATATGAAGTATATTAATACGATATTAATTAATAAAGGAATAGAAGAGAGCACCGCACAGGTATTATCTTATGGAATACTAATCTTAATCATCCTTATGATATGTTTCATAGCTAATCTGTTAATTAAAAAGGTTATCTTAAGACTGATGACTCGGATCATCGTGAAGAATCGTTACCATTGGGATGATGTTCTTTTAAACCATAAACTATTTGAAAGAGCAGCTGATCTGGTTCCAGGAATTGTTATCTATAGCTTTGCTCCTGCATTTCCTGGTGCTACGATCATGATAGAGCGATTTGCCTCCATCTATATTTCATTTATATTTATTCTTATAGTTAATGAACTTCTTAAAGTTGTTAATGATATTTACAGAACCTATCCGATTTCTAGAATTCGGCCCATAACTGGCTTTCTGCAGATTATTAAGATTATACTATACATTGTTATAGGGATCATTATGATTGCAAGAATAATGGGCGAGAATCCTCTTTATTTATTAAGCGGTATTGGTGCTTTTGCTGCAGTTTTCTCCTTTGTATTTAAAGATTCTATTTTAGGTTTTATCGCAGGGATTCAACTAACCTCCAACGATATGCTTCGAATCGGAGATTGGATTGAGATGCAGAAGTACGGGGCGGATGGTGATGTGATTGACATTACTTTAAATACGGTAAAGGTACAGAATTTTGACAAAACAATAATTACAATCCCTGCCTATGCCCTTGTATCAGATTCCTTTCGTAATTGGAGGGGGATGGCAGAGTTTGGTGGAAGAAGAATCAAACGTTCTATCTATATTGATGTGAACAGTATTGGATTTTGTACTCCCCAGATGTTGGAGAAATTTAAAAGGATTCATTACCTATCGGATTACATTAATGCTAAAGAAAAAGAAATCCAAGAATACAACATAGAAAATAAGGTGGATACAGACCTATTAATCAATGGTAGACATATGACCAATATCGGGACCTTCCGAGCCTATATCACCAACTATCTTAAAAATCACCCTGGCCTACATAAAGGCTCAACATTGATGGTTCGCCAACTTCCCCCTGGTGACCATGGTCTACCTTTAGAAATATACGCTTTCACAAATACAACGAATTGGGTAAATTACGAGAATATACAATCTGATATCTTTGATCATATCTTCAGCGTGGCAGAGGAGTTTGGTCTTAGAATTTTTCAAAATCCAACAGGTTATGATGTGCAAAGAATCAAACCATAAAAGAATCAAACCATAAATTTAAGAATCAAGTAGATAGATCTCCGACTGCAATGCAGTTATCTGCCTACGGGAGAACGCGCTCGGCGCGAGAATTTCGCAAGCGAAACTTTTTCTTGTGAAATTTACCAGCAAGGCTGAGGTCGGCGAGAGAGTCTTGTAAGCGAAACTCTTTCTTGAATCTGATAAAATGATAGAAGCAGGAATAAATCAGTATCCCTGCTTCTACCATCTGGTGTCTCAATTTCTTATTTTTGTTGCTAGAATTTTGTCTTCGATTTGAGTGAAAACATACAAGATATACTTTTTTAAAGTATAGTACTTGTCAAACGGATGGAAGACTAAAATTCTTTGTTTAAAGAATTAAACTGTCCAACGCAATCATCCCCCAAATCTCATTAAAACTCCGGCATTGTTTGTAATTCTGAGACTAAATCACAAACTTTTTTATCATTTTTACCAAGTGAAATGGATCTCCAATTCCACTTGTAGATACGACTTGAACTTTATTAACTAGGTCTTATCCATATTGTTTGCTCTTATGTCGTATCTGATAATTATTATTTCTAAAAAACATTTTATTATTCATAGTTGAAAGATATTTTTTAAAATTTAGTGAGTTAGATTCTGAAGATAAGTACTTCTATTCTCTTGACATGGAAAGGAACCTTATATTATGATAAAGGAGCATTTTCAAGAAGGAGGTGTTGCAATGACAAATATGTGTCAATGTGGACACTGTACGCATGATTTGTGCATGCATCGAGTTCCGATTTTTTCAACTCTAAATCAGGAGGAAATTGAAAAGATTGCGAATCTGATTCATCATCGTGAATACAAAAAAGGGGAGATCCTCGTATCTGAGGGTGAGAAATCAGAATCCATCGTTATTATGCATGAAGGAAGTGCGAAAGCATATAAATATACTGCGGACGGAAGAGAGCAGATCTTATATATCTTTTCCGAAGGAGATTTTTTTGGCGAGCAAAATTTATTAAGTGATAATACAGCAACTTACTTTGTTGAGGCGCTTCAGGATGTAAAGACATGTGTTCTATTAAAATCGCAATTTCAACAGCTATTGCATCAGTATCCTGAAATTGCTATAAAAATCATCGATGAATTAGGTCAAAGGATGATGAGGCTGGAAAATGCCTTGCAAAGTATGGGTGTTCGTAATGTGGATGCTAGACTGGGAAGTCTACTAATTGAGTTTGAAAGTAAATATGGAAGTACAGTACCAGAGGGTATCTTAATTCAGCTGCCGCTAAGCCGAGAAGGAATCGCTAATTATCTGGGGATTGCTAGGGAAACGGTCAGCCGAAAGCTTAGTCAATTGGAACAGGAAGGAATCATTCGTTCCCTAAATAATAAAACAATACTTATCACCGACCAAAGTAGTTTAAAAGAAATTGCAGGCACGGTGTAATATAATGTGGATGAACATAGCTATGTAATTTAGCATTGAAATCAAAAATCAAGGGCTGGTGTAAAAAATTTAAGGGTATGTAAACACACAATGTATGTTGGTTTATAACTGTATACCCCAATATTACAAGAGCCCTTGATTTTTTTCTTTGATTGAAATCACAAAAAGGTTTACATTTAAATTTCATATTTAATAATTTCACAATTTCCAAAGGCATAGGATGCAAAGTCCTCGTTGTCGACATCATTAAAATAAGTATGGATTACTCGAAGGATTCCATTATGAGCAACGATCAGGATGTTCTTGCCTTGGTATTTGCTGATGACTTCATCGAGGAAGTTATATACCCGTTGAGCTACCTGTAGGTAGGATTCTCCTTCCGGATACTTTGCAAAAAATCGACGTTTCTCTATTTGATAACCATCCTCACTTCTTAACCTTCCTTCATAAGTACCAAAATCCATTTCAACTAATCGACGATCTGATTGGTAAGGTAGTTTATTTTCTTCTGCTATAATCTTAGCTGTTGTAAATGCCCGTCCAAGTGGGGAGGCAATAATTAATTCGATATCTTTCGGCAAATTCTTTGCCAGGGTCTTTGCCTGTAATACTCCCTTTTCATTCAGAGGAATATCGGTTCTTCCTAAGATCTTGTTTGTATAGTTCCATTCGGTTTCACCATGTCTTGTTACATAGAGTTTCATTTGTAAGTCCTCCAATTATTTTATTACTTTATTTCTAAACATATTTAAATCAGTAGTACAGAAAATTCCTTCCACATTATTTTAACGAAAATGCAAGAATATGTCCATCTTTCTATATGGGATATTTGTATTGTGAATTCCATGGAAAATTTTAAATATTATGGGAATAATAAAGAAGTATTATGAATAGGAGGTTAGATGATGGCTACAGATTTCAAAAACAGTCAAACAAAAGATAATCTAATGAGAGCTTTCGCTGGGGAAAGCCAGGCAAGAAATCGATATACCTTTGCAGCATCTCAAGCAAGAAAAGAGCATCTTCACGTGATTGAAGCGATTTTTAAATTTACTGCCAATCAGGAAAAGGAACATGCTGAGATTTTCTATAATTTCCTTAAGGAATTAGCTGGGGAAAATATCCATGTGGATGGTGGGTACCCGGTAGACATTCACGAAAATGTGGCAAAATTACTTCGATCAGCACAGCATAACGAATATGAGGAGTATGATCCAGTTTATAAGAAATTCGGAGATATTGCAGAAGAGGAAGGCTTTAAGAAGATTGCCACAGCATTTCACAGTATTGCCGCTATTGAGAAAACGCATGGGGATCGATTTGCAAAGTTTGCTGAACTTCTGGAGCAGGATAAACTATTTGTTTCCGATGTTGAAATTGGCTGGATGTGCTTAAACTGTGGGCACGTTCATTGGGGTAAGAGTGCACCGAAAGAATGCCCGGTTTGCCAGCATAATCAGGGATATTTTATTCGTTTGGAATTAGCACCATTTTCAAATTAGTATAAATGTGATTAGATATTGATTTGAGAACTTTTCATTTAGAATTTAGTTAGTAAAAAGAGAGCCTGGGATGCGTTAGGAAGCTTAGTGCATCCCTTTTTACTCAATAGGAAATTCCTCGGAATTTCCTATTGAATAAAAAGCCCTCCGGGAAGGATGAGCATTCAGAGCGCAAAGAATATATGTAACATATATTCTTTTGAATTTATCTGCCTACGGCAGAACGTGCTCAGCGCGAGAGTTTCGCAAGCGAAACACTTTCTTGTAACACTTTATTGTACAATGATTTCAGGGTGTTTCTTCTTGATATATAAGAATATAAGGGGTACAATATTTATCATAAGAACTCTTATGTATAATTATAGTATTTTTTATACATACATGTTTCTTTT
>JAAYQP010000097.1 GCA_012519195.1 Clostridiales bacterium | reverse complement strand
CGATCGAAGCGGAATTATTTGATGAAATCCATAGAAAAATTCCATACATCACAAATATTCGCCCAAGTGGTAAATACCCTGCAGAGTATTTTTGGTATGCGGGGGGAACGCCATGGATCATGGAACAGATAAAGAAGCATCTCCATCTTGATGTTATTACAGTTACGGGTAGAACTCTAGGTGATAATCTTGAGGAATTAAGAAAGAATGATTACTATGAAAAATGCAACAAGTATCTAGAGGATAGAGGTGTTACGAAAAATCATATCATAATGGATTACAATACTCCGATACAGAAGCAGGGAGCGGTAGCCGTATTAAAAGGGAATCTTGCCCCTGAGGGAGCTGTTGTTAAGCATTCAGCCATCTCAAAAGAGATGCTTCAAGTTACCTGTGTAGCAAGGCCATTTAATTGTGAAGAAGAGGCATATAAAGCAGTGATAGAAAAAAGGATTAAGCCTGGCGACGCAGTTATCATAAGATATGAAGGACCAAAAGGATCCGGGATGCCAGAGATGTTTTATACAACGGAAGCTATTGTATCCGATCCTGAATTAGCGAATACGGTGGCACTGATAACAGACGGAAGATATTCAGGGGCAACAAGGGGACCAGCCATAGGTCATGTAAGTCCTGAAGCTGCCGAGGGAGGGCCGATTGCTTTGGTAGAAGAAGGAGATTTAATTCGAATTGATATTCCAAAGCGTACCCTTAATCTTATTGGGGTGAAGGGTGAAGATAAAACTCCTAGTGAAATCGAAGAGATTCTCGAGAAAAGAAAGAAGCAACTAGTAATGCCTGAATTTAAGAAGAAAAGTGGAATTATGAAAATATACTCCAAGCTAGCAGTTTCAGCTATGAAAGGTGCCTATATGGAGTAGTATAGAAGCAAATATTATTTAGCCTATGAAAATGAGAATTCATTTTTGTAGGCTATATCTATTTATTCAATTTATTTCTAAAAATTTATCATATTATACCTATTGACATTATTGGAGTTACGATTTATAATCAACTTACATTAAGTAACACAATATCAAAAGATAACATTTATCCATTATGGTATGAGAGAAACGGCATGAGAGAAAGCAAGAGTCTAGATGAGATGTATATTTTAATAAGATTAAGTAATAATTATATTACTTAGGAAGGGGAGAATAAAATGACTTTGTACGATAAGATAAAAGATTTTTTTCTCACAAATAATAAACAAATAAATTTAGGAGGTATTCATATGAACAAAGATTTTACAAAGGCAATTGAAGAAAGACGTACCTATTATGGATTAAGTAAGGAAAAGGTAGTTTCCGACGACAGAATTAAAGAAATCGTTGAGCATGCAGTTAAATATACTCCATCCGCATTTAACTCACAAAGTGCTCGAGTATTGGTCTTATTAGAGAAAGAACACGATAAATTCTGGAATATTACAATGGAAGCTTTAAGAAAAATTGTGCCAGCGGAAAATTTTAAAGCTACCGAGGATAAAATCAACTCCTTTGCAAGTGCCTATGGAACCGTATTGTATTACGAAGATCAAAATGTAGTAAAATCTCTTCAGGAACAATTCGCCCTTTATAAAGATAACTTCCCAGTATGGTCACAGCAATCTAGCGGTATGCTACAACTTGTAATATGGGTGGCTCTAGAAAATGAAGGATTTGGTGCCTCTCTACAGCATTATACTGAATTGATTGAGCAAGAAGTTGCAAAAGAATGGAACATTCCAGATAGTTGGAAACTGATTGCACAAATGCCTTTTGGTAAACCAACCTCAGAGCCTGGTGATAAAGAGTTTGCACCTTTAAATGAAAGGGTAAGAATTGTCAAATAGACGACTCATCTAAGCACGAATTTACATTAGGACCTTAAAAAGAATATTACTATAAATTACTTACTTTCTTTATTTAAGTAAGTATGCTATAATAGCCTAGTGAGAATATGCTTGCTTACTTGAATTATCCGAGCGAAGTAATAAGATTATGAACATTTTTTGTTCATGATAGAATAACCCTAGGTGGTGAAGTATATGGAAAATTATCATATGTGTCCTAAGTTTGAAAGTGCTTTTGAATTATTAGGTAAGCGATGGACTGGTTTAATTATTAGAACCTTACTGAGTGGACAAAAGCGATTTACCGATATTGCGGAAGCAATTCCCAATATGAGTGCTCGTATGCTTACAGAAAGATTTAAGGAATTAGAAAGAGAAGGAATTGTTGTCCGCAAAGTCTATCCGGAGGTTCCCGTACGAATCGAATATGAGCTAACGCAAAAAGGAGCCGAACTTCAAAGCGCAATGGATGAAATTCAAAAATGGGCGGAGAAATGGAGCTAAATTTATAAGGCGATAGCAAGAAGAAAATAAAAATTGCAAAGAAGGTAACTGGTTACGTAATATAAAAGTAACTAGTTACCTTTAATTTTTTTCTAAAAGTTAAAAACGACCAAAAATTTTGATATTTTTATAACAGGAGATAGTTGACAGAAAATACGACATAGAATATAATATTATTATACTACAGTATAAAAATATACGATGGTGCAATGTTTGGAAGAGATCTTTTCTATCCGATACAATCAAAGAAATCCTTGAAAATGGAAATATAATAAGTTAATATAAAATTGTACTATAGTATAAAATTATATAACAACTCATGTTTAGATAAGGAGTATAAATTGAATAAATCGAATCATCAATCCCTCAGGGACTTTAAATTTGCCCAAACAAGATTTAATATTTTACAAACATTTCTGGATTTAATTATTAAAAAAGACTATGAAACCGTTACTGTAGATGAGATATGCAACTTAGTGCGTATATCTAGAGGTACTTTTTTTAACTATTTTCCGACTAAGGAACATATTTATACTTTTTATGGACATTGCTTCTGTGCTAAACTTCTGGTTGCATTAAAAACGGAAGATTTTGAAAAGTCAACATGCTTTGATAAGATTAAATATATTTTTGATTTTACAGTGAAGGAGGATCAAAAATATGCGAATCAAATGCCTCTCTATATTAGTCATATATTAAGAAGAGATATCTATATCATTAAGGAAGTGGAATATACTAGAGCGGATTTTATATATCAGTTTCCGAATCGACAAGATCTTTTTCCTGATAAAGCGAAAATAGATTTACCAACGGTAGGTGATTTATTTATAGATTTATTGAAGGAAGGAATAGAAACAAAAGAATTTAAAGCAGACATAGATATTAAAAAAGTAGTTTTCAATTTATTGTCTTTATACTTTAGCCCATATATTATATATAAGTTCATGCGTCAAGAATGCCCTTTAGAAGAAGTGTATACCTCATTATTGGAGGAGATCATTGAGCCCATACGAAATTAAGATCTCCAATGATATGATAGTTACCCGCTGAAGAACGAATAAAATAGTTGATTGTAATCATGAATGAAATAAAAGGTCATACGACATTACTTTTTGGATAGAACGGAGACGTTTAGAATAGAACGGAGGTGAGGATATGTCAAAAAACAATAAGTCTATTAAAATGCTATTACCTGGACTAGGAATTGTATTCGGTTTCGGAATCGGGAGCCTGGTTTCAATATTAGCTAGCTTTCATATTGCGGCTGGTATGATCGGTGGTGCAGCTGTGGGGTTGATGATCGGCCTTATTGCATCAATCCTGCTCGATAAGGGAAGCGGCGAAAAGGATAGAGTTTAAGGATGAATAAGATAAGGATTAAGCAAATTGGGATAATGCTTTCTGTTCTTGTTTTGGGTACTGCAGCGCTTATTGGGGTATGGCGGTTATGGTTTGACCCTCACAGGGAGACCATAAGCACCTTTGAACAATCTGAGAAGCTTGACACCGTCCTTACCGGGATGCAGGCTGCCCAGGATTTGAAATTTATTGTAAGTCGTCTTAAAGAGCGCCATCCTGCCTGTATATCCAGTCTACCAGTGGTGGTTCAAGAAGCATATGAGCGGGAATATATAGAGCTTGCCGAAAAAGAGGAGGCTAGTGTTCTGTCATTATGGCAAAGTGCATCTCGGGTTTTGGCATGCCTAGGTGATGCCCATACTACAGTAGGTCCATACCATGAGGATACAAGGTTTCTGCCACTGATGTTTTCATGGGAAGGTCAAAGTTTGCTTTGCTCAGGTGGTCAATATAGCGGATATACTGTTCGTAAGATCGGTGGTGTTTCTGTAGAACAGCTCTATGAGCAATTCCAGGAGCAATTTTCCTATGAACTTGATGCCTGGGCTCTTCATGCCTTTGCCTCCCGCATCAATCGCAGTGATTATCTTGCTTTCTTAGGAATAAACGCCAAGCAGGAAGTTGAAATTTTATTGGAAGAAGCAAATGAAGAAAGTCCCATCATAGAAGTTTTTGAGCTACAGGAAAGCGCGACAGCCATACCAGTAGGAACGGAGCCATTCTATAATTATTCGATCGATGTGGCATCCGGTGTCGGCATTTTTACGCTTCGTCAATGCATCTATGACAAAAACTATAAAGATGCTCTGAAGGACTTCTTTAAATTGGTACAAAATGAAGAAGTTCATAGTGTTATTGTGGATTTGCGAGGTAACCCCGGTGGAAATTCCTTGGTTGCTAACGAATTTATACGTTACCTTCCAGTGGAGAGATATCAGGTTGGAGGCTCCCAAGTACGATTTGGCCCGATACTATGGAATTATAAGCCCCGACAAAGAAAGAATAAGCAAGCGGATGATGTATTTTCAGGAGATGTATATGTACTGACCGGTACGGATAGCTTTAGCGCCGCTATGGATTTTGCGACTTTACTGTCTGATAACGGGCTATGTAAGGTGGTTGGGGAGTCTCCTGGCAATATGCCTTCTTCCTATGGGGATATTCTTTATTTTCAGACACCAAATGCAGGGCTTGTGCTCACGGTATCCTATAAGTATTTTATAAGGCCTAATGAATCTAAGTCTAATATACCACTAGTTCCAGATGTACAGGTTCCTGCTTATGACGCTATGGAAGAAACCTTAAGGCTAATTCATAAGAATTGAAAAATGGAGGAAATCAGATGGATTACATTCGGAGAAGTTATCTCTGGAAGATTGTACCCATTGTAATGTTCATTTGTTTTATTTTGCTAGCACCGATTTCGGGACTGTTTCCATTTACAAAAAAAGTAAGGCCACAAGCCCCTCTTGATGAATATACCTCGCATCTTGATAAACGAATACCCACTCTTATGAATTTTTACGATATTCCAGGTAGCAGTATCGCCCTTGTCAAGGGAGGGGAGCTTGTCTGGTCAAAAGCGTATGGCTATGCCGATCTAGAAAGTGGGAGAAAGCTCACAACAGATACTCCTATGCGAGTGCAGTCTATTTCAAAATCGATTACCGCCTGGGGAATTATGAAGTTGGTTGAACAAGGAAGAATTGAATTAGATGCTCCTATAATAAAGTATTTTAAGAATTGGAACTTCCCTGATAGCAAGATTTCAACTGAACAAGTGACGGTAAGACAACTATTGAGTCATACCGGAGGGCTTCCTTTGGGAGATGTATTTACCATTTATTCTCCCTATGAAAAAATGCCCTCGCTTAAAGAAAAGCTTACAATAGAAGCTGTACTTATCAGGGAACCTGGTAGTGCATTTTCCTATTCCAATACCGGCTATAATTTGTTGGAACTATTGATTGAAGAAGTTACAGGTCAAGCCTTCAATGAATATATGAGGCAGGAGATTCTGCTTCCTTTAGGAATGAAGCATTCAACCTTTATCTGGAATGAAGGCTTAGAAGATGCAGTTTCTGTGGGATATGATTTAAAAGGAAAGCCTGTTCCCGCTTATGTATATCCGGAAAAGGCATCGGGAGGGCTATTTTCAACAGCAGAGGATATAGCGACTTTTACCATGGCTGGGATGAAGGATTCTCCTTATGATAAGCAGATCCTTAATCCAAACACTATAGAAACAATGTATATGCCGGCATTTAAAGATATCGGGATATATAATTTGGTATTTCATGCTTATGGCTTAGGCCATTACCTTGAAACTCTGCCGAATGGCTATCGGGCAATATCGCATGGCGGACAAGGAAGCGGGATAATGACGCATTATCATTCCATACCTGAAAGCGGGGATGCCATAGTAATTCTGACGAACAGCCAGAGAAGCTGGCCCTTTATCTCCCATCTTTTAAGAGATTGGGCACAGTGGTTAGGGGTGGATACGATCGGAATGGAGCGGATTATTTGGGGTAAATATGGACTGTGGGCTGTCATTGCCTTGATCTGGTCAACGATTATCTACCAGAGCCACAAGATAATAATCTGGTGCATAAAAAGAAAGCGTAATGAATTACCTAATGTGAAACGCTCTAAGCTACTTACGATTGTGAAGATCCTTGTGGCATTACTCATAATAATTGTACTAGTTTGGTGTAAAAACCAGAGATATCTATTTCTTTCTTCCGTATTTCCAATAGCATCCCAGTGGTTAAGTGTTTCAGGATTTG
>JAAYQP010000010.1 GCA_012519195.1 Clostridiales bacterium | reverse complement strand
TTGGCTATCTGCTGAATTGACATAGGTATTGCTATCATCAAAATCTTTGAAGAATACATAATTCTCCGTAACATGGATCTGTTTAAAATCGCCTTTCATTATAAGCTCTTTTTCCATTGTCTCCAGATTAAGTCGACCAATATGATTGTTTTTTCCATTATCAACCTGATAGTAAAGGTATTTTCCACTGTTGGTGATATTGTAGGTAGAACAACGACGATCCACTAACAGAGTGGGGTTAGTGCCATCGATATTGCTTCGATATATCTTATAATTATCTTCTATGTTGATATAATACAGATAATCACCATGGAAGATGGGATAGAGATAAGTGCCTTCCAGATAGATTTTGTCATTAAAACTACGAAGGTCTAAGCTATTTAGATTATGGTCCTTAGAATATCCTGCAAAGTATAGGGTGTTATCTATAATAGAGGCAGGTATTACAGCATCCTGAAACAGTAGTTTTTCCTCGGAGCAGTCAATTGCATTTCGGTGTAGGAATAAACCTTTTTCAACATCATATTTTTGATAATATAGATGGTTACCTTTTAAGGTAAGATAGGCTCCAGGGTTATGGGATACCACCTTTAAATCAGTCCCGTTTTGTTTGATCCGATAGATTCCAGTATTGTTATACATTAAAATATTAGCTGCATTATTTCCCCTTGTATTATTGGCCCGAACATAATAAATGTAGTTTTCGTCCACATTGATAAATACCGCTTTATCATTATGTACCTTCTTAAAATTCAGCAAATTCGAATCGGTTACATAAAGACTTCCCTGATCCATCTCATTACTAAAATAGATAGATCCGTCCTGTTCGACAAAAAGTCCACCATTATAGATGTTACCGGCAGTATTGCCTACTTCATTCTCATCATTTAGAAAAGTTTTATTTTGCGTATAGATCCATAGTCCCCCTATTCCAATAATAGTAATTACCAATAGAGATATTAGAAATCTTCCAATCGATTTAATCATAGGTTCCTCCGAATATGTCCTTAGTGATAGTTCTATTATATATCTCAGCTTTTAATTATGCAATAAGGGAAGAAGTTTGATTGCAAGCGACAAGATAAAATAGTATAATGGTCAAAACAATTACGATACATATAATTAAAATCTTATAAATGGAGGATTCAGAGTGATTGATATTCAGGATAGTAGAAAGAAAATCGATGAAGTAGATAGAAAGCTTGTTGAACTTTTTCAATATAGAATGCAACTTGCAAAAGATGTTGCCGAATATAAAAGAGGGGTTGGAAAACCAGTCTATGATCCAGTAAGAGAAAAGGAGAAACTGGAAGCCTTAGAGGCAATGGTACAGGACGATTTCCACAAAAAGGCGGTCCGTGATTTATTTACCCAGATCATGGCCCTAAGCCGAAGACTTCAGTATACCTTACTCAATAATCAAGCTAGCTTTGGATTTCAAGCTATCGACCGCATTACATCGAACAGCAATACAAGAATTGCTTATTATGGAGAAAAGGGATCCTACACGGAGCAGGCCATGATGGAGTATTTTAATCGAGAGGTATTGGGAATACCCATGGGAAGCTTTGCTGAGATTATGCAGGCTGTAAAGGAAGGGCAGGCGGATTATGGAGTTTTACCGATTGAGAACTCTTCTACCGGAACCTTATCGGATATCTATGACCTGCTAGCGGATTATAATAATACAATTATTGGAGAACATGTAATTAAATAGAACATTGCCTTTGGGGAATTCCCGGAGCAAGCCTTTCTGATATTAAGACGGTATATTCTCACCGGCAGGGATTGCTACAATGTACCGACTTTTTTGAGCAACACCCTGAGATAAGACCAATGGAAGGTGGTAGCACTGCAAGCTGTGCAAGAAAAATATTAGAGGATGGAAAGGTAACGCAAGCAGCGATTGCAAGTAGAGTAGCGGGAGAATTTCATGGCTTACAGCTCTTGAAAGAAGCGATTAATAAGGAAGCGAATAACTCAACTAGATTTATCATAATCTCCAATCAAAGGGTTTATCAAAGAGATGCCAAATGTACCAGCATTTGTTTTGCACTTCCACATAAAAGCGGATCCCTCTATCATATGTTATCCCATTTTATCTTCAACAATATTAATATGACCCGGATTGAATCCAGGCCGATACCAGGAAAAACATTTGAATATCGCTTTTTTATCGATGTCGAGGGAAGGATAGATCAACCGGTTATTCAAAATGCCTTGACCAGTATAAAAGAAGAAGCAATTGATATGAAGATACTGGGCTGCTATTTGCCGGTAGAATAGTATCTTTCCTTCACATTTTCTTCAAGGTCTAATCACAAAGTGAACATATTTTGATGCTATACTTTAATCATCAAATGGTAATGACGTTAGATTGAAATAGAAAATAAGGGTTATTACAAGAGCTAAGTTAGTAAGTAGCTCACCTCTAGAATGATGAAAGGAGACATCGATATGGAAAATGAATATAACAATAAGAATGACAATTATAGCGAAAATAACAATCAAGCCGGTAGCGGTAATGATAGCTATCAGCAACAAAATAGCAAGGGCAATCAAGAGATACAATATCCCAGCAGCCAATATCGATATAGTTATAATCAGATAAAACAGGACTACAGCTATCACAATCAAGGGGCTCAGGAATATAATTATTCGAATCAGGGTGGCCAGACCTATAATAATAGCGGATACTATTCCGGATATTCTACACCCTATACAACTTATCCAACTCCTGAGACTACTTCTAATACTAAGAAGAATAAGGCAAAGTCAGGCAAATGGCGGGGCTTTAAAAATGCATTAAAGCTAACAGCTTCTGCCGTGATTTTTGGTATTATAGCCGGCGCAGTTTTTCAAGGCTTTACCTATTTTACTGAGCCAAAAGGCTCCATTGAAAACAATAGGAATGAAGGTAGAGAATTAAACATCATGGAAAATACTGAGCCCTCAGCTCTACCAACCAAAATATCCAGTGATGAGATAGTTACCGATGTTTCCGATATTGTAGCCAATGTAATGCCTTCCATAGTCGCTATTAATTCCTCCTCCGTCTACACAAGCTATGACTTCTTTGGAAGACAGTATAATGAACCGGTTGAGGGAAGCGGTTCCGGTATTATTATTGGACAAAATGGCTCGGAAATCCTAATTGTAACAAATAATCATGTAATAGAAGGAGCACAAACCGTAGAGATTGTCTTCTCCGATGAAACAACGGCACAAGCGGTTGTAAAAGGAGCAGAAGCGAGATCGGATCTGGCGGTACTATCCGTTGACTTAGATGACTTAAGTGAAGAAACTGCTTCTATCATAAAGGTTGCTACTTTAGGTAACTCCGAATTAATGCAACCTGGGCAAATGGTAATAGCCATTGGAAATGCACTGGGCTATGGGCAGTCTGTAACCGTTGGATATGTTAGCGCAGTGAATAGAGAAGTAACGATCGATAACATTAACATGACTCTTTTACAGACTGATGCGGCAATCAATCCTGGAAATAGTGGAGGCGCATTAATTAATACCTCAGGGGAAGTAATCGGTATTAACTCGGTAAAATATGCATCGAAAGAAGTAGAAGGAATGGGTTATGCAATACCAATTTCGGATGCACTTCCTATGATTAATGAACTGATTACCCGAGAAAAAATAGAAACAGAGGATCAAGGTTTCCTTGGAGTTTACTTAGACTCCGCACAGGAAGTGACGGAACTATATGCAGAACGTTTCAATATGCCAATTGGGGTATATATCAATCAGGTAGTAGAAGGTTCACCGGCAGATCAAGCAGGACTCAAGCAGGGACATATCATCGTAGGAATTGACAAGCAAAAGATTAAAACCATAGATGATTTATTAAATATCCTTTCCTATCGAAGAGCTGGAGATGAAATTAAACTAGTAATAAAAGAACTCCAAAATGGTGAATATGTTGAGAGAACTTTAAATGTTACTTTAGGTAAAAAGAAATAATTGATAGATAGGCAAGCACAAACTATCCTCCCGGGAGATATATTATAGAAGTAGTATATTTTCTGGGAGGTTTTGTATGAAAAAAAAGCTTGTAAGCATGCTGATATTAATCGCCATGGTGACAGCCGTGGTAGTAGGATGTAAAGGAAAGGAAGGGCCAAAGGAAATTACCTTAAACGAAGTGGCCCATTCGATCTTTTATGCCCCAATGTACGTTGCCTTTGAGGAAGGGTACTTTGAAGAGGAAGGACTTAAGGTAAATCTGGTAAATGGCTTGGGCGCTGATAAGACAATGACAGCGGTGCTCTCAGGGGATGCAGACATAGGCTTTATGGGAGCGGAAGCTTCCATCTATGTATACAATGAGGGGGCCAGTGACTATGTCGTGAACTTCGCCCAACTGACTCAAAGAGCAGGGAATTTCTTGGTATCTAGGGATGTAAATGAGGAATTTACCTGGGATAATATCAAGGGTAAAACAGTAATAGGGGGCCGAAAAGGTGGTATGCCTCAGATGGTATTTGAGTATATTCTTAAGAAACAGGGAATTGATCCAACCAAGGATCTTAATATTATTCAAAACATCGACTTTGGTTTGACCGCCCAGGCATTTGCATCCGGAGAAGGGGATTACACAATTGAATTCGAGCCACAAGCGACAGCACTGGAGTTGGAGGGCGCTGGTAAAGTAGTTGCTTCCCTTGGTGTGGAGAGTGGTAAGGTTCCATATACCGCATTCTCAGCAAAGAAGAGCTATATTGAGAAGAATCCAGAGGTCATCCAAGGATTTACCAATGCGATACAGAAAGGAATGGAATATGTGAATTCCCATACACCAGAAGAAATTGCCAAGGTAATTGCACCACAATTCCCAGAAACGGAAAATGAGAAGCTAGTGATGATCGTAACCAGATACTATGATCAGGATACCTGGAAGGATAACTTGATCTTTGAAGAAGAGAGCTTGAATCTATTACAAGATATCCTCGATATGGCAGGGGAATTAACAGCCAGAGTTCCCTATGAGGATGTTATTACTAGGAAATTTGCTGAAAAAGCATTAGAAAAGTAATTCAATAAATCGATTTAATTACGGTATCTTGATGATCGGAAGCTTAATCAATAATAGGTTAAGTAAGATGTAAAATCAAAACCTCCAATCTGCAATTTTCGAAAGGAAATCGCTGATTGGAGGTTTTATATTTTCTATATTCTATTATTCTGCAGTATCTCGGGTAGCCGTAATATCCACAGTAGAATCATCAGTCGTTGTATCTGCTTCTGCCTCTAAGGCTTCATCAGTATAATCATCATCAAAGTCATCTTCATAATCATCAAAATCATCGTCAAAATCATCCAAATAATCTGGATTCATATACCGATAAACAGCGTAGGCAATAGCAGCAACAGTAGCAACTGCTCCGATAATGGCTAGTACACACAATAACGTATTTCTTTTTTTCTCCATAGGTTGCTTTCTATGGAGAAGCTCTCCAAGTTTCATGGCACTTAAAAAATCGTCGATTTTATTTCCCATGATAGCACTTCCTTTCTAGATAATTGTATACCTCATTATTATTTCTAAATTGCGCAGAATAAATGCTAAAAATTATCTGCTTAAATCGAATATAGTATATCACAGATTATGCTTTTTTACTATAAAATATCATAAGTTTAGGAAGTAAATGTATTCAAAATATAAAAAATGTTTTAGATAAGCTTGATTTTCGCTTTATTCTATCGAATGTTAGAAACATGTTTTACATTATATACCATTATTCATTAATTTTCACCAAATTGGCGAAAGTCGAGAGCAGTTTCTTAACTCCGAATTTGGGGAAATCTACCGTAACTTCATAGTCCTTTCCACCCTTGGTAATATTGGTTACAATGCCGACTCCAAATTTAATGTGTTTCACGGAATCACCGACTCCGTAATCCAGGCTTCCCATATTACTACCCTCAAAGTGTTTGGCTTTAGGAAGTAGATAGGGCTTATAAGAGTCGGTAGTTTTTTTAGCTGACCATGAATTTTGCTTATCAAAGTTAGTGTTCATGGGATTATTTTCCCTAGCTGTAGTAGTAAAATTTGAATTTTGATTAGAAGAAGGAAATCTTCCGGGTCCGGGAGCAGTTACCTTTAATAGATACCTTGGTATTTCCTGAATGAAGCGGGAAGGTCTATTAAATTGTGTCTCACCTCGCAGCATTCGTTGCTTGGCTGCACTAAGGGAAAGGCATTTCATTGCTCTGGTGATACCGACATAGCAAAGTCGGCGTTCTTCCTCGATCTCTTCTACGGGATTTTCCGCATAAATTGACATATATCCTGGGAAGATTCCTTCTTCCATTCCACACATATAAACATATGGGAATTCCAGACCCTTGGCGCTATGAAGAGTCATCAGGACGATATTATCAGCTCCTTCTTCCAGATTATCAATATCAGATACCAAGGCAACTTCCTCAAGAAAACCAGCCAGTGTAGGCTCTTCTGGTGCATTCTCCTCGTAGGTTACCAACTTATTCACTAATTCATCAATATTGGCGATACGATCCATAGCCTCCTCAGAATTTTCCTCTTCTAATTCCCGAAGATAGCCGGTTGCATCAAGTACATCATCAATTAATTCAGACAGAGAATAGCCCTCTTGGTTTAACCTTGATTTTAATCCCTCGATCAGACTTACAAAGGGAGTGATCTTAGAAGCCATACGCTCTAGTCCGGGAATATGATTTGCCCGGGTAAGGGCTTCATAAAAGCTGATATTTTCTTGAAGTGCATAAGTGGTCACTTTATCAATGGTTACTAATCCGATTCCCCTTCTGGGAACATTGATAATTCTTTTAACTGATAAATTGTCCAAACCATTATTAATGGTCTTAAGATAAGCAAGGATATCTTTAATTTCTTTTCTAGCGTAGAAGTTTACACTTCCTATGATCCGGTAGGGAATATTGCGCATCACAAGCTTCTCCTCAAAGAGACGGGATTGTGCATTGGTACGATAGAGTATAGCAAAGTCATGATAGTTTGCCTCACCACTCTCGACCATCCGTTGAATTTCCGCAGTGATATTGTCAGCCTCTTCAAAGTCTGTGTTAAAATGTGTAAAATGAACCGGTTCCCCTTCTTCATTGTCGGTCCATAGGGCCTTGTCCTTTCTACCCTGATTATTTGCAATTACTTCATTTGCTGCATTTAGTATATTTTTCGTAGAACGGTAATTCTGCTCCAGTTTAATAACTTGAGCATTGGGAAAGGCCTTTTCAAAATTGAGAATATTATAGATATTGGCACCTCGGAATTTATAGATGGATTGATCGTCATCACCTACAACACAGAGATTGAATTCACGATCACCATATTCATTAATTCCAGAGGATAGTAGATGAATCAAATGAAATTGAGCGGTATTGGTATCTTGATACTCATCAACCATGATATAGCGGAAGCGATTCTGGAAGTAGGTCAGGGCCTCCTTATTGGTCTGAAAAAGCTCTACAGTTTTCATGATCAAATCATCAAAATCTAGTGCATTGCTGGCCTTAAGACGTCTCTGGTATTCTATGTAGGCTTTTGCATAGCGAGACTGATTGTAATCACCTCCAGCCGTTCTTTCAAACTCCTCTGGAGTGATTAGTTCATCCTTGGCTTTTGAAATAACAGAGAGAATGCTTCGTTCATTTGTTTTCTTAGTGTCGATATTAAGATATTTACAGACTTCTCGCATCAGTGTCTTCTGATCATCGCTATCATAGATGGTAAAGCTTCTGGAATATCCAATTGTATCAATGTATCTTCTTAAGATGCGTACGCAGGTGGAGTGAAAGGTGCTTACCCATATATTTTCTGAGCCATAGCCAACTAACTTGTCCACCCTTTCTCGCATTTCCCGAGCAGCTTTATTCGTAAAGGTAATGGCTAGAATATTCCAAGGATTTACTCCTATCTCTTCAATTAAATAAGCGATCCGATGGGTTAGAACTCTAGTTTTACCGGAACCTGCTCCGGCTAAGATTAGTAGGGGTCCTTTATCATGAAGCACTGCCCTTTTTTGTTCAGGGTTTAAGGTGTCGTATATACTCATATTGTATCAAGCCTTTCTGGGACAAGCGGATTTTTCCTTGCCCTTAGTATTTTATTTATAACAAGTGAAATGACTGGCAGATACACTTGTTTCGATTGTTATTTGTTGCAATAAAGTACCTATCACAAACATATGTTTAATTATAGCATGGGGAAATTCTTGTTTCAAGTGTTCTATCTGGTTGGGTTAATCGGTAAAAATAGAAAATAAAGGAATTCATCTATATTTTTTCTCTTTGACATCTAGTTATGGATACTATATAATGATAAAGAGGTGATTGTATTGGATACAACGAAGGAAGAGTATATCAGAAATCTAATTGAAAGCTTAAAGGGTGTAAAATATATTACACCGGATGATATACCGAATATTGATTTATATATGGATCAGGTCACTACTTTCATGGACAAACACCTAAAATCTTCAAAGCGTTATAATGATGATAAGCTGTTGACAAAGACCATGATTAATAACTATACGAAAAACGAATTATTACCACCTCCTTATAAAAAGAAATATTCGAAAGAACATATGTATCTTTTGATATTTATTTACTATTTTAAGAATATATTGTCTATAAATGATATACAAAGCATTTTTAATCCTCTAACAAAGCGTTATTATGGAGGAAATTCTGATATAGATCTTGAAGATATTTATAAGGAAGTTTTTCGTTTACAAGAGGAACAGACCGATGCCTTAACTAAGGATATGATCAGAAAAATGACGAAAGCGAAGGAGTCTTTTGCATACGTCACCGATAAAGAGGATCATGATTTTCTAACCATGTTTTCCTTTATTACCATGTTATGCTTTGATGTTTATATGAGAAAACATATGATTGAGAATATGATTGATCAATCTTTAATGGGAGACACTCATGAGCCGGATAAGGGTGTTAAAAAGGATGACCATAATAACGGTGCAAAGCAAAATGATGGGAAGAAGAATGGAAATAAACCGACAGTGAAATAAGAACACTTTAATCTAGGAAAGAGTTATCTAAATATTGAGATATACTTTGAATAGTAGGAAGGGAATGTTATCAGAAATGCAAAAGCTTTCTGTAACATTCCCTTTTCTTAATCTTCCGTAATTTTGTTTCCGATTCTAGAAAAGACCATGTCATATCCGTCGTTACCATAATTTAAGGAACGATTTACACGGCTAATGGTAGCAGTTGATGCACCTGTTTTCTCGGCAATTTCAAGATAAGTTTTATTGTTTCGCAGCATTTTTGCTACTTCAAATCTCTGAGATAAAGAGAGTAATTCATTAACCGTACAAATATCCTCAAAAAATGTATAACATTCCTCAGAATCCTTTAGACTTAATATTGCTTCAAATAAATGATCAACAGCAGGTGTTCTGATGTTTTTGCTCATTGCTGGACTCCTTTCCTCATCCGGTAGTATTTTGACTCTATATGTTTTTAAGCTATAAAGGCTTATTAGAATTATACACACAGTACAATTTTAACACTATAGAGCGTTAAAGTAAAGGGTTTTCAACGAAATCATGGGTAATTTGCTTCTATTTATGCTTATTATACTTGTACACTATATTAAAATGTAATCGTTGCAACTTTGCTGTCTTCGTCTGATGTAATTTTATGTGAATTGCTCGTAAAAATTTCAAGGAGAACTTATATATCAACAGGTAACTTTTGCGAATATTGGGTATATTCCACTAGTAACCACTATCGTATCGATCACGTCTATTATAGTAGCTTCGTCTAGAGATACTATCCTTACAGCAACCGTCGTACCGATTGTATCGATCTCTACGATCTAAGCGATCTCGATGATCAAAGCGGTCTTTGCTTGGTGATATTCTGCGATCCCATGGATCTCTAGAATCAAATCTAGACCTACCTTTTGAACAACAGGAATCATAACGGTCATGGTATCTGCGACGGCCACCAAAATATTATTATATCCCATAATAATCAACTCCTTTCTAATATACATTATGCAAAAGTAGAAAAGTGGTGAATTTTGTAGACTAAAAAAGAAAAATAAATCGATATGAATAGATAGGATAGAATCGTAAATATTTTAGAAAGTGATATAATAAAAATGGTCTATTTATTTATCGGAGGACAAAATGAGGAGAAAAAGAAGAACAAAAAATCTATTTATACTATTGATGGTCAGTTTATTAATTTTAATTGTTGTTGGTGCTTATGCTTATAAAGAATTTGGACCACTAATGGTGAAGGACCTACTCATTGAAGCAGGAAGTCCAATGGTAGAGGTTCAAGAGTTTTTAGTAAATAAAAATAAAAAGGCAAGCTATGTCACAGATCTTACTACAATTAATCTTAATAAACCCGGTGTCTATCCAATTGAAATTGCGATTGAAGATAAAATATATACCGCTTCCTTAGAAGTAATTGATACGACTTCGCCCACGGCAATCACTGTGAATAATGCGGTTATAAAAGGAGAAAGTATTACTGCTGATCAATTTGTGAAAGAAATTACGGATGCTACAGAGGTTACCGTAAGCTTTCAAACTATGCCGGACACCTCCATCGTAGGCAAACAAGAGGTGTCAATTGTACTAGAAGATGCGGCTGCGAATAAAACACTAATGAATGCAGTTCTTACCGTCTTTGATCTGAAAAATGAAGCCATAATCGAGGCTGGTAGTGAATGGAGAATTATAGCTGGGGATTTTTTGAATGGAGAGAACTATAAAGTTGCTATCCTGACGGATTTAACCAAACTGGATACCAGTAAGCCAGGTTCTCATATGATTGAACTTGAGGTTGATGGTCAAAAGGTCAATGGAAGGATTAAGGTAACTGATACGAAGCCACCGACAGCTACACCGGTGGATCAGGAGATTTGGATTGGTGAAGAGATTGAGGCCATATCCTTTGTGATAGATATTCAGGATGTATCCGAGGTAACAGCTTCCTATGTGAAGGAGCCGAAGTTTGCCACCCTTGGGCAGCAGGAGGTTTCCATCGAATTAAAAGATGAATTTGGTAATCGAAGTGTCCTTACTGCCATACTTACCATTAAAGAGGATACGGAAGCACCGGTTATCATGGGAGTGCGAGATATTACCGTATATATTGGGGAAACCCTTTCCTATCGAAAAGATGTGAAGGTATTGGATAATAAGGATAAAGAGATTAAACTTGAGATTGATAGCAGTGCAGTGAATCTTAAGAAGGAGGGAACCTATCCGGTGATTTATACAGCCATAGATAGCTCTGGTAACAAAACGACGGAAAGTTGCATGATAACCGTCATGCCCCTCAGTGTGGACTTGGATGCCTTGAACCAGCTACTGGATGATATCTTGTCCCGGATTACGGATGATTCCATGGGTCAAAAAGAGATTGCCAAGGAAATCTATTCCTGGACCAAAGGGCATATTGCCTATACCGGCAATTCAGATAAAACGGATTGGATGGCGGAAGCCTATCGAGGTATTACAAAGGGTGTTGGTGACTGCTTTACCTATTTTGCTGTTTCTCAAGCCTTATTAAACCGTGCTGGTATTGATAACATTCCATTAACCCGTGAGGGTGGTAGAACCAGGCACTATTGGAGTCTGATTAATTGTGGTGAGGGTTGGTATCATTTTGATTCAACACCCCATAAGGATCATCATGAATCCTTCTATCTAACAGAAACAGAGGTTGAGGAGCTAACTGAACTTCGGGGCAACCATTATTACATCTACGATAAATCTTTAATCACTGTTACGCCTGTACAATAAAATCTAGGTTAATAGCTTTCATTTATCTTAAAGTGCTAAATGGTATTGTTATATAATACCAAAAATATTGACTTTTATTAGTAAAAACATTAAGATATACCTAAAAGTTTAAAAGAGGGTTTTCTAAAAGAATATTGATAATTAATCGTAAGTAGATCTTACGATTAATTATTTTATTAAATAGGAAAGAACGTCCTATTTAATAAAAAAATGCTCCGCAAGGATGCACACTCAGCACATAAAGAATATATGTTACATATATTCTTCTGAAGTTATCTGCCTACGGCAGAACGTGCTCGGCGCGAGAGTTTCGCAAGGGAAACTCTTTCTTATCATTAGAAACCTAAGGAGGATATGATGAAAGGGGAATTAAAGAAGAGAAAGCTTATCATTGAGCTGACCGTAGGACTTGGGCTTCTTATCTTCATTGGCATGATTGCAGTATTACAATACAAGTCAAAGGTGGTTAAGGCCCTTACGATAGAAGCAGGTACACCGATGGCAATGTTAGAAGTAGAAAAATTTTTAACAAACGAGGATGAGACAGGTATCTTTGTCACGGATATGAATTCCTTGGATTTAAAGAATCCAGGGACCCATGAAATTCAGATTAAAATAGGG
Source organism: Clostridiales bacterium (assembly GCA_012519195.1). GTDB lineage: Bacteria > Bacillota > Clostridia > Lachnospirales > Lachnospiraceae > Mobilitalea. Next base: position 13,095 of record JAAYQP010000010.1, on the reverse strand, counting down.
GACAAGATCTACAACTCATCCCTAGAAATTATTGATACTATGGCTCCCCTAGCTACACCTGTGGATCAAGTCGTTGTAAAAGGTGAGACCATTGAAGCAGAAGAGTTTGCTACCAATATCATGGATGCTACCCCGGTTACAGTGTCATTTAAAGAAATACCGGATGTGACGGTTGCTGGTGACAAGGAGGTCATAATTGTACTTAGGGATACCAGTGGCAACTATTCCGAACTGAAGGCAAAGTTATCCGTTTTGGAACTTCAACCGGTTACTGTTGAAGCAGGAACCAACCCAATGTTGACAACGAAGGATTTTCTATCGGAGGATGACTACCGAGTGACTTTTGAAACAGATCTGTCAAAGCTCGACCTTAGTAAACCGACGACCCATGATATTTTGCTGAATGTAAATGGAAAGGGAGTAAATGCCCAGATTAATGTAGTAGATACGACACCGCCTAGTGCAAGAGTGGTATCCCAGGAGATCTGGAATGATGAAACTATAGAAGCGGCATCCTTTGTTACAGAAATCATGGATGTATCTGAAGTTAAGGTTTCCTATAAAACACTGCCAGATTTCACCTTATTAGGTGATCAGTCCGTGATTCTTATTCTAGAGGATGAAAGTGGTAATCAGGCGGAGCTGACAGCGCAACTTACTGTGAAAGAAGATACAGAGCCACCCGTAATATTAGGCGTGCGGGATAAATTGGTTTATATTGGAGATGCTTTATCCTATAGGGAAGGGATTCTTGTTACCGACAATAAGGACGAGAATGTTAAACTTCAGATTAACTCCAGTTCCGTAAATTTAAAGAGAGAAGGAACCTATGAAGTTAAATATACTGCTACAGATTTGGCAGGTAATACTGCAGTCAAGACAGCAACAATTACAGTTAAGAAATTTGTCGTTACAGATGAAATGTTAAATGAACTGGCCGATGGGATCTTGGCAAAAATAACAAAGGATACCATGACAAAGCGAGATGTGGCTTATGCTATTTATAAGTGGGTAAAAGGACATGTTTCCTACACTGGAAGCTCGGATAAGTCCGATTGGAAGGCCGAGGCATACCGTGGAATAAAAAATGGCTTAGGCGATTGCTTTACCTACTATGCAGTGTCGGAGGCTTTACTTACTAGAGCAGGTATTGATAATATGCGTGTAACGAGAGTTGGCGGCAAGACGCAGCATTTTTGGAATCTGATTAATTGTGGAGATGGTTGGTACCATTTTGATACCTGTCCAAATCGGGATCGTATGGATACCTTTATGATGACGGATGCAAAGGTAGCTGAGTATACCGAGTATCGAGGGAATAATTATTATAATTTTGACCATAGCTTATATCCGGCTACGCCAGAAAACTAGTAAAATATATGCGAAGTTCAGTTGATTATAGAGGAATCAACATCCGGAAGGAGCAAAGAATGAAAAAACTAGGTGTTATTGGTGGTCTGGGTCCTTTAGCTACAGTACATTTTTATGAGCTAATCATACAAATGACGGATGCATTAAGGGATCAAGACCATATCGAAATGTTGATCTATAGCAAGCCATCCATACCTGATCGAACGGACTATATTTTGGGGAAAAGCAAAGCGAATCCGATAACGATGATGATTGAGGCAGGAAAAAGCCTGGTATCATCAGGAGTAGATTATATCGCAATTCCTTGCGTAACTGGGCATAATTTCTATGATCAGATAGCAGTTAATCTTGGAGTACCGGTGATCCATATGATTAAGGAGACCGTAAACTACTTAAAATTATATGGCGTGCAGTGTGCCGGTATTATGGCAACGGAAGGAACCATCTATAGCAAAGTTTTCCAATCCGAATTAGAACAGTTTGGAATAAAAGCAGTAATTCCATCCCAAGGGATGCAGTCATATCTATCGAGTTTGATTTATCAAAATATTAAGGCAAATCAAGCGCCCGATATGGACAAATTTTATGCTGTATCTGAAGAATTAAAAAGCAATGGTGCAGAGACTATAGTATTAGGATGCACCGAATTGTCTTTAATTAAACGGGATAATTCTATCGGAACTGGTTTTTTAGATGCTTTAGAGGTATTAGCTATGCATTCCATCCAGCTATGTGATGCAAAGATAAAAAAAGAATATAATTCTTTAATTACGTGATAATGGAGGCACTAAGTATATGCAACGCAATGTTTTAGAATATCTTGAACAAACAGTAAGGAAGGTACCGAAGAAAATTGCTTACGCAGATGAGAAAATGGGAATTACTTTTGAAGAGGTATTTCATCAGTCGAGAGCAATCGGAACTTATCTTCAAGAGCAGGGGCATTATAGGGAGCCCATTGTTGTATTCATGGGGAAACATCCAAGAACAATCGTAACCTTTTATGGAGTGATTTATAGCGGTAATTACTATGTTCCTATCGATGATGAAATGCCAAGGCATCGGATTGAGCTGATTTTTCAAAGTTTGCATCCGAAGGCAGTGATCTGTGATGAAGAAACAGGTAAGTTACTTGAGACATTTCCCTATCATGGGAAGGTTTATTTCTATGAAGAGATGATTACTAGCCCGATCAATGACAAACTGCTAGAAAGGACGAGAGATCGCCAGATTGATACCGATCCTATCTATATCGTATTTACCTCAGGTTCTACTGGAATTCCTAAGGGGGTAGTTGCTTGTCATCGATCCGTCATCGATTATATTGAAAATCTATCGGAAGTTTTGCAATTTAATGAGAATACGATATTCGGAAGTCAAACACCACTCTATGTGGATGCCTGCTTAAAGGAACTTTACCCCACATTAAAGTTTGGGGCCACGACCTATTTGATACCGAAGACTTATTTTATGTTTCCATTAAAGCTGGTGGAGTTTTTAAATGAATATAAGATCAATACCATATGTTGGGTAGTATCAGCATTAACTATGATTTCTGCTTTTGGTGCATTAGAAAAGGAAGTACCAAGATACCTTCATACCATCGCTTTTGGTAGTGAGGTTTTCCCCATAAAACAGTTTAATCGTTGGAAAAAACATCTGCCAAATACAAGATTTGTTAACCTATATGGACCGACGGAGGCAACCGGAATGTCCTGCTATTATGAGGTTAATCGTGAATTTGCACTGGATGAAGTCATTCCGATCGGTAGACCATTTAACAATACGGAGATCATTCTCTTGGATGAGAATAATCAGGAAGCAAAGTTTGGAGAAGTGGGAGAAATCTGTATCCGTGGAACCTCCCTTACCTTAGGATATTACAATAACTTTGAAAAGACAGAAGAGGTATTTGTCCAGAATCCTTTAAATAAGGCTTATCCGGAGTTGATTTATCGGACTGGTGACTTAGGTAAATATAATGAGCAAGGGGAATTGATATTCGTATCCCGTAAAGATAACCAGATCAAGCATATGGGACATAGGATTGAACTTGGTGAAATTGAAATCGTAGCCAATGGGATGGAGAAGATCAAGAGTGCTTGTTCCCTATTTGATCATGATAAGAAAAAAATCATTTTATATTATGTTGGTGAAGTTACACCAGCCCAGGTTGCAACCTACCTGAAAGAAAAACTCCCTAGATACATGGTTCCTAATGTTATTGAAGCATTGGAAACGATGCCTCTAACCGCGAATGGGAAAATTGATCGGGTACTACTGAAAAACAAATATAATCAAAAGTAATATAAGAGTTGCAACGCTCAAACAAAATAGATAAATAGAGTAAGACCATTTTTCTAACCGATCAGTTAAATATAGAATTTATTATAAAAGAAAAACTTAGAATGGAGAATTATTATGGAAAAGATAGTAGAGATTTTAAAAGGATTACACCCAGAAGTAGATTATGATACCTGTGAAACTTTAATCGATGATAAAATCATTGATTCCTTTGATATTGTTACACTTGTATCCGATCTCAGCGATGAATTTGATATTACGATTCCGGTTGAGGAAATCAAACCGGAGAATTTTAATTCTGCCAAGGCTATCTATGCGATGGTTGAGCGTATCCTTGATGAAGAATAATAGGGGGATACTATGCTTTTTACATCATATGAATTTATATTGTTTCTAATTGTATTAGTTATCCTGTATTATCTAATGCCAAAAAAGTATCAATGGATACTACTACTTGGCGCTAGTTACCTGTTCTATGCCTTTGCAGGACGAACCTACCTTTTGTATATTATGGCAACAACACTTTCCACTTACCTTATTAGTAATCGAATTCATAGGCTGCAACAGACTGCATCGGATTACCTTAAGGAAAGTAAGGGAAGCCTTTCTAGAGAAGAGAGAAAAGAATACAAAACATCCATGAAGAAAAAACAAAGAAGGCTCTTGGTAGTTTGCCTTCTTCTTAACTTTGGAATTCTGGCAGTATTAAAGTATACGGATTTTACAATTGCGAATATTAACAGTCTTCTAAACCTGTTTCATGTGCGAAAAGAACTGCCATTCTTCCGCTTTGCCTTGCCTTTAGGAATATCTTTTTATACCTTCCAGACAATGGGATATATTATCGATGTCTATCGGGAAAAATATTCTGCAGAGAAGAATGTATTTCGATTGGCTTTATTCGTTTCTTTCTTTCCTCAGTTGATCCAGGGACCGATCAGCCGTTTTGATGATTTAAAGGAAACCTTATATTCAGAGCATTTCTTTGATGCTAGGGAGGTATCCTTTGGATTACAAAGAATCCTTTGGGGTTATTTTAAGAAGTTGGTTATTGCCGACCGGCTATTGATTGCTGTAAATACTATTGTAGGAAATCCGAAGGAGTATCAGGGTGTTTATGTTCTGGTCGGAATGTTCTTTTATGCAATAGAGCTATACTGTGACTTTACCGGTGGAATTGATATCGTCATCGGTATAGCCCAGGTTTTAGGGATACGAATACAGGAAAACTTTATCCGTCCCTATTTCTCAAAATCCATTACTGAGTATTGGAGAAGATGGCATATTACACTGGGTACTTGGTTCAAGGATTATATGTTTTACCCCATTTCGGTAAGTAAATCCATGCTTGATCTATCGAAGAAATGCAGAAAATGGTTTGGTAATGGGATCGGTAAAAGGATTCCGGTATATTTAGCTTCGATTATCGTTTGGTTTACTACCGGTATTTGGCATGGAGCCGCATGGAATTTTATTGTATGGGGTCTATTAAATTGCCTTGTAATCCTAGTTTCCCAGGAATGTGAACCACTCTATTTCAAATTTCATAGCCGTTTTTCAGTAAAAGACAAGTTTTGGTATCGCCTATTCCAGGTAGGTAGAACCTTCTGGTTAATGAGCTTTTTGCGTACCTTAGACTGCTATCGGGATGTAAGCACAACCTTTAGAATGTACGGTACCATCTTCACAGAACATAATTATGGCCAAATTTTTCGGGGTGGCTTCATGACCTTTGGTTTAAGCCTGGCTGATTATATAATACTTATACTAAGTGTTACCCTGGTATTAGTGGTAAGTTTGATGCAAAGATCCGGTAGTGTTCGTGAAAAATTTGCGGAAAGGCCTATTTTGTTACGTTACACTGCTTATTTCGTAATGTTCTTAGCTGTGATCCTCTTTGGCGCCTATGGTGTTGGCTACGATGCAAGTCAGTTTATTTACAGTCAGTTTTAATTGCGAATTAGCAGTTTTATTTGCAAATAGTAAATTTAGACAAAAGCATAATAAAAATGATAAATACATTCTAATTATTTTATGAAAGGTGCAATGATGAAGAAAAAAATACTGATTAATATAGCTGCAATTTTCCTGGCTATATTTATCCTTAGCATGATTCAGCGACTATTGATGCCAAAGTATATGACAGAAATTCCGGAAGGAAATTTAATTGAGGAATATTATGATGAAGAAAAGAAGCATGATGTGATATTTATTGGGGACTGTGAAGTATTCTCAAATATTTCCCCAATCACCCTTTGGGAGAATTATGGAATTACCAGTTATATCCGCGGGAGTGCACAGCAGCTGATTTGGCAATCCTATTATCTGCTGGAGGAAACCTTAAAGTACGAAAAGCCGGATGTGGTAGTCTTTAATGTCTTGGCTATGAAGTATAATGAGCCACAGAAAGAAGCCTATAATCGTCTGACACTGGATGGAATGAAGCTATCCCAAGCAAAGATTGGTGCAATCAATGCTTCCATGATGGAGGATGAGGATTTTATAACCTATATCTTTCCACTTCTAAGATATCATTCCAGATGGAGCGAATTAACTTCTGAGGATTTTAAGTATATGTTCAAGAAGGATACCCTTTCCCATAACGGGTATCTTATGCGAATTGATACAAAGCCAGTAAATGTAATACCTAAGGGAAAGAAATTGCCCAATTATCAATTTGGAGATAATAGCTATTCCTATCTGGATAAGATGACCAAGCTCTGCAAGGAGAATGAGATCGAACTAATCCTAATCAAATCACCCAGTGTTTATCCTTACTGGTATGAGGAATGGGATGAACAGATGGTTCAGTATGCAAAAGAGAATGATTTGACCTATATCAATTTCCTTGATGTAGTAGAGGAGATCGGGATTGATTATAGTAAGGATACCTTTGATGGTGGTTTACATCTGAATCTATCTGGTGCAGAGAAATTCAGTTTGTATTTTGGCAAGATCTTAAGTGAAAGCTTCCAACTAGAGGATCAGAGAGAGAATAGGGACTTGGCTAAAATATGGGAGGAAAAAGTTAAGTTCTACTATGACATGAAGGCTGATCAAGAGAGAGAATTAAAGGAATATGGCTATTTGAAAAGCTATGGAGGCCAAGCCCAGCAAATAGAGCCAGGGAATGAATAGATTAACAAATAAAATGGAACAAATATTAACAATCAAATGAAGTGAAGAATAATGTATTTTAGTTAACAAGATAAGTCAAGGAAAAAAACATATTAAGGTTAAGGAAAAAACTTATTAAGGTAAGGAAAATAAGATTAGTTAAGGAATTAGGACTTATTTAAGAAAAACAAAAAGATAAGCTCAGGAAGAAAGAATATAGAAAATCTATAATACTATCTAAAATATATTATACAGAGGAGATACAACCATGAAGAAAATAAGTATTTTACTCATAGTTCTAATGCTACTTATGACCGGTTGCGGTGGTAAGGAAGAAACCCCGGAGGATACCGGCAATGCTGATGGAACAAACAAGAATGCTACAGTAAATGAAGAAACATCTTCAGATCAGCAAGATAAGTCAGAGGAAAGTCAGGTAGCTGGATTCGAGTTTGAATATAATGGGGTTACCATTCCGCTGAATGTGGATGTAGCACCAATTCTTGAAGAATTAGGAGAGTCAATGGATTACTTTGAAGCACCCAGCTGTGCTTTTCAGGGATTAGATAAAATCTATTATTATAGTGGCTTCGAATTGTCCACTTATCCTCTCGATAAAAAAGATTTTATCTCCTCCATCAATCTACTGGATGATACCGTGACCACCAAGGAAGGAATTTATCTGGGAGCTACCTTGGATGATGTTATCAGTACTTATGGGGAAGAATATTCCGAGGAGAATGGCTTTTATACCTATACTCTTGGAGAAACACAGTTAACCTTTGTTGTTGAAAATGATGTGGTTACCGCAATTACGTATCTTGCTCTTGTAGAAGGACTGGAAGGTTAGGAAATGAGATAAAACCAGATTATTGATAAACAGGATGCAGGATAGTTTTATCCTGTATTCTCATTTACATGTAAGCAAAGTGAGCATTTGGATGTTTGCATCTAAGATGTATCTTTTCTAACCTCTTGGGAAACCTAAATCGAGAGATAAGTTCGAGGAAGGTTGGATAGACATGAAAGCATTGGTATATGGTGGAATGCGGGATATTCAAGTGAAGGAGGTTATGGATCCGGTGATACAGAAACCGGATGATATTATTGTTAAAGTAACCTCTACTGCAATCTGTGGATCAGATCTTCATCTCTACCATGGTATGGTACCTAATGTACCCAAGGGAATGATTTTGGGACATGAAACAATGGGGATCGTAGAGGAAATAGGCCCTGAGGTTTATAATGTTCGGAAAGGTGACCGAGTTATTGTTCCATTTCCCTTGGCCTGTGGTCATTGTTGGTATTGTGAGCATGATTTGTGGAGCCAATGTGATAATTCAAATCCCCATGGAAAAGTAGGAGGAATCTTAGGTTATGGTAAGACCTACGGAGGATACGATGGAGGACAGGCGGAATACTTAAGAGTTCCCTTCGCTAATGTAGGACCCACTATTGTGCCAGAGGAACTCACCGATGAACAGGTACTTTTCCTAACTGATGTACTTCCCACCTCCTATTGGGGAGTGGATATCGGAGGGGTAAAGAAGGATGATACGGTTGTTATTCTAGGTTGCGGTCCGATTGGTTTGACTTCAATAAAGTGGGCAGCTTTAGCAGGAGCAAAGAGAATTATCGCAGTGGATTATATAGAATACCGATTAGAACATGCTAGGAAATATAATGGAGTAGAAACTGTAAATCTAGAGGAGCATGACGATACTGGAGAGTATATCCAAGAGATAACACATGGGGGAGCAGATGTGGTGATCGACTGTGTGGGTGTGGATGGTAAGATGACTACATTGGAGAAGGTTGAGACACTTTTGAAGCTGCAGGGTGGCTCAAAATCGGCCATAGAGATTGCGACACAAGCTGTCAGAAAAGGTGGAACCGTCGTGCTTGTGGGAGTCTATGGAACCCGTTATAATATGTTCCCTCTAGGGGATTTCTTTGGGAAAAAATATTACACTTAAAATGGGACAATGTCCAGTGCACGCCTATGTAAATCCAATCTTAGATTTGATTAAGCATGGAAAATTTGATCCTACTGATATCATTACTCATAAGCTATCCTTACAGGATGGAGAATATGCCTATAAGATCTTTGATAAGAAAGAAGATAATTGTATTAAGGTAATATTAAAACCTTAACCATATATAAGGCATCAACAATGGAGCAGAGTACGCAGGCAAGGCAAGTTTGCTTGGTTCTCTGTTTTTTGTACGTTTGTATTTTTGCAGTTTACGGTGGGATTTATAATTTACTTTTAATGGATATTTCATTCTGCTATAATTTGATTATGGTATAACAAGAAGTGAAATAAGTCTTGGTAAGGATGGTGTAAATAATGTATAGGGATATTAATGCAAGAATGGAGAGAGAACTGCAGGGTATCTATCGATTGCAGAAAATTGAGGCCATGCTGTCAGTTCTCCGTAAAGAAGAAACGGAATTAGAAAATAAGATTGCAGAATTAAGAGTAATACTTAGCAAAGAAGATTTGGATGTTACGAAATTAGAGAACAAGAGCTTAGCTTTTATCTTCTATTCTGTACTGGGTAATATTGATGAGAAAATTCAGAAGGAAAAGCAGGAAGCTCTTGCTGCAAAACTCAAAGTGGATCAAGTAGAAAACGAATCAAAAGAAATAAAACAAAGAATTACCGAGTATACGTTGGAAAAGAAGCAATATCAGGACTGCGCCAGCAATTATAAAAAACTTTATGATGAGAAAAAAGAATTATTAATGAAATCAGACCCAAGAATTGCAGATCGATTGCTGAATCTTCAAGAAGGTATTAGTAAAGCTAAAAATAATATAAGAGAGATCCAGGAAGCCATTGCAAAGGGGAATCAAGCCATATCTCTTATGGATAAAACTTTGAGAAGTTTAGATAAAGCTGAGGGATGGGGAACTTGGGATATTATGGGTGGAGGATTAGTTTCAAATATATCGAAGCATTCCCATTTGGATGATGCAAAAGCAACTGCTGAAAAAGTTCAAGTCACCTTATATGAATTCCGGACAGAACTTGCTGATATCCAAATCTATAGAAATATCCAGATCAACACTGGTGGCTTTGGAAAGTTCGCTGATTTCTTCTTTGATGGACTTATTGCAGACTGGGTTATGCAGTCAAGAATTAGGGAAGCACAGAAAAGTGTCCGTAATGTAAAAGGTCAAGTAGAAATGGTTATCTTGAAACTTATTGAATTACTAAACAAGGAAGAAAGTAATTTAGAACAGGCGGAGATTGAACTGGAGAACATAATAACGAAAATATAAGCAACATAAATAAGAAAAGGACTTATCCGGTTATTGAGGTTAAGTCCTTCATTGTTACTACCATCGGTTCTCAACTCGTTCAGCAAAACCAAGGAAATCCTTCAGATATATAATGGTACCATCATCCAAAATGGCGGAACCAGTGAATTTCCCAAAAACTTGATGCTGATGCGTGGATAAAATGATCGCATTAAGGTGAGCATTTCGATCTATGATTGGTTCGAATTTCATCTCAAAGCGGTGGTCGGAAGAGGTGATTATCCATGGCTGCATATATTCATATTGATTTCGATCATTCTTAGGAATATGGAATTTGATATGATTTAATTTACTAGCCTTCCCATTGAAGAAGAGCATATTTTCAGTAGCGGCCGAGGTATCTCCAAAACCATAACCTAGGTTAAAACCAATCTTGTTACCCCATACGGTTCCCTGACCAGCAGCCCAATACCAAGTAGTCTTATAAGGCCATACACCACGTCCCCAATCTAGGATGCCATAGGAATTTAGGGATGAAAATTCGTAGCTTTTACCTTTGAAACGAACCATTCCTGAAGCTTGCATCCCAATAATCTTGCGATTATAATAGAATGCTCTCTTATCATTCGGAAATGGTGTGGCAATATTCATAGAATCTTCCATTTTATTAGATAAGACAAAGGAGGCCATAAAATCTCTTCCGTCATCAAAATTTTTTATTTTCATAAGTAGGCTACGCGATCCATCGATTATATTAAAGTCAACCATGACTTCTTGATCCTGATAGAAGATATCACCAACTACAGAAGATTGTGGCATTTTAAATCTCTTCTTGGATACGAAGCGAACAAGACTCTTTGTCTTCTCATATATATTTTTAAAATCTATAAAGGAAGCACTGAGCAGGAGCCAATTTATACTATATCCTACGGTTAGTGCCACAGCATAATCCTCATTATAGATTAAATAGTAATCCCACTCCTTTAAACGGAACTTTCGTGCAACATCCTTTCTATAATACCTTAGGATTGGGGATAAGGCATATCCTTTTTGTATTAATTCCCCTGATTTATTCAGAAGCTTAGATGGCTTTACTATTCTATGTTGCATGCATATGCCCCTCCTAATAAATAGATTATTCCCTATATTATAATCTATTATAAAAGGAAGGATTTAGTTACAAATTTTGATTTGGATAAAATTATATTTTACAACTACATTGGAGATCCATTTTTATTTAAGTATTAATCTTGGCTCTAGGTAGACAAATATAAACAATCCAATTATAATAGTAACGTTAATAAAAGACGATGTTTCTAGGATATAATGATGTAATAAAGGTAAGGCATTTTAAAGAAAGTAAGTCGTTTTAAGGATTTCTATAATATTTATCTTAGATCTGATATAGCATTTAAATCAACTATGGATGGATAAGAAAAAGTTGTAACAATCGACATATACAAGTAAAAGTTCTGAAATTACTGGAAAGGAGGATAGGGGACTTAAACAACTTAATAACTCCCAAGGCTATGGCCGCTTGTTTAGATCGATTATAGTTCGGGTTATTAAGAGGAAGATAGGTACCCTGTTAATATATGAAAAAAGGCCAAATATTTGAAGGAATCGTTGAAAGAGTGGAATTTCCCAATAAAGGCATTGTAATAATCGAGGATGAAAAGGTGATTGTAAAGAATACGATACCAGGACAGAAAGTAAGTTTTGTAATAAATAAAGTACGCAGTGGACGCAAGGAAGGAAGATTACTGGAGGTATTAGAAAAATCTCCATTGGAAGTAAGACAGCCTGCTTGTAAGAGCTTTGGCTCTTGTGGGGGATGCAGCTATCAGACCTTAGCCTATGAGAAACAGCTAGAGATGAAAAAGGAACAGGTAAAAAAACTGATAGATCAGGTCTGCACTAATGATTATACCTTTGAGGGGATTATAGGAAGTCCGATCGAATGGGAATACCGTAACAAGATGGAATTTTCCTTTGGGGATGAGTTTAAGGATGGTCCCCTAGCACTGGGACTTCATAAGAGAGGAAGTTTTTATGATATTCTAACTGTAGATGATTGCAGACTCGTTGATAAAGACTTTAATCGCATTTTAAGTTGTGTATTAGAATATGCAATAAAACTAGGAGCTGACTATTATCATAAGAATGCCCATGAGGGATATTTAAGACATCTGCTGGTTAGAAAAGCTGTAAAAACTGGCGAAATCCTTGTCAATATTGTGACCACTACCCAGGAAGAGAAAATAGCAAAAACAATGGGGGATCAAGTTGATTATTTTAATCCCTTAGTAACACAATTACTGGAGCTTGCGTTGGATGGCACAATCGTAGGTGTTCAGCATACCTATAATGACAGCCAGGCCGATGTGGTAAAATGTGACCGCATGGTACAGTTATATGGAAGAGATTACATCTATGAGGAATTATTGGGGTTAAAGTTCAAGATATCTACTTTCTCCTTCTTCCAGACAAACTCTCTTGGTGCCGAAGTATTATACACGAAAGTAAGGGAGTATGTTGGAGAAACAAAGGATAAGAGAATATTTGACTTATATAGTGGTACCGGAACGATCGCACAGCTGCTTGCTCCTGTAGCTCGCAAGGTAACAGGAGTGGAAATCGTTGAAGAGGCAGTCGAGGCAGCTAAGGAAAATGCCGCTCTAAACGGCCTTACTAACTGCGAATTTATTGCAGGTGATGTTCTAAAGGTAATCGATGAGTTGAAGGATAAACCAGATCTTATTGTTCTTGATCCACCCAGGGATGGTATCCATCCAAAAGCACTGAATAAGATCATTGATTTTGGAGTAGATCGGATTGTATACATCTCATGTAAGCCGACATCACTGGCCAGAGATCTAGAAGTACTTCAGGAGCGGGGGTATCAGGTAGAAAAGGTGTGTGCTGTGGATATGTTCCCGGAGACGGTGCATGTTGAGACGGTAGTATTGATGTGTGCGTCCAGCGAAGCTGGCAAATGCTAACAGGTGAAAGTCCTGTAGTGGTAAAGGTAGGG
>JAAYQP010000096.1 GCA_012519195.1 Clostridiales bacterium | reverse complement strand
CAATACGGGTGGCCCGTATTACAAAGAAACTATTGGCAGATCCTAATGATGGTATCTTACCTTATGAAGGGATTGATGACTGTGGTCTCTTTAAAGGTATCTTTGTTCGGTATCTCTGTGAACTCATCCAGATTAAGCCGGAATTAGCTGATCTAAAAGAATGGCTTCTACATAATGCGAAAACCATGATTGAGATGGGGATTAATAAGGATGGTCTCATTGGTGGAGATTGGACAGTGAAGGAAGAAGAATGTGTGGATTTAGCACAGCATCTAAGCGGTATTATGCTATTGGAAATGGCAGCAAAGCTTAATTAAGAATCAAGGAGGCTAATCATTCATAGATTAGCCTCCTATTTGATTCGGGACTAGGGAAGGATTTAGCTTCCACTTTTTTTAAAACACTCCTATACAAATATTATTTCTTGTGTTATTATAGGGAAATGAGTTTAGAATGAGCAAGAAATGTCAGAACTTGAAAGAACGGAGTATTATATGAAATTCAAAATAGAAAATAAAAAAAGATTAATTGCCGTCCTTATCGCGGTTTTTTTTATGGGTCTTGCAGTTTCCTTACTTGTTCGGGTTAACTTTGGAACGGATCCATGCTCCAGTTTAAATCTTGGGATTTCGAGTAAACTGGGGATCTCCTTTGGAACCTGGCAAGTGATATTCAATAGCATTTTACTTGTACTAGTTTTCCTGTTTGACCGATCACAAATTGGCTGGGGAACGCTGGCGAATATGATACTTGTAGGATATATTGTAGACTTTTTTACCTGGGTATTTGATCGGTTACTTCCATCCAATGCTTTTGAAAGCTTAGGAATACGGATTATTGTTTTAATTCCTTCCTTAGCTCTATTAATCCTATCTGCTGCTGTCTACATGGCAGTAGAACTGGGCTCGGCCCCTTATGATGCGGTCGCTTTTATTCTTGCAAGAAAGCTCAAGAAAGTACCTTTTCGAGTGGTGCGAATGGTATGGGATATCACGGCAGCCGTTATTGGAGGTCTGTTAGGTAGTACAATTGGAGTAGTAACTGTTGTTATTGCATTTGCCCTAGGTCCAGTTATTACTTGGGTAAAGGAGAAAGTTAATAAAGTTTTATAAAGGATTTTAATTACAAAGAAAAATCCAGTAAGAGGTAAAGCAGCTATTTTAACCGAACCATGGATTGCTTACCAGTTATCTTGGATTTAATTCATAGAAGAAAAGGAGAAACCAATGAGAAGAACGATAATTACAGCACATGCCGGTTGTGAAGGCACGGAAGCAGGTTCCATGGAGAGTGTTTTAGTGGCTTTAAAACTAAATGCCGATGTAATCGAAGTGGATCTTCGGATGCACGATGGTATCATTTATCTAGCACATGATTCTATTGATATTGATCATTTGGATGATTATCTTACATTCAAGGAAGTACTCGATAGATTATCCTTAGAGAAAGTTAAAATCAATTGTGATTTAAAAGAGAGAGAAATCCTTCCATATGCATTGAAGCTCTTAAGAGAGTATGGAATGGAAGAGCGTGCAATCTTTACAGGATCTTACTTTGCTGATGTAGATACGGATGCAAAATATAAGTATTTTCTTAATGTCAATAGCAACGGATTTACACTCTCCAATGATAAAATTGGAGAAAAAGAAGCCGACATCATGATTGATTTTAATAAGCGTAAGAATGATCCTGCTATGGATGCATTCAATCTCAATTATAGAAATGTATCACCGGAAGCAATCAAAAAACTGGATGAAGCCGGAGTTCGTATTTGCTACTGGACCGTTGATGATCCTGAGGCGCTAGAACATATGCTTAGAAACAATGTCTTTGCCATAACCACTCGATATGTCAGCGAAGCAATAGCATTAAGAAAACGTATTCAAGGTGAATAATTTGGCTCATTAAAAATAATAAACTCTTCTAATCCATGTGGAAAATCCGATGGAATAGAAGAGTTATTTTCTTATCTTAATTATTATTAATCACTTGTTATCCTCCCCCTAACTTGCCTATATCCCTGTCTTTTACTATAAAAACTGTGTTTTTTTCAAATATACCAAATGCAAAGGCAAGTTTTAAATAGAAGGGCATATTTTCATAGGAATCGAATCGAGTTGCTTTTAAGAAGTTATGAATCGTGTATTTTTCAACGTAACCATAGGGATTAACAACCGTAATACTATCATTTGCTACATCCATTCCAGTAATGATAGCATAATGAAGTGTCCAAACATCTTCATTATTATCATGATAGATAGCCGCAAACTCAAATGGAACAGGATTTCCATCTTTTAAACTATTGTAAATGAGTGATAACAACTCTGTATTTGTACAATTCTTATGCATTATTGTTGTAAATTGTGGAAATTGCTTATTCATCTCGTTACAAAATAAGTTTCCTGTGGAAGTAACCACTTTCTCATATTCTTCATACAATGATTCTTCTGTCACATCAGTACCGCACCAATCACCAAACATTTGTAGTACTGCGTATCCACAACTTACTTGTTGTGTAATGACATTAAGGCCATCAACATTTACAGCCTGCTGAAAAGATTTATCTTGTATAAACGTACTTATATCATTATTGATTTTATTATCAATCCTTGCTTGTCTGATAAACACTATTATAATTACAGTTATTGATAATATTAAAATGTATAATAATGCAAAACCTACAACATATATAATTTTCTTTATCATTAATTTATCTCCGTATGTTTAATCAACCTGCCTATAAATATATCAGCACTTGCTAAATTGGTTGCAATAATATTTATATTTTCAGGCAATCAATATCCAACCCAGACTTATTCTCAAAATATTGTTTTATTTCAATGTGTTTATTTATTTGTTTTGCGGATAATACCCATATCTTTGCTTTACATCACCCATTCGAACTTCTGTTTTTACAGGTCCATCTGGAAAAGTAATTTGTATCGTCATAGTAAATAGTTAGAATGATAAATAAGAACATAATTATTGAAAGTATTAATTCGAATTTTCTTAATTTGTCGTATTTATTCATAAGGGATCTCCATGATTGATTTTATGTATTATCGATAATTGGTTTAATTTTCCTCATTATAACATTAGGTTAACTTTACATCAATGTTTAAAGTAGGATTTCAAATAATATCCAGCCGATAACTATTTACCAAAAGGTTATAAAAATTCTAAGTATTATTATGTTATGAAAATGGCAAGAAGTAGCAAGGAGGGCAATAAAGTAATTATACCTTACAGTACAGGCAACCCCCAAGGCTCAGCATTCGGAGTTGATAACAATCAGAATGTTTTTGTAGGCTTCAGAGCCTATGTCAATCAAAAAACTAAGGTTGCTTCAGCTCTAATTTTTCCATTTCCTGCAATTCACGATTTATAAAACTTTCACCTATAGACTTATATCCTAAATGGTTTATTAAAAACTTTTCATTTGAATTATAAATCTCAACAATTTTACAAACATCATCTTTCATGACTTTTCTAATACTATATGAATTCATCAAGAACCTCCGGTTATATAGTTTTATATATTACAGAACCCCGCAGTGCCTCGCAGTGTCTTTGCTAAGCAAAGCCACATGAAGAATGCAAGCATTCTTCCGAAGACTAGGTCCTTCGAGAATTCGAATCTCATCTAATACAGAAAAAGACTGACACCATACTTCTTATGATGTCAGTCTTTTTAAGCACGAGACGGGATTCGAACCCGCGGCCCTCGCCTTGGCAAGGCGATGCTCCACCACTGAGCCACTCGTGCATTTTTTATTGTTGCTTATATTTCGTGTCAGCAAATAATAATATAGTACAACTTTTAAGTTTTGTCAAGAGATAATTTGAATTAATCTTACGATCAGTTTTATCTTCTTTTGAATAGTTTAATTCTGGAAAGTCTAATTTCACTCTTTTTCTCAAATAGTAGAAGTACTCTTATTTGATTGAAATATGGATTGTATTCATTAGTAATGTAATTCTAAATATACCTAGGAAACAACACATTTATGACAATAAAATGACATAGCTAAATTGTATAAAAATAGTAAGTATGAAAAAAGTATTATTTACAGGTTAGGAGGCTTACATGTCACCATCAATGAAACATCAATTTAAGAGTAAAAGGCTCTATTATTTCTTTGCCTTATCCCTTGTGCTAATCATAGGATTGCTTTTCGCACCCAGTGAGAAAGTTACCGCTAATGATAAAGAGATCTATAGT
>JAAYQP010000009.1 GCA_012519195.1 Clostridiales bacterium | reverse complement strand
TATTGAAACCTCCTTTGAAAGTGTGTGTTTGGACGACGGGCATTTTCGAGGAGGCTTCTTTTATTTTATAATAAAAAACAAATGATGGGAACATGTTTTCACATACCCCAACATTTATTATAGAACCAAAATTCTCTATTTTATAGATATCAGCTAAATACAAAAAACTACCTTAAATACCCAAGAAAAGGATTAAATACATATTGACCTAGGGGTATATGGTCTTTATAATAACAGGCGGCAGATTACATTATTATACAAAAGATGCTAATAATTTGTAGTTCAACCCCATATTTTGTGGTATTTTAAAATTTTTAGTGAACATTGTTACAAAAAATAAAAAAATATATATAAAAACAAGAAGGAGTGTGATATAATAAATTAAGTGCGCCTAAAATGCGCATCTTTGTTTGATATTTAACAAAAAACATCAGATTATAGAAAAAGAAAGAGGGAAATGGTTTATGGGTAGGTCAACATTTCTGGGTGGAATCCATACTTATGAAGGCAAAGAGCTTACTATGGATAAACCCACAACTGTTCTATTACCAAAAGGCGACTTAATATTTCCGTTGACCCAGCATATAGGTGCCCCCGCGAAGCCACTGGTGGCAGTAGGTGATCCTGTGCTGGTTGGTCAAAAGATAGGGGAAGCGGCTAGTGTGATATCTTCCAACATTATTAGTTCGGTTTCCGGGAAGGTTAAGGCGATTGAAAAAAGATTAACGGTATCTGGGACATTGGTAGAATCCATTGTTATAGAGAATGACAATGAATATAAAAAGGTAGAAGGCTTTGGTGTAGAGAGAGATTATCGGAAAATGTCTAAAGCGGAAATCAGAGAAGCTGTTCGTGAGGCGGGTATCGTAGGACTCGGTGGAGCAGGGTTTCCCACGGATGTGAAACTGACACCAAAGGATGAGAGTAAGATCGACTATGTTATTATTAATGGTGCAGAATGTGAGCCATATCTTACTTCCGATTATCGTATGATGATTGAGGAGCCAGAAAAGATCATTGGCGGATTGAAAATCATCCTAAGCTTATTTGATAAAGCAAAAGGTATTATTGCTATTGAGGATAATAAACCAGAGGCAATTCAAAAGTTTAAGGAGCTGACATCTACGGAAGATAATATTGAGGTGCAGACACTTAAGACCAAGTATCCACAAGGTGGAGAACGTCAACTGGTTTATGTAACTACAGGAAGAAAGCTAAATTCTAAGAAACTTCCTGCAGATGTAGGATGTGTAGTTAATAATATTGCTACAGCAGCAGCTGTCTATATGGCTGTAGTAAAGA
Source organism: Clostridiales bacterium (assembly GCA_012519195.1). Taxonomy (GTDB): domain Bacteria; phylum Bacillota; class Clostridia; order Lachnospirales; family Lachnospiraceae; genus Mobilitalea. The sequence continues at coordinate 9,725 of JAAYQP010000009.1, read as the reverse complement.
GTACACCATTAATTAATCGAACCATTACGATATCTGGCGATGCCGTAAATAATCCTCAAAACTTGAATGTTCCAATCGGAACAAATTTCAGTGAAATTGTTGAAGCTGCAGGTGGTTTTAAAGAGCAACCTCAGAAGTTGGTGTTTGGGGGACCGATGATGGGTATGGCAATGTATACATATGACTTACCGGTTACAAAAACAACTTCAGCTTTATTAGCCTTCTTGCAGGATGAAGCGGCAGTGGAGGAGTCACCTTGTATACACTGTGGAAGATGTGCAGAGCACTGTCCTTTACAATTAGTACCCTTCCAGCTGGAACAAGTAGCTGCGCATAATGATGAGGAAAAATTCGTAGCATTCGATGGACTTGAATGCTGCGGTTGTGGTTGCTGTTCCTATGTATGTCCGGCGAAAAGAGGACTTACACAGAAAATAATACAGACGAAAAATGGAATCCTGGCAAAGAGAAAAAATTCACATGCTTAATTCAAAGATCAATAGCTATATATTAGAAATTCAGAAAGAGGTGTAAACTTTGAGCGATATGTTTCACGTGTCGGCGGCCCCACATACCAGGAGTCCGATCACAACTAGAAATATTATGCAGGATGTGGTAATCGCCTTAATACCTGCAAGTTTATTTGGTATCTATAATTTTGGTTTAAGAGCCTTGCTTGTAATTTTGACAACGGTATTGGCTTGTACAGTAACGGAATATATTTATTGTAGATTAATGAAGAAGAAGGTGAATCCGGGAGATTACAGTGATGTGGTAACCGGTCTTCTATTAGCCTTGAACTTACCTGTCAGTATCCCCCTTTGGATGGCTGTACTAGGAGGGGTATTTGCAATCCTAGTTGTTAAAATGCTTTATGGTGGAATTGGACAGAACTTTATGAATCCAGCTCTCGCTGGTCGTATATTTTTAATCATTAGCTTCCCAGGTCAAATGACCAACTTTATAATCAATAAAATCAGTTCACCGACAACCCTTGATTATATTCAAAATGGAGCACTAGCTCTGGATGGTGTGTCAGGTGCAACTCCTTTGGCTGCTATAAAAGCTGGTGAAACCGTAGATTTACTTCAGCTGTTTGTTGGAAATCATGGTGGTACGATAGGAGAAACCAGTGCATTAGCACTTTTAATCGGTGCCGGTTATTTACTATATAGAAGAGTGATTTCATTAAGAATTCCTCTTTCCTATATATTAAGTTTCCTTGTTTTTGCTTTGCTCTTTGGTGGACAAGGGTTTAATATGAACTACCTTTTAGGACAGGTACTTGGTGGTGGTTTGATTTTAGGTGCTTTCTTTATGGCAACTGATTATGTAACCAGCCCAGCATCTCATAAGGGTCAGATTATTTATGGAATTTTCTTAGGTGTTTTAACAGGTATTTTCCGTATTATTGGCTCCAGTGTAGAGGGTGTTTCCTATGCAATTGTAATTGGAAATCTTGTAGTACCTCTTATTGAAAAGGCAACTCGCCAAGTTTCTTTTGGAAAGGAGCGTGCTTAAAATGAACAATAAAAAATCTACAATTTTACATGATGCTATAGCTCTTTTCCTAATAAGTCTAATGTCTATCTTAGCCCTAAGCTTTGTATATGAAATTACAAAAGAACCGATTGAACAGCAGGCGATGGCTAAAAAATTAGAGGCATATAAGGTTGTGTATCCGGAAGCAGCTACTTTAAAAGAGGATACCGAACTGATGCAAAAGGCTTTAGAAACAGATTTAGCAAGTATTGATATTACTTTTGGTGATTGTACGATCGATGAAATAAATCAGGCATATGATAGTAGTGATAATCTCATAGGCTATATTATAAAAGTTAGCAAGAGAGGTTATAAGGACGTTATATCAGCGGTTGTCGGATATTCCCTGGACGGTACAGTAAAGGGAATGGAGCTTGTAGCAATCAATGAAACAGCAGGTCTTGGTATGAATGCTGCTGAGCCGGATTTCAAAAATCAATTTATTGGAAAAGCAGTCAAAAAGTTTGAGGTCACTAAGACTGGAGCGCAGGAAGATAACCAAATTAATGTAATCAGTGGTGCTACCATCACAACCGACGCGGTTGTATATGCAGTAAATGCTGGCATTGGTTTTCTTACAGAGTACTCTGCTGAATTAGGAGGTAGTGCAAATGAATAAATATATGGAACGTCTTTATAATGGAGTTGTTAAAGAGAATCCTATCTTTATTATGATGCTTGGTATGTGTCCGACCCTTGCAGTAACCACTTCAGCTTTAAATGGTGCAGGTATGGGATTATCTACAACAGCGGTACTGGTTGCGGCAAATGTACTTATATCCGCATTGAGAAAGTTCATTCCTGATAAAGTAAGAATGCCATCCTATATTGTAGTAGTAGCATCCCTCGTTACGATTGTTCAGCTATTATTGCAAGCTTATATTCCATCCGTGAATGAAGCTCTTGGTATCTATATTCCGTTAATCGTTGTTAACTGTATTATTTTTGGTCGAGTAGAAGCTTATGCTGCTAAGAATACGGTTGGATTAGCCATGTTTGACGGAATTGGAATGGGACTTGGTTTTACCGTCGCATTGATTTTAATAGGTGCCTTTCGTGAATTATTAGGTGCCGGTACCCTATTTGGTTATGGGATCATGCCGGAAGCCTTTGAACCGATCACAATCTTTGTACAGGCACCAGGTGCTTTCTTGGTTCTAGCTCTACTTACTGCATTACAAAATAAATTGCAGCTTCCTTCTGCAACAAATGGAAGCAGAAAAAAATCCGATCTTGCTTGTGGTGGAAACTGTGCTAATTGTAGTAGTGAAACCTATGCAGCATTTCATAATGATTTAGACAAAGCAAAAGAAATTGCTGCTACTGTTGAAAAAAATGCTAAGAAAGCAAAGAAGGAGGATTGATTTAGATGAATTCAGAATATTTTGTTAAGTTGCTATTGATTTTGATTAGCGCTGCATTTGTAAATAATGTTATACTAAGTCAATTCCTTGGTATATGTTCATTCGTTGGTATCTCAAATAAGATTAAGACAGCAACGGGTATGGGGTTTGCAGTTATCTTTGTTATAACCGTAGCATCTGCGATTGCTAGTTTAATCTATAAGGCAATTCTCTATCCCCTAGAGCTGGATTATCTGAAGACAATTGTCTTTATTATGGTTATCGCATGTCTTGTGCAATTTGTTGAGATGGTAATTAAGAAGTTTAGCCCATCCCTTTATAATGCTCTGGGTGTATATCTACCATTAATTACAACCAACTGTGCAGTACTTGGTGTTGCTTTAATCAATGTTGATAAAGAATTTGATTTATTAACCAGTATTATTAATGGCTTTGGTACTGCAATTGGATTTACCATTGCTATTGTACTTATGGCAGGGATTCGTGAGAGATTGGAGTATAATGACATAACAAAATCCTTTAAGGGATCACCAATCGTACTTATTACAGCAACTTTAATGGCGATGGCATTCTATGGATTTGCAGGATTGGTATAGAAGGAGGAATGGCAAATGTTTATTCAGGGATTAATAGCTACAGGAAATTTCTTACCTAGTATGACCAATATCTTTGGGTCCTTTAGTGTTCAGGATATGGGAATCGCAACTGCTGTAGTAAGTGGTACCGGTCTGTTAATAGGACTATTCCTTGGTTTGGCTTCGAAAAAGTTGGAAGTAAAAGTAGACGAAAAAGAAATCCAGGTAAGAGAACTTCTCCCTGGTGCTAACTGTGGTGGCTGTGGTTATGCAGGCTGTGACGCTTGCGCAAAGGCAATCGTCGAAGGTGAGGCTGCGGCTAATGTTTGTCCTGTAGCGAGTGCAGATATACATACTGCGATTGGCAAGCTCATGGGACAAGAGGTAGCAGCTACCGATAGAAAAGCTGCATTTGTAAAATGTGTTGGTAGCTGTGAAAAAACAAAGATCAACTATCAATACTATGGGGTGCAAGATTGCAAAGCTGCTGCAACAGTCCCTGGAAATGCTTCCAAGAAATGTGGCTTTGGTTGCATGGGCTTAGGTTCCTGTGTTAAGGTATGTGCCTTTGATGCAATCCATATCGTTGACGGCGTGGCATATGTAGATAAAGAAAAATGCACTGGTTGCAGTAAGTGTGTGGTAGAATGTCCGAATAATTTAATAGAATTAGTGCCAGTGAAATCGAAAACAATCGTGGCTTGCAGTTCATTGGATAAAGGTAAGGATGTGAAATCTTACTGTACCATTGGATGTATCGGTTGCAAGCTCTGTGTAAAGAATTGTGAGTATGATGCAATTCATGTTGAGAATAATCTGGCAAAGATCGATTATAGTAAATGTACCAATTGTGGTAAATGTGCTGCAGTGTGTCCTACGAAAGTTATTCAGGTACAATCAGCATAAAAGTAACTGCGTAAAATATATATAATAAGGTTCAGTGCTTTTACTAATTACAATGTTTATCACATAAAAAACCTAAAAGATAGCGTATGATTTTATCTTAGAATGGATAAAATCATACGCTATTTTCAAAATATAAACCATATAAAGATTACTAAGAAGAAAAGGCGGCGGATAATTTAATGTGACAGCCACCTTAGTTATCAATTCATCTTGTTCTTCACGGAAACATTGTTTTTAATATATTCACTGGGTGTGATTCCGACCCGTTTCTTAAAGATTCTGCTAAAATAGTTAGGATCCTTATAACCAACCATATAGCATACCTCTTTTACCGTTAAATTAGAATTGCTTAATAATTCTTTGGCCTTTCTGACTCGCATCATAGAAAGCCAATCAATAAAGTTAAATCCTGTTGTCTTCTTGATTAATTTACTGAAATATTGTGGGCTAATATTGACTTGTGCAGCCGCATCCTCTAAGGTGATATCCTCTGTAAAATGCGCCTCAAGGTATTCCTTCGTTGATTGAACAATCTTATTGGAATAATCTATGGAATTTTGTGGTTTAACATAACCGGTGATATAAACAAATTGTTTGTATGCCCATTCGATTAGTTGGTCTCCTCTATATTCCATTATTTCTTTCAAATTGCCTACATAATCATAGTGCTTCATTTCTTTTTGACCATCCAAACGCATGGCATGGGTTGCCAGAACCAGAATTTCCAGTATCCGGTTACGCTTTGCATTATCATTCATAGGACGAATCTGCTCTAACAGCATACCAAAATAATCGTAAGCCTCTAACTTCCGTAGGCGAATTGCATCAATCATATGTTTCTCGGTTTCTGCATAGTCAAAATGGAAGCCATTCCCTGCTTTAACAATTTCCTTAATATGGACCTTCTGATTCGGTTTGCAATAATGTAAACTAGTAAGTGCTTCAATAAATGAACTATTAATTGAGTGAATTCCTGTAAGGCTACCAATCCCAATCGATACGGAAAGATGGAACTTATTATGTAAGGATAGGATAAGACGATCTGCTAGGGTTAAACTTTCCGCCTCATAATTGGAAAGCCTGGTATTCTTTTTTTCATCCGTAAGGGATTGCGGAGTTTGATTTGTATCGTGTGATACCAGTATGAAGATACGGCTACCAATTAATGGGCTGATCACATGATCTATGTGCTCTAATTGTTTCTTTATATAATGATGAATAGGATATATTTTTTTACTTGATTTTTCTATTATTGATCGATCCATGGATGAAAGATTTAACATCATAACATAACCATGATCTTTGATATGAAGTAGGGATTGTATGTTAATTAGCTCTATTTGAGAACAGATACGAAAAAACATAGAAAATAATAAATTCTGTTCAATTAAGATTTGAACATCATCCAGGGTTAGTTTCTGATTTGATATTAGTATTTCTGCCTGAAGGGTATTCCAAAAATCCTTCTCGGAAGCTGCTTTTGCTTTATTATTATTTGGTGTCTGCATAACAATACTCCTTCTGATGCCAAAACTACTTGTATATATACGACTACATTATACCACAAAATACTCAATTTGCACTACCAAAATATGGCTACCAATGGATAAATAAAATATGTTAATATATTAATTGACAGGAACGAATAGGAACTTTTGATAACATATTCCTTTGCCACATATTTGCCAATTTTTTGGCATAGCATGTGATAAATAGTGGAAAAGCATGATTTCCATAATTCTTGGTTAATACATAAGAGTAGCTGGATATTTTGACATGTAGAAATGGAGAAAAGTATGGGAAATAGGAAAACAAGATATTCAAATAACTATATAATCATAGGCCTGAAGGTATTACTTATTTTATTTTTAATGCAATTTGTTTTCTCTGCTATAACAGGGGCAATCGAATATCAAAAAGCCGGGGGAGAAATTGTTCTGCTTTTTAAAGAAGATATATCCAAAGCAGAGTTAAAGGATCTGATCAAATCCTTAGATATTGATCTAGATATAGGATACCATAATGGGGATTATGCACTTCTATCTATAAAAAGAAGATCCGATTTTTCAAGAGCTATAAGACAGCTTCAAAAGAAGCCGGAGGTACATATTGCGCAGGGGAATTCTAGCATTGAAACCCTTGGCTTTAGTAATGATCCTTATGGGGATACGCAGTGGGCAATTGCAAATCCAGGATACTATCCAACCCTATCTTCTTTGGATAGTAACTTTAAATCTGCTGTAATGGATATCGATATGGATGTTGTAGAGGCATGGGAACAGCTAGAAGGGAAAACAACCCGAGAGGTTATTGTTGCAATTATAGATACCGGAGTGGATTATAAACATCCGGATCTTGCTGAGAATATCTGGACGAATCCAAAAGAGATAGCAGACGATGGGATTGATAATGATAATAACGGATATATTGACGATGTTCATGGATGGGATTTTTATAATGGAGATGCTTCCGTCTGTCATTATCAGTATTCAGAAAAATATCAATTGTATTTAGCTGATCCAAAGGATAATGATAATCACGGAACCCATGTGGCAGGAATTATTGGAGCGATTGCCAATAATAATGAGGGAATAGCAGGCATTGCTTCCAAGATAGATATCAAACTAATGCCATTGAAAATCAATGGAGGCGCGGATGGAACGGGGAGAATATCGGATGCAATTGAGGCAATAAAATATGCCACAATGATGGGAGCTGATATTTGTAATCTAAGCTGGGGAACTAGCAAAAACATCCCAGCATTAGAACAGGTTATGAAGGAAGCAGACATGCTCTTTATTGCTGCAGCAGGAAATGCGGGAACAAATAATAATCAAAATCCTATTTACCCAGCGAATTTTAGATTAGATAATTTGATTTCTGTTACCTTTATAAATTCTTATGGAAAACTGAACAAACTCTCGAATTATGGAAATTTAACGATTGATCTAGCAGCACCAGGAGAGGATGTGGTTAGTACTACGGTTGGGACCTATGCAACTATGAGTGGTTCTTCCATGGCCGCTCCGCAAGTAGCGGGAGCAGCGGCGCTTCTATATTCTATGGATGAAAACTTATACCCTGCCAATATAAAAGAGATCTTAATAAACAATCTGAAGCTTATTCCGGATCTAGAGGGGCTGATTATTAATCCGGGGATACCGAATATTCAGCTTGCGGTACAGGCAGCGACGGAACAGTTAAAGAAAGATATGGATGCTCCAGAACTATCTTTTGAAACTATATATAATAAGGAAAGAATGACGATTCCTATCAAGGTGGAAGATCTGGGCGGTTCTAATATCCGTGTACTTCGGTGGATCTATGGGGAACGTAGCTTAGAGGATTTTTATAGAGGAACCAGCGGGACAAGGATTGAAGAAGATTATATCGATGTGGTTAAGGCTGGCATCTATACATTCTATGCATCTGACTATGCGGGAAATGAGACCGTAAAGTCTTATAAGGTAGAGGAGGACGTAACAGCACCCAAAGTAAGCCTTAGTTACACCGTTGCAAACAACTTTAAGACAAGAACAATAACGGCCAGGATTAAAGAAATGCAGAGTGGAATAAAACGGGTGAAATATATGAAGGGTTCAAAGAAAGCCAAAGACTTCTTGCCAGAGGGTGCGGGTACAGAGTTGCAATTAAAGGATGGGAAAGTATCCTTTAAGGTGAAAATAGATGGAGTCTATACGGTATTTGCAATTGATTATAGAGGAAACACTACAGTAAAAGAGATCGAAGTAAAGACGGTAGAGGCATCCGACCTTAAGCTTTCCCGCACCAGTAAGACCATGAAGGTGGGAGATCGCTATACCCTACTTGCCTACCTTAAGCCGGTAGATACAACAGATATGATCACTTTCAAATCTACCAATGAAGAAGTTGCAACCATTACAAAGCAAGGAAAGATAAAGGCGATCAAGGAAGGTTACACGGATATTATTGTGAAAACCTCTAGTGGTTTGCAAAGAGTATGCCGGATCAATGTTAAATGAAAGAAGGGTAGCAAGGAATAAAAAAGGTGTACCGATATCGGAATGCCTACTGGGATTTGTGTGTCACTGATCGGATATAAACCATCCGTTTATGACAACACAAATCACAGCAGGTAAGTTTAAATGTAAAATAAAGTTAATTCAAATTGTAAAAAATATGTTGACGAACTATCCTTGGTATGTTATATTAAGTAAGCAAAGAAAGAGGGCTTTTTTTTTATGCCTAAAAAAGGGTCTATGAAAAGTTAGCCTGAAGAAGCTAAATTGCGCTACAAAGAAAAATCGGAGGTGGAAACTGTGCGCGTAAAAATCACATTGGCGTGTACCGATTGCAAGCAACGTAATTACAACATGACGAAAGACAAGAAGGCACATCCAGATCGGATGGAGACCAAGAAGTACTGTAAATTCTGCAGAAGCCACACATTGCATAAGGAAACAAAATAATTATAACTGAAAGGGAAGTGACGATATGGGAGATATAGCAAATACTACAACCGAGAAATCTTCAAAGAAAAGCTGGTTTAAGGGTCTGAAATCTGAGTTCAAAAAAATCGTTTGGCCGACTAAGGACACTCTTACAAAACAGTCAGTTGCTGTAGTAGTTGTAACGCTTATCTTAGGTGTAATTATTTTTGCACTGGATACTATAATAGAACATGGTATCAGTTTCATATTAGGATAAGGGTGGAAAATATGTCAGAAGCTAATTGGTATGTAGTTCACACCTATTCAGGGTATGAAAACAAAGTAAAAGCAAACATTGAAAAAATGATCGAGAATCGTAAACTTCAAGATCAGATATTGGAAGTTTCCGTTCCAATGAGTGAAGTCATTGAAGTTAAAAACGGTGTTAAGAAACGTGTTCAGAAGAAAATGTTTCCTGGTTACGTTTTACTTCATATGGTCATGAATGATGATGTATGGTATGTTGTTCGTAATACTAGAGGAGTAACAGGTTTCGTAGGTCCAGATTCAAAACAACCGGTTCCCCTAACAGAAGCAGAAATGCGGAGCATGGGTATTAAAAAAGATGAGATTCAGGTTGATTTTGAAATAGGTGATACCGTTACGGTAGTATCTGGTGTATGGGAGAATACAACAGGAGTTATTAAGCAGATTAACACTCATAAGCAGATCGTCACAATCAACGTAGATATGTTTGGACGTGAAACACCGGTTGAGATTAGTTTCAGTGATGTCAGAATCAGTAAATAATTATTATCATCCAGTATGCAAGTAAATATGCAGCAATTTACGTAGTAACAGTGGGAGGGAAATCCCCGCAAACACCACATTTATCAGGAGGTATGCTATAATGGCAAAGAAAGTTA
>JAAYQP010000095.1 GCA_012519195.1 Clostridiales bacterium | reverse complement strand
TTTTCCAAATCAATTTTTCGATAACTAATGATCCCAAATAGAAGCAAAACAACAAATACAATAACTCCTATGCCTGTCCCTCTCTTATATCTTCTCCTCACACTATCCATCTCCTCGGGAAAAACTGTCCTTACTATGTTGCTCTTTTTTCTTATTTTTATTAGCTCTTTTCCTTATTTTCTTCTTTTTCTCAGACTTGGATTTTTTAGATTTTTTAGCAGTTCTTCTTTCTTTTCTAATTCTTTTTTTAGCCAAACGTTTCTCTTTCTTTTTGTTTAATGCCATTCTAACTGATTTTAGTATTTTTTTCAATTGGCTTAGGAACAATTTGCTAAACTTCTTTCCTTTCGCCATAAGAAATCTTAGAAACTGCCCTAGTTTTTTTAAAACAAACCGGATTGGACTTAATAAAGCTTCGATAATTTTAGTTATCATTGTTACGAGCCATTCGCTTATCAGATAATGATATAAAACCATTCCGATCGCCATTCCCATTATAGAAAAGCCTCGGATTATACCATTATTCTCCGTATATATCATAGAAAAGATGAACACACTGGTAGCAACCCAAAAAATTAGGTCCTCCAGTGCTAATAGGAATCCATTATGTTTTATTAACCTTCGAAGTATTCTAAGCCCATCATAGGAAAGTAAAATAATAGCGCCCCAAAGAATGGATACAAGAAAGAATTCCAGCTCAATAGTAATTGCATGATTCATACCGGCCTCCTATTTAAAAAGCCTGCCAAATATAGATTCTGCTGTTTTTCCATAATTCGTTGAATCCGAATAAGTAAGACTATCGATCTTACCATCAATATCGACTTCGCCCTTTTCTAAAGTCAAGCGATTAACGTGAAGGTCGGTTCCACGAATCATAAGGATCCCCTGCTCTGTCTGCAGAAGAACTTCCCCAGCATCAAAGGATAATACATCATTGACTCCGGTAATCATGGCTGTTTTTCTCGCATTAATATTTAATTTGTGACCCTTTAAGTTCTGTTGTCTTTCCTCCATAAATAGCCTCCTCATATAAAATATACCGAAAGAAATCGTTCTATAGAGTTTCGCTTGCGAAACTCTCGCACCGAGTGCAGCCTGCCTTGCTAGCAAATTTCATATCACGCCAGTGCGCATCCTTACGGAGCATTTTTTATTGAATAGAAGGCACTTTCCTATTCAATAAAAATAGAACAAGATATATCTTATTCAATATATGAGAAGACTTCGTACTTCATGACCATTTTAAAGATACTTGAATAATTCCTTTGCATCGTCTTTTTTTGTCGTTTCCGCAATTTGCAGTACTTCTACTTTGACTGATCTACTTCCAAAGTTTATTTCAATAATATCTCCAATCTTAACCTGAGCGGAAGCTTTCGCAGGTTTAGCATTGAGCATTACCCTTCCTGCGTCACAAGCCTCGTTCGCTATGGTTCTTCTTTTAATTAATCTTGAAACCTTTAAAAATTTATCTAATCTCATACGAAACCTTCTTACTAATTATTATCTTCTATGTTTAAAGGATATAAATATAGAATCCTTATTCTTTTCATAATTTTATTACTTTTTTCGATACAATAAAAGGGCTGCTTTAAAAACCCTACACCCCAACGAGATCTGGAATTTAAAACAGCCCTTCTGGATTGTTTTTACTATGCGTTGATAACGTCCTTTAAAGCTTTACCTGCTTTGAACTTAGGTGCTTTAGAAGCAGCAATCTGGATTGTTTCCTTTGTTAAAGGATTTCTTCCTGTTCTAGCTGGTCGATCAACAACCTCAAATGTTCCGAAACCAACTAATTGAACTTTTTCACCTTTTACTAACTCTTCGGTTACAACATCAATAAATGCCTTTAATGCCTTCTCTGAATCTTTCTTTGAAAATTCTGTTCTTTCTGCAATTGCTGCAACTAATTCTGCTTTGTTCATGGATATGCTCCTCCTCTAAAGTATTTGTTATATTTTTCGAAAATAATCGATCGATTATTTTACTTCCCGCCATAAATCATCTTGCTGAGCGGGATTAAGTTCGCATAGACTTTGGCCTCTGCTTTCGGCTAATGCAAAGACATCTACAAATCTATTTATAAACTTATTAGTGGCATTTGTCAAGGAATTTTCTGCATTTATCTGTAAAAACCGGGACAAATTGATTAATGAGAACAAAACATCACCAAATTCCTCTTGAATCAGTCGATTATCTCCAGATTTTATGGCTTCTTTTAGCTCATTTAGCTCCTCATCGATCTTATCTATGACCTGATTCTGATCTTCAAAATCCATACCTGCTTTAGCAGCCTTTTTTTGTACTTTTTCTGCTCGAATTGTTGCAGGAAATGCCTTGGGAATCTTCTTTATCTCGTCAACTATATTTGTATTGCTTCTTTCCTGACGCTTTATATCCTCCCAATTATCAAGTACCTCCTGGGTATCATGGACGGTTGCCTCTCCAAAAACATGGGGATGTCTTCGAATCATTTTGTCTGTTTCCTTGGTAATCACCTCATCAATGGTAAATTCCTTCTTTTCCTCAGCAATTACACTATGAAGGGCAACCTGAAGGAGGATGTCACCTAGTTCTTCACAAAGATTATCCTGATCCGAATTATTAATCGCTTCTATCGCTTCATAACATTCCTCTAATAAACATGTCTTGAGACTCTCATGAGTTTGTTCCCTGTCCCATGGACATCCATGAGGACTCCTTAAGGTTCTAATAATATCCATAAATTCATTAAAGCTGTAATTTACCATATACAGACTCCTTATCTCTTGCATATTGATATCCATACTTTACCATATATTAGGCATCTTACGCAATATGTTTATAATTGTCTTATGAGGTTTTATGTGAAAAAACTGCCAAAAGTTATTTGGCAGTTTTAAATACATTATAAAATCCGTATTTTTTGTTCTAATTATTGCTCCATCTGTCTGCCTAAAAATGACGCAGCCGTATTTGCCAGTTTAACTTCTGTGTCACCAAACTTAGTTTTAGCATCCTTGGTGAGAATAATTACCGAACCAATTGCATCTCCTTCACTAATAATCGGCGCTATCACTTGATAAGTGTATTCTCCGTCATCATCATTGGTAATACGAATAAAGTTCTTATCATCTTTACCAGCTATGATGCTTTCTCTTTCATTAATTGCTTCCTCTAATTCTCTACTGATTCCTCGGGTAATCATATCTTTTTTAATCTGTCCAGCAACTGATATAATCTGATCCTTATCCGTTATGATTATAATATGTCCCGTTGTCTGAGCAAGAGAATCTGCATATTGTTTGGAAAATTGGCCAAGTTCACCAATCGGTGAATATTTCTTTAAAATAATTTCTCCTTCGCGATCTGTAAAAATTTCAAGAGGATCTCCCTCCCTTATTCTTAATGTACGTCGTATTTCTTTTGGTACTACAACACGACCAAGATCATCTATTCTTCTTACAATTCCGGTTGCTTTCATACAAGATCTTCCTCCATTTTACATTATTTAGTAGACTGTTACAAAAATGCTCAAGGATGATATGGGTTTGTAACCATACCAGATGCTTCATTAGAAGCGTATCAATTCCATTTCAATTATTATCTATTAATATTGTTTGTAAAATGGGAAAGTTTATACATTTGCATGGTTCATTTTTGTAAATTTATTTTTTAACAACAAATTCCATTAGCTTTCTTGTCGAAGTACATCAAAGGCATTGAAAATATCAAGAATTCCGTAACCCCAATCTCTATTCGGATATACTAGGTTTGCACTTCTCCTTGCTCCTCGAATTAAAAATTTTTTTATTTCTATGGTATCCATACCGGGCTGATTACCTCTTACAGAACCCCACTCCAAAATCATGGCTACGACTCCAGCCGTATGAGCTGATGCTACCCCAGTTCCTGAATAAGGAACAAATTCCCCCTCCTTGTTCGGTGCAATATAATCTACTCCAGGGGCTGCAAGCTCAGGCTTGATCCTATTATTTCTTGTATAACCTCTACTTGCATTAACAAATAGATTACCTCCCACAGGGTTGTAAGCAGTTACCGAAATAGGAACCTCTGATGTTCCTTGCGACAATAAGGTTGTATATATGTCCGACTGTAGAAAATAGGTTTCCCGAGTTATCATATCGCCCATAGGGAGCCAGATGTGGAAACCAAAAGCAAGATCCCCCTGTCCATAGACATTAAATCTCCAAACTCCGGATGCTGCATTGCTAAATCGAAGAAGAATTAATTGATCTCCGGTTTCCGCTTCTACGATTTGATAATAAATATAAATTACAGTTTCTTCAAAGATAAAAGAAATGGTACGATTTAAAGCCAGACTAGCTACTATTCTTGGTATGTATTCTCCACTGGGAGAAAGGATATCAATGGAATAGATCCCTGGAGTATCTCCCCATATTTCCATAAAAAAGAATTTATCCTCCGGTCCTACTTGTAATTCTACAGTATTAACTCCAGTGGCAGAATCTATGATACCTCGATAATGCCTTCCTAAATTTCCTTCATTCCCAACTCCAGCTACAATGGCTGTATTTGGTGCATCACCAAATAAAGATAGTTGCGTACTGAGTGGTGACCGTCCTTCATGGGCACCTTGGGAGGATCCGAGTCCAATACAGATCACCAGAGGGCGGTTTAATTCCCGAGCCACCTGATAGCAATATTGTACTCCCCACATAATGGAATTTTCCTGATAGCAAAGAGCATCTTCCCGTATGCACATAAATTTTTTTAAATTTGCTTTTGCTGGCTTTAGTTTTACAATAACAAGCTCTGCATCCGGGGCCACACCAGAAAACTGCTCTCCCGGGACCTCATTTCCTGCAGCAATAGCTGCCATCATAGTTCCATGGCCATGATCGTCGGTACTAGGAACAATGTCCAATGGATTTTCGGATTGAAGGGCTTGATTAATCTGCTCATCACGGTATTCTGTCCCAAAATAGGTATTATAAGGAGAACCATCCCTACTTTGTATCGTTTGATCCCAGATTGCGCGCACTTTACTTGTTCCATCCGGTCGGATAAAAACCGGGTTCCTATAATCAATCCCTGTATCAATAATACCAATTAGTGTTCCGTTCCCTCGAAGATTTAGATTCTGAATTCTTCTTATATTTTGAATACCTGAGGCATCTATGCTCACATCACTGATCAAACCATATAGAAAAGGTATTGCAGTATATCCATGCATACCGATTCGAGTATAATTGATTAAGGAAATTGGAATGTGAACAACTGCAAATACTTCATTCATAGTATGAATTACAGAATTCGGAAAATTCTCAGAAAACAGTGGAGTATTCCTATAATCTATTATCGCATCAAAGTATTCTTCACTTATGATACTATTTCTCTCCTCCTCAGTCATTCTTACTCTCCTTTATTTATAGGCTGGTTAGCACTAAATAATAATACCGATTCTCAAACTATCAAATACATTAAAGATATCTAGAATTCCATAACCCCAGTCTGGATTTGGATATTCAAGTTCCTCATTCCTATTCGCTCCCCGGATAACTAATTTTTTTAATTCCACCGTACTCATACCGATCAAATTACCTCTGATATTACCCCATTCTAGCATCATGGCTGCAATTCCTGCCATATGAGCTGCCGAAACACTCGTTCCGGTAAAATCTGCAAAGCCATGGTTTAAGGTAGGTCCTGTGACATTAACCCCTGGTGCAGCCACCTCTGGCTTTACAACCCCCAGTCTGGTAAACCCCCTGCTTGAGTTTAAATAAAGGCTATCATTAAGATCATTATAGGCAGTAACCGTAATCGGTAGTTCCGAATTACCAAGGGATAGAATGGTTATATACGGATCCGATTGAATAAAATAGGTGTTATCCGAGATGAATCCATCCATCGGTAGCCAAATATGAAATCCCATATTGATATCTCCTCTTTCAAATACATTAAATCTCCAGATACCAGGAGATGGATTAGTAAAGCGCATTAATATCAATTGATCGCCACTTTGAGATTCCACCATTTGGAAATCAACATAGATTAAGGTTTCTTCAAATACAAAAGAAACTTCTCTGTTCTCATCTAAGCTAGTGGAAAGCCTAGGGATATATTCTCCGGAGGGAGATAAGATATCAATGGAGAAAATACTAGGAGATTGCCCCCATAGTTCCATTGAAAAACCTGATTCATTTTCACCAACGTTAAGTTCGACCGTATTATACCCAATGTTTCGATCAACGGTTCCAAAATAATGCCTTCTTGCATTTCCTTCGTTTCCAGCAGCAACCACTATGGCAATCCCCGGTGTCGCTGCTATCCTGGATAGGTAATTACTTAAAGTTCCACGGCCATCATGAGCTCCCTGAGAGGTTCCGATCGCTAAGCAGATAACCATAGGCCTGTTGAGCCGGGCTGCTGCTGCAAGTAAATAGTCTAATGCAAATAGGATATCATTTTCCTGATAGCAGATTACATCCTCTGGTACACGAAAGAACTCCTTAAGATAGCGCTTTGCAGGCTTTAATTTCACAATAACAAATTCTGCCTCCGACGCTACTCCAAAAAAATTCTGATCCGGTACCTCTGAACCACCGGCAATGCCAGCAACCATAGTTCCATGACCAACCTCATCTATGCTTGGAACAATATCGAAAGGATTTTCGCTTTGCAGGGCAAGATTAATTCTTTCCTGTGTATATTCTTCCCCATAGTATTGGTCCTCGGGAGGTACCCCGTCTACTATTGTCTGATCCCAGATCAGTGCAATCCTTGATGTACCATCTTCGTTTTGAAAAATAGGATTGGTATAATCTATTCCAGAATCAATAAAACCAAGCAAAACCCCTTGCCCCCTAAGATCAAAATTAGGGAAATTCCGTATCTGAGGCACTCCCGATGCTTCTAGACTCTCTCTACTGATCAAACCAAATAAGGATGGCATTGCAGAATACCCAAATTCATAAACTGCAGAATTTGTGATCTGTTCTACTGGTACGTGAACAACAGCAAGAATAGAGTTAATGATATCAACAGTGGCATCCGTAAATTTCTCAAATATGGTAGAATCACCATAGTGTTCTATTAATAGATCAGCATAATCTTCACTTATAATTCGATGAGCATCATCTAACATCCTAGAATCCCTCAAATATAATTCTTATAATAATATATAGAAAATTAAAAAAAGTATGTAATTCAATCTTAATTATCTAAGGTTTCCTATACTGCTACGTAATATATCAAAAACATTAAAAACATCTAAAATTCCGTATCCCCAATCCGGATTTGGATACACCGTATCTGGGTTCCGTCTAGCTGACCGAATCATATAGTTTCTCACTTCAGCAGTATCAAAACCCGGATAATTTCCACGGACAATTCCCCATTCCAGCATCATGGCTGCAATTCCTGCGGTATGAGCAGCTGCGGCACTGGTACCGGTGACTGGAGCAAATTCCTGTCTTAATGTCGGGCTAATGATATTCACCCCCGGAGCTGCAACTTTAGGTGTTACCTGCCCTCTACGATTATAACCTCGACCGGCATTTAGATATAAGCTATCATCCACCGGATTATAAGCAGTAACCGAAACAATAGAGAAGGTATTTGCCGGATCAAGAACCGTTGTATATGGATCCGATCGAATAAAGAAAGTATTCGGTGATATGAAATGCTCCATAGGAAGCCAAATATGGAAGCCTGCCGCCGCTTCATTTACATCAAATACACGAAAACGCCAAATCCCAGGAGAAGGATTCTGAAATCGCAAAAGTATCATTTGATCTCCCGCTGGAGTCTGTATGATTTGAAAATCAACATTAATAATGGTTGTTTCAAATATAAAAGATACATCCTGATTTTCATTAATTCTAGGGGGTATTCGTGGAACATACTCCCCTCCCGGTGACAAAATATCGATAGAATAGATACTGGGCCGGTTCCCCCATAGAATCATGGAAAAACCCGGCTCATTTTCTGCTACATTCAGTTCCACAGTATCATAACCAATGGTTGCATCAACAACACCAAAGTAATGTCTCTTTCCATTTCCTTCGTTTCCAACTGCAGTTATCACAGCCGTACCAGGGATATCTGCAATTTCAGCCAGATACTGGCTCAGAGGCCCTAGTCCATCATGGGAAGTTATGGAGGATCCTAGACCGATGCATATAGCAACTGGCCGGTCTAAGGTTCTTGCTACCTGCAGTATGTATTTTACCCCAAGCATAATATCATTGGTTTGATAGCAGTTCGCATCCTTTGGAATATGAAAAAAATCCCTCAGATAAGGTTTTGCTTCCTTTAATTTCACAATTACAAATTCCGCATCGGATGCTATACCATAAAAGCCCTCTTCTGGTACATCTCTGCCCCCAGCAATGCCAGCCATCATTGTGCCATGTCCGTTTTCATCTCTACTTGGCACAATATCATAGGGGTTTTCACTATCTAGAGCCATATTTATTTCATCCCTTGTATATTCCGTTCCATAGTACAGGTTTGGAGGATACCGATCTTCGCTATCAATCGTCTGATCCCATATCGAGAATATTCTTGTTGTATTATCTTCATACTGAAAGATCGGATTTGTATAATCAATGCCTGTATCAAGGATACCAAGCAGAACTCCCTGCCCACGTAGATCAAACCTGGGCAGACTCCTCAGATTGAAAACTCCGGTAGCCTCTAGACTAGCTGCACTTAGTAAGCCAAAGCAAGTAGGAATTACCCCAAAACCCAGCTCCGGAATTGTATATCTGGTAATCTGAGAAACTGGAACATGAACTATGGCATATCGAAAATTAATATAGTTTATGGTAGCATCTACAAAACCTTCTAATAATGCTTGATTTTCATTATATTCTATAATTAAGTCTGCATAATCAATGCTGGTTATCCTCGCTCTCTCTTCCGATGTCATTTCAATCCTCCTTCCCTTATACTTAAATAAATGATGTATCAACTGCCCCACGGATTACTTGAAAGGTATTAAAAATATTCAAAATTCCATAACCCCAATTACGGTTTGGATATTCTTCTCTGATATTTCTCTCGGCTCCACGTATCAATAATAATTTAACCGTCAATGTATTCATTCGAGGCAAATTCTCCCCTAGGATTCCCCATTCCAATAGCATGGATGCAACACCAGCCGTATGAGCAGCGGCTGCACCCGTCCCAGTAACTGATGTAAAACTATGATTTAAAGTAGGTGCTGTAATATTTACTCCAGGTGCTGCAAAATCAGGTACCACTAGGTTTATTCTGGTATATCCTCTGCTGGCGTTGAGGTATAGGGCTTGATTAATACTATTATACGCAGTCACACTCATGGGGATTATGGCATTGGCAGGAGATAATACAGTAGTATTGGGATCTGGATTTAAAAAATAGGTATTGTTCGATATAAAATCACCCATTGGAAGCCAAATATGAAATGGGGTATCAAAAGCAACACTATTATAAACCCGGAAACGCCAGATTCCCGGAGCCGGATCAGTAAATCGGACTAAAATCAAAGGATCCCCACTTTGAATTTCATTTAATAAGTAGTCAACATTTATTATGGTTCTTTCAAATAAAAAGCGAATTTCTCTTCTTCCCCTTATGCCGCCCGTAATTCTTGGGATATATTCGCCGCTGGGAGACAATATATCAATTGAAAATATTCCAACCTCCGCGCCCCATAGCTCCATTGAAAAATCATTTTCATTCTCACCTACATTTAATTCCACCGTATCATAATTTTGCTCTGAACTTACACTTCCAAAATAGTGACGTCTTGCATTCCCTTCATTTCCAGCAGCAATTGCAATTGCAGTTCCGACGGCGGTTCCCTGGGTAGATAAATAATCACTTAAAAAATCTCTCCCGTCATGGGAACTAAAAGAGCTGCCCAAGGCAATACAGATTGCAATTGGCTTTCTTTCTCGCCTTGCCACATTGACCAAGAACTGAACGCCTGCCATAATATCATTCTCTTGAAAACAAAGGGAGGAATCTGGTACTCGAAAAAAATTTTTAATAAAGTTTTTAGCAGGCTTTAACTTTACGACTACCAGCTCAGCCATAGATGCTACTCCAAGAAAATCATTTTCTGGAGACTCACTTCCTGCCGCAATACCAGCAATCATGGTCCCGTGACCATCCTCATCCACGGAAGGCACAATATCTAATGGGTTTGCACTACGAATGGCCTCATTAAGTTGATCCCTTGTATATTCCGTTCCATAAAACATCCCTTCCGGATAATTCCCACTATCAATAGTCTGATCCCAAAGCGCGGCAATCCTAGTTCCTCCATCCCTATTTTGGAACACCGGATTCGTATAGTCAATTCCAGTATCCACGATTCCTACTAAAGTTCCCTCTCCTCTTAAATTCAGATTTGGAATGTTTCTTAGGTCTGTAATACCAGAAGCATTCAGACTAGCTTCACTGGTTAATCCATATAGATTAGGTATGGAAGCATAATTAAACTCCAACATAGCACTATCCGTAAATCGATTTACTGGAATATATACGAAAGCATATTGGCGATTGATAATTAGACTTGAGGAATCAGGATAAATATCTAATAGTTCCAGATCCTCGTTATATTTCACAATAAGATCTGCATATTCTTCACTTATTATTTTGAAACGATCTGCCTCAGTCATTATTTCCCTCTTTTTTTTATATATTAATATATATTGTTACTATTCCTATCATATGTAAATAAACTGGTTAAGAGACTTTAACTAAGTTAAAAAATAGCCTATCCTAGGAAAATGATCTATTTCCCTAGAATAAGCTAACATTTGGCCTTCTATCAACTTTCTTAACTATGAATCTTTGAAGTAAAAACATACTAACTTATAGTAGATTTTCATCTAAAACTATGGTAAATGGTCCGTCGTTAATCAGAGATACCTTCATATCAGCACCGAAGACTCCAGCTTCCACCTTACCAATACGATTTTTGATGCTGGTTAGGAAGTATTCATATAGTTCCTTTGCTTTCTGGGCTCCAGCAGCATTAATAAAATCAGGTCGATTGCCCTTTCTACAATCTGCATATAATGTAAACTGCGATACTACAAGAATCTCTCCCTGAACATCCTGAAGAGAAAGATTCGTCTTTCCATTCTCATCCGCAAAAATTCTCATTTTTAATATTTTATCAATGTAGCGATCCGCAATTTCCTTCGTATCTTCTTTACCCACACCCAGCAAAAGAAGAAGTCCGTTTTTAATAGAGCCCACACAAGCTCCATCAACCATGACTTTTGCTTCCTGAACTCTTTGAATTACAACTCGCATATCCTGTACCCTCTTTTCCATTGTTTTTTATAGTATAATATAAGTCCATTCTTCTATCAACCGATCCAAGGAAAATGCGGCATTTGCTGGACTGGTTGATGGCAGCTTAATAATATCCCGTCCGGTCTCTGGCAATATATATTTCTTATAGAGACGATAGGCTGTCCCACCGTTGGCAAATAGTTTTAGGATTTTCGCCTCCTTTATGATTGTAGCAATATCATTTGGAATAACATTACGAATACTGCTGTCGGAGGAACCCGTAATCTCACAGCTTTGTATGACATCCCAAAGGGCGATTCGATTTCGTAGGAGCATCTCTTTTTTCTCCTCGATGGTTAAGGGGAGCTCCTCCCCATAAAGCCTACTTATTACTTTCCAGAAACGATTCTGGGGGTGATGGTAATAAAATTCCCCTTCTCTGGACTTAACAGAAGGAAAGGAACCCAAAATCAAGATTTCGGATTCCTTATTGTAAATCGGCGGGAATGGATGTGCAATTCGATTAGTCATGTTTCCCTCCATTTATTTCTTCCTTATCTCCTTTAAAAATGAGGTTCCAGCAATCTCTGGTTTAACTTCAAAGTAATCTAATATCGTAGCTGCAATATCGGCAAAGGTTTTCCTTGTACCCACATTAACTCCCGATTTAATCAAATCTCCATAGGCAACAAAGGGAACATACTCTCTGGAATGATCTGTAGAAGGAGTAGAAGGGTCACAGCCGTGATCTGCGGTAATGATTAGGATATCTTCCGGGCGTAGTTCTTCTAGGATTCGTGGAAGCTGTTCATCAAAATAGCTAAGTGCTTGGGCATAACCATCGATATCGTTACGATGTCCATAGACCATATCAAAATCCACCAAATTGACAAAGCAAATACCTTCAAAATCCCGTTTCGTCCGCTCAATTAATTTTTCAATTCCCTCAGCATTATCTTTTGTTCTTACTGTGTCTGTAATCCCTTTACCTGCAAAAATATCATTGATCTTGCCGACTCCAAGTACCTCTAGCCCTGCTTCCTTCATCTGATCCAACATTGTTCTGGATGGGAGTAGTGAATAATCATGACGATTGGCGGTACGTTTAAAATCTGGATAAGATCCTATGAAGGGTCTTGCAATTACCCTGCCAACACCATGTTCCCCTTGCAAAATCTCCCGAGCAATTTCACAATATCGGTATAATTCCTTAATGGGCACAATCTCCTCATGGGCTGCAATCTGAAATACGCTATCTGCAGAGGTATAAACGATGAGAGCACCGGTCTCCATATGCTCCCTTCCATAATCCTTGATTACTTCTGTTCCAGAATAGGGAAGATTACAGATTACTTTTCGACCAGTTTTCTCTTCAAACTCACGAATCACTTCTTCTGGGAAGCCCTTGGGATAAGTGGGGAAAGGTTTTTCTGATATAATTCCTGCGATCTCCCAATGACCAGTCGTTGTATCTTTCCCTTTTGAGCTTTCTGCCAGTCTGGCAATCGCCCCATCAAAGGTAGTATTCGCAATCTCCGGAAACTTTTCCTTCACACCATCGATATGAAACAATCCTAACTTCTTCATATTTGGCATATGAAAATACTGGCTCGTGGAAGCAGCGTATAGGGTATGGCTACCAAGATCCCCATAATCCGCTGCGTCAGGTAGTTCCCCGATGCCCACACTATCTAGAACAACTAAAAACACACGCTTCATTATCATCCTCCTCTTCTTTTTCTAAGGTACAATACACTCTATCAAAAATAGATTCAAGTCTCCTTCTCTACTAAGGTTATAATGCCTTTGATTAATAGTATCATGTGGAAAATTATTGCTATATCCTGTATTATATTTATTTTTTCTCTTAATGTCTATATCTATTCGTATGAGGATCATTTATACTTTCTTACTTTCTAACTTTCTTTTTACATTTTTTAATATTTCCTTAATTATTTTAAAAGTCATTTTCTGTATATTGTTATCATATAATTTCTATGTTATAATTTATCAGAATTCTACCCAGTACCATTTAATCCTTATCATAAGAGATATAGGGGAGACCCCTTTATTTTAAGTCACTGAATGAAATGCATATTACAGAAAGGTTGTGCATACATGGATAAGCATTTCCAAAACATAAAAAATTTTTTTTTAAAATATAAGCATGGTGCTATATTTTCCTACTTTTTTATTTATATGGCCTGGTTTACTTACCTGGAGAAAACAGTAACAACAAAATTTAACCCAGTCTATTCAAGACTGGATGATCTGATACCTTTTAACGAACTCTTTATTATACCTTACTTACTATGGTTTATTTATATTTTTATAACTGTGGCATACTTTTTCCTGACTTCTAAGTCCGATTTTTATCGTTGTTGTGCCTATCTGTTTATCGGTATGACCATATGCCTAGTTATCTATACCATTTGGCCAAATGGGCATTACCTTAGAGTCAATCTAAACACCTTAGGTAGAAGTAATCTATTTATTGATCTTTTAGCCAAAATATATCATTTGGATACAGCAACCAATGTATTTCCAAGTATTCATGTTTTTAATTCCATCGGTGCTTTTATTGCAATTCACAAAAGTGAAAAGCTTAAAAAAGTAAAATGGATTCAGGTCAGTGCCTTTTGGCTGACAGTACTTATCTGTATGTCCACTGTGTTTTTAAAGCAGCACTCCATTTTAGATGTCTTTGGTGGTCTTGCTTTAAGCATCTTAATGTATCTCATTGTATATGTCCCGACATGGGGCAAAGAGACCAAGAAAGTGGAACAGCAGTTATCAAACATATAAAAATGAGGCCATTGCGATATAAGGGTATACAGGTATAAACCCACGCACCGACATAAGAACACCTGCTGCTATTTGTGTGTCACATCGGATATAAAATATCCGCTTATATCAATACAAATAACAGCAGGTGTTCTTCTAACGGTGCATTACGGTTATACCTGTATACCCTTATATATTTTCAATAACCTCTTTTTTTTTAATTGAAACCATAGATTTTTCTTGTAATATTATATCCTACTTCTACAACTCTTCTTCCGAATTTACCAGGAAGATTCATAGACCGTCCTAGTATCTGGGAACGAATCTTTTTGTAGAGCCTTTTATCGTAGTTCTTTAGATAATTCCATAATTCTTCCTTCTTTGCTAGACTTTCTTCACTGCCTTCCTTAATTAGGAATACTGAGCTAACTGTCATCATCATGGAAAGATATTTAATCATGTAATTTCTTAACTTCTTACACTTAATCTGCATAAGATTATGGGATTCTATCATTATCCTTGTTATCTTTAACTGCTGATCAATTCGTCGGATCATTACCTGCTCATTAACCGATTGATCCTCTCTTCCGATAAAATAACGATATAAATTTACATCCATATAGTATAAGGTCTTAACAAAAGGTAATGGTTGATATACAAATATGTTATCCACATAGAAGGTGTGCTTTGGCAATTGAATTCCACAATCCTTCAGTAGTTTTGTACGATATATTGTGGAATGCATCAGTATATTCTGGCTCTGTTTAAAATGCATAATGTCATTCCAGGTAAAGATCTGATCCTTTGGTAAAGCCCTACGGTAATTAATTACCTTTTTTCTTTTAGCACCAACTTTTTCATAAACATAGTTGGCTAAAAATAGGTCTGGGCTGTTCCCATCTGCGATTAATTCCCTTAACTTTTCTAAAACCTGTCGCAAAGCCTTTTCATTTACCCAATCATCACTATCAACCACTTTAAAATATAGACCGGTAGCATTGGCCAGGCCAGTATTTACTGCTGCTCCATGGCCACCATTCTCCTGACTAATCACACGGATTATCTTAGGATATTTCTCTTGGTATTCTTCTGCGATTTTTTGGGTATTATCCTTTGAGCCATCATTGACAATTATGATTTCCATCGAGGGCCCGCCGGTTAATAATGTTTCAATCGCATGGCTCATATAAGCCTCCGAATTATAGCATGGTATCACTGCTGTTAACAGTTTCATGAGAGTATGCCTCCTTATACTAAATTCTCAGGATTCAATACTTCCAATTCCTTAACGACAAATCTGCCGTCTTTACGGATTAAAACATCATCAAAGTAGATCTCACCGCCACCATATTCCGGAGTCTGAATACAAACCAAATCCCAGTGAATAGCGGAGGAGTTTCCGTTTGGAGCATCCTCATAGCAATTGCCAGGAGTAAAGTGGAAGGAACCCATAATTTTTTCATCAAAAAGTGTGTCCTTCATTGGCTTTAGAATATAAGGATTTACGCCAATTGCAAATTCTCCAATATAACGAGCACCTTCATCTGTATCAAGAACATGATTAATCCTTACTGTGTCATTTGCTGTTGCTTCAACAATTTTACCATTCTCAAAACGTAAGGATATATTCTCATAGGTAAATCCTTGATAAACAGCTGGGGTATTATAGGTTAGAGTTCCGTTTACCGATTCTCTAACTGGTGCAGTATAAACTTCCCCATCTGGAATATTACATTCACCTGCACAAGGATTTGCAGGAATATTCTTGATCGAGAATTTAAGATCTGTACCCGGTCCAACGATCCTTACTTGATCGGTACGTTCCATATATTCCTTTAGGGCTTTCATCGCTTTACCCATTTTGGAATAATCCAAATTACATACTCTGAAATAAAAATCTTCAAAAGCTTCTTGGCTCATATTAGCAAGCTGTGCCATTGCAGCATTAGGATAGCGAAGAACAACCCATCTGGTCTTCTTGACCCGGATATCATGATGTACCGGTGTCTGATAGTAGGTTTCATAAATCTTCATTTTCTCAGCAGGAACATCTGCTAGTTCGGACACATTCTCCGAACCACGCAATCCTACATAGCAGTCCATTTGATCCATTTCTGCTGCGTCAATCTTAGCTTTCAGAGACATCTGCTCTTCGGTACAGTGTAGAAGTTCCTCCCTTTGTAACCGAGGGTCTGTATAATGTACAAAGGGTACACCACCGACCTTATACACTTCCTTAACTAATTGTCTTGCTAAGTCCTGTGTTGATTGGCCAATGTAGTGAACATAAACTTTGTCACCTTTCTTTACTTTCATTGAATAATTCACTAAGTTATGTGCTAATAATTTAATTCTTTCATCCATAATTTATCATGCCTTTCTTGGATCCAAATCCTGTCCTTAGGTTCACAAAAATATCTTAACAGGTATTCGCTCCTACTATTATTTATTGATAAAGTGTAGCGTAAAAGCTAACACTTCTATCATCATATATGTGCTTTGTAATTATTAATTTAATACAGGATGGATATGAAGACATTTCCTGCCTCTTCAAAAAGCTTTGCACTGTCATTTAAGCCCATCCGTTCTACTTTATTTAGTTTTGGGTTTATCACCATAATATTAAATGCATCGAAGCCATAGATTAATACCGCATCTTCTGTATTTGTCATGGCAATAACCGGTCGATTGGTGGATACATAATACAATGCATCATCTAGAGTAATTCCGGTCAAACGCACCGGAGGATGTTTGGAATATTCCGACAGTAGATCAAGGGCAGATCGATGTGCTAATGATAATCTGTCTTGACTAACCGAAACCCCTTGGTGGTTGAGTAGAAGCTTAAGACAGATTTCCATGGTATTATTCGAAGAAGTTAACCAATTCAAATGATCAAATCCTGAAATTGTTTTGCTATTTACTTTAACGCCTCGCTCCCATATCAACTGCATATTGCTGTCTAAGACTACACCAACCTGATCTCTGGCTACCTCAATCGCTCCTGCCGCTTCCTTATATGCTCCTTCTATTCTTCCTTGAATATAGGGATAGTAATAGGTCATATCTTGATCGACTTCCGATAATCGCACCGTTGGATCTTGAGAAATAATTGTATTAACGGTTGAAGATATCTTGGGTAATTCGGTCATAGCAAAGCCTGAGGGCAAGGTTAGATAAAGTTCCGTTAATGCCTGTTCTGTTACTCTGGTTGTAACTTCAATCAAGGGGGTTTCCTTTCTTACTTGATTCATAATATAGTCCAGTGAGGCCTGTATATAATTTACCTTATCACCATTTTCAACCTTTTGCAAACGAAACAATTCTACAATATTATCATTAACGATTAAATCTCTGACAAAATACCCTGATTCTTTATATCTTTTTAGAACTTTTTTATCTACGGAAATGATTTCTACCTCGGAGAGAGGATTTAACCCTCTACCATCTACATGAGTTATCATATCCTCTTTTTTTACGTAACCATAAATAATATTAGAATCTATCTTATCCATTAATAAGATATTGTATCCTGGCTTTGTACTTACGGTATGAATTTCACCGGATTCCATATCTATAATATAAATATTTTCTGCCAGTTTAGGATCTGCCTTGTCTTGCCATGCAACATAGTTAAGATCATCTAATACCACTACCTGATCCTTTTCAACACCGTCCGTAAGACTGGATAGTTTGCGGGTGATTAGATCATAGGAATAGATATTATGATACATATGAAAATAAAATACATTGCGAGAATTTACATAGGCAAATTCGCCAATATTCTCCTTCAAGGTTTGGTAGGGTTCATCCACTGGAATATAAACAAGCTCTTCATTCCTATTCTCAGCTCTGATATACCGATAAAGGATAAGCGCTACCTTACCCTCATATTGGCCTCGGTTCATATATCCATATACAATAAAATCCATATTTCCTTCTGCATCCATGTTTAGTATACGGATATCGTGTTGGTCATAGAGATCTCTAATATAGTCGGTTTCTTGCTGGCGGAAAGAAAATACCTTAAAGATTTCATTGGTATCCATATTGTAAAACCAGAGTTCTCTGTTTCTGACAAAGGCTAGCTTTTTACCATCTGCACTGGATAAGTAGGGTATTTGGTAATTTGATGAGATACCTAACTTGAATTGACTCTTGGCAATGCTAGCTAAATTAACATCAAACTGTGCTTCCATCCAGCGCTCATAATTTAATAAGAACATTCGATTCTCACTATAGCGAACTCGATAAAATTCTGTTACCTGAAACTGCTCTGCATTTCCGTCAATTTCAGCTTCTATGAAGTAATCTAGCCTTACCATGGCAATATCAGAATAAATCTCTATCACAGATGGCACAATCTTTGTTAAGATTACAGGCTTTAGATTACCCCAGGTAATTAGATCAAAACTAGAATGAATATTAACATAGGCCAGTGAAGTTGCGTCGGATTCCGGATCATACTCCAGATATTTGGTAATATCTTGAGCTGCTTTCTTATTGAAGGTCGCATTATGAATATCTCTAATAAAGGATAATTGCTCCCTTAAGTGAGCATCCTCGTAAATTTTAATTCTATGATAGTAATACATTTTCTGACTCTTACTAGAGATTAAGGTGATCTTAACCGCGTACTCTTTCTCCGGAATCAGCTCTGTATGAAACTTAATCTTAGCAATCTTTTCTTCTCCCTGATCTTGAAAGACACTGACGGAATCGGATTCAATCAATTCATTGTTCAAAAATTCTCTAATCTCATAGTTTAACTTTTTTATATCATATTCCTTTTGATTAATAATGACTTCATATTCCTGTCCTAGCCCCAGTGGTGTGACAAACTCCCTTAGCTTATTGGCATCAAGATTGCTACTATATCCATGAAGAAGGTTTATTACTTCTTCTTCCGTTTTTATGGTCACCAAAGGAAAGGTCGCTTCTTCCATAACTGTGGTGTTGTCAATGTCAAAAACGACCTCCTTAATATCCTTACTAAAATAATTTAGAGAAGCAATAAAAATTGCTACTAAAATAATAATACGATAGATGTGCTTTAACAATTTAATTCCCTTCTCCTGCTATTTGCTCGTCAAATAACCGTTGTAAACAAGGGTTAACATTTAAAAAATCAACTAACTCCTGATAGTTATTTTCCTTTTCCCTTGGAACAACATAATTATTCTCTTTTTTTACCGCTCGGATTAATATATTCTTTGGAGTATGCTCCATATCGATAAATTCCAGCAGCTGAACACGATATCCCTTTAATTCTAATAGTTCGGCCCGCAAGGCATCTGTAATAAGTGCTGACATTCTCTCTTTTACTATACCATATTTTAGGATTGGCTTTAGTATTTCATTCTTCATTTGTTTATTAAGTTCATGTTGGCAGCAAGGTACGGATAGAATGACTTTAGCATTCCAAGAAACTGCATGGAATAAGGCGTAATCTGTAGCTGTATCGCAAGCATGCAAGGTTACTACCATATCTACGGCCTGATTGCCACGATAAGAAGCAATATCTCCTTGGAAAAATTCTAATCCCTCATATCCGTACTTTTTAGTAAGTTTGTTACAGTGTTCTATAACATCAGCCTTTAAATCAAGTCCAATGATATTTACACGATAGCCTTTTATTAGCTTTAAATAGTAATACATTGCAAAGGTAAGATAGGATTTACCACATCCAAAATCTAGAATATTTAACTCCTTGCTAATATCTAAATGCTCTAGTATATCCTGGATGTATTCTAGGAAACGATTAATTTGTCTAAACTTATCCGATTTCGACTTAACAACCGCTCCATCGGCAGTCATAACACCAAGGTCAATAAGAAATGGTAAGGGGGCCCCTTCTTCAAGGATATAATTCTTCTTTTTATTGTGCTGCAGATTCTCAAGGTTGGGACTATTATTTACATTTCCTCTTTGAATCAAATTTTTCTCCATTGGTTCCTTAGCTTTTTTATATTTAACTGTACATTTCCCTTTCTTGCTGATAAGAACGATCGCTTGTCCATGCTTGGATGTTAATTCCGCCTGTCGAAAGAGTCCTTCAAACCACTCAGGAAGCTTCTCAATGATAGCTTCCTTATGATAATTCCCATGATATATTTTTGTACCTACATATTCCGATACTTGAAAATAAAGTTGCCCTTTCAGTATGATCGGTCTTATTTTAATTTTAGATACCTTATCCTTGTCCATCGAATTGCTAATTATAATGGACTTTAGATTTATATTAACCATATCTTCAAATATATTTATAATCTTATTATCCATTGAAATAATCCATTCTCTTGTATAATAATATTTAGTTTCTTATAAAATGTCCTACTTTATGTGTCCTTTCCTTATTTTACTGTGTTTTCATAGATTGTACAACCTCCTATTTATTAATTTTATCTTAATATTAAAATGCTATCATCTCACAATCAATTTTTACTTGCATATATATATAATAAAAAGTTTAGGAGTACTTATATGTCCAATTCAATAAATACACACAAGTCTGACTGTGATGCCATGAAAAATCCCTCGGATAACAGCAATCGTAGTTTTACAGTCCAAACTACAGGAAATCAAAAGATGCGAAACAGAAATTCAGGATTGTATCGAGTACCAAACTATAGTACAAATCGTCATAGAACCGATACCTCCGATAAAAATACTACGCCAAACTCAGCAACTCGTACTTCAGCCTTATCTCCGAACGAATTGAGAACTCCAAGCAATATGGCAACTCCTAGGACTCCTGGAACGCCTGATACTACCACTCCCCCGAGCGATACGACTCCTAGAACTCCCGGGATGCCCCGGCCTACAACTCCAAATAATATGACTTCCCCTAGAACTCCTGAGATGCCTGGTACCACAACTCCAAATGATATGACTTCCCCTAGAACTCCCGGGATGCCTGGTACCACAACTCCAAATGATATGACTTCCCCTAGAACTCCCGGGATGCCTGGTACTTCAACTCCAAATAATATGACTACTCCTAGAACTCCTGGGATGCCTGGTACTA
>JAAYQP010000094.1 GCA_012519195.1 Clostridiales bacterium | reverse complement strand
ATGAATTGGCTGACCAGGAACCGGTGAATCAGACAACTTACAACAATAATGATTCCCATGATTGGTAACTACAATTTTGGTTGCAAAGGCTCCACAGGGTTGACCATTAACCCAAAGCATAGCCTCATAACCACCTAGCTGCGGCATAATATACAGGGGCTTCATTACTTCCCTTTTTTGTGGGATATAACTCCCCTTAAACCAGGCTGTTACATGTTCTCCTCCCCAGCTTGGTCCTGGCTCAGAAAAGTTGTCATCCTGCGGTATTTCATATAAATGTTCCTTGGTCTGATAAATTTGATAGGGAACGGTATCAATTTTATCAAAAAGATAAGGATCAAATACCTCAAGACATCGTTCTAGTTTTTGTATTAACTTCATATTTTGCTTCTCATTTAACATATCTTTCTCACTTTCTCTAATTATAAGGAGATGATTATAATATACTTACTTTAAGCAATGATACAATAGCAAGTATTTGAACCGTTTAGATATTTCCTTATTATCCCTTGACAGAACCTGATGTAAGACCTTCAATCATATATTTTTGGACAAAAGCAAAAATGACGTCAACCAGAATTGAATGATTGACGTCACCTTCTATTAAATCCTAATCAAAATATACTGTCTTACCAGTTCTGCCGGATTCATAGATTGCTTCAAGAATTCTTGTAACTACCAATGCTTGCTCCGGTTTTACAGTTAGTTCGGTTCCCTTGGTTATGGCATCATAGAATACTCTTTGCTCGATATCCTGCTCTCTTTCTGCCTCACCTTCAAAGAAGGCAACACCGCCGGAATTTAGATCCGGCTTCTCTACACACTGATGATTGTATTGAACACGGTTAATGCGAAGGCCATCCTTCATATCCGCACCTGCCTTGGTTCCGCAAAGGCTGGTTTTTGCTTCATCAACATCTAGCGTATTCAGAGCCCAGGATGCTTCCACATGAATCGTTGCACCATTCTTCATCCTAATGAAACCAAATGCAGAATCCTCTACGGTAAATTCCTTCGGATCCCATTCACCAAAGGCATTACCTTGCTCTGTCTGATCCGCTAATTTACGATATACGGATCCGGTAACGGATTCTGGCTCATAGTTATCCATCATCCATAGAGTCAGATCTAATGCATGGGTACCGATATCAATTAATGGACCGCCACCCTGCTCTTCCTCATTGAGGAATACGCCCCAGGTAGGTACCGCACGTCTTCTAACTGCGTGGGCTTTAGCATAATAGATTTCACCAAGATCACCATTCTCACAAGCTCTCTTAAGATAAATAGAATCGGTACGATAACGGTTCTGATATCCGATGTTAAGAATCTTGCCAGTTTCTTTCGCTGTCTCAACCATACGTTTCGCATCTTCATAGGATTTTGCCATTGGCTTCTCGCACATAACATGCTTGCCAGCTTTCATCGCAGCGATAGAGATATCCGCATGGGACTTATTCGGAGTCAATACATATACTGCTGCTAAATCTTCTTTAACCAGTTCATTGTAATCGGTATATACTCTAGCATCCTCTGTACCGTATTTCTTTTTTGCTTCCTCTGCTCTTTCTTTTATGATATCACAGAAAGCAACAATTTCAAAATTGCCATTTTTC
The DNA here is from genome assembly GCA_012519195.1 of Clostridiales bacterium. GTDB lineage: Bacteria > Bacillota > Clostridia > Lachnospirales > Lachnospiraceae > Mobilitalea. The sequence goes on along the minus strand of JAAYQP010000094.1, from coordinate 20,399 downwards.
TTGATTGCTGGAAGATGCTTGCCATTTGCAATCCCTCCGCAACCTACAATACCAACTTTTAATTTCTCCATAGTAATCTCCCTTCTATTAAATATATCATGAAACTTAATCATTTTCTGTCAATTTTACCCCTTAAGCTTTCGTGTTTCAGATACTGCTCGTTTCTTAATAGATCAGCCTATCTTTCCTTAGGCTTCCCAAGGGTTTGGTACGAACTCTCCACCACGACACCATTTTAGGTAGTTTAGGGCATGGAGCTGACCAGTCATCTCCCATGCATCACGATAGATCGGATCATGGTAGCCTTCAATACAGATGTCTCCCTCGAAACCACCCATACGAAGAATGGATATGATATCCCTCCAGTTTGTATCACCAAATCCTGGCGTCCTATCATATACATAATTTTTAGCACCAAGAATTCCGTACCGTTGGATTGCATCCCGATCCACACTTGCATCCTTACCGTGAAGATGAACCACTTTATGTACCCATTGCTTTAGATTTGCGATTGGATCAATCAACTGTGTCATCTGATGAGCCGGTTCCCATTCCAATCCGAGATTCTTTGAAGGTACCTCTTCAAACATCATCTCCCAAGCTCTTGGATTAAAACCAATGTTGCAGGTTGGATGTTCCCAAGTTCCACCCATGGTACAGTTTTCAATACCAATCTTAATATTATTCGCCTCAGCTCGATTCGCTAGATCTGTAAATACCTTACCAAATGTCGGTATGGCTTCTTCAACGCTTTTGCCTTCCAAAGCACCTGCAAAAGTACTTACTACGGATGCACCAAACTTTGGTGCCATATCGATGCAGTATTCCAAAGCCTTCTTATGTTCTTCATACTGCAAAGGATTGCAGTATAGACCAATGGTGGAAACCTGAAGTTTTGAATCTCCAATGATCTGCTTTACCTTCTCAGCCAACTCCGCTAGGTCTGTTCCCTCAAGAGACATATGAAAGTTGATTGAGATCGTTTCAAACCCAGCTTTTATAACATGAGGTAACATAGCTTCTACTTGTGTACCCGGAATACAAGTTCCAATTTTAATTTGTTCCATTTTTTTATCTCCTTAATCGTCACGCTAATCTAATCTATCCTGTTGAGATATTTAAATTTATACTTTTCTCTTTACTTCCAAGGATCTACCACCCAAGGATTTACCATCCAAGATTTTACCACCCAATGGTTCTTAGATACTCCCTGCTGATTCTACAGTCTTCCATAGGAGAATTATCACTATGATCATCCTGTTCAACAACTACCCATTTTGTACCTGCATTAACAGCAGCCTTCAGAATCTCAGGAATGTCTTGAACGCCATGTCCCACCGGACGGTAAGAAAACGGCGGCATTGTATAATCCTTTAAATGAATTACAGGGCAACGTCCTGAATATTTGTTAATGTAATTTACCGGATTCTCACCTGCGTAAGCAATCCAACAGGTATCAAACTCTGTTTGCAGTATTTCCTTTGGAAATTGCTCATAAAGGGAATCAATTACATAGTTATCTTCTGTGGTTTTTTCAAATTCAAAGTCATGATTATGGTAGAGTAAGGTTATATTATGCTTTACACATTCCTTTGCGATAACCGGTATGTTTCCTATAAACTCCTTGTACTTCTCCGTCCCATAGCGGCAATCTTCCATAAGATAAGGTATGGCAATATATTGACAACCGATGGTGGCATAGTCTTGAACGGTTCCTTCGAGATCCTTCATCAACTCTTCATAGGAGACATGAGCGGAGATCGGGGTCAGACCAACTTCCTGTAAACAGTCCCGAACCTCCTCTGCTCTCATTCCATATAATCCTGCTAATTCAACACCATCGTAGCCCATCTTTTTAACTTCTTCCATAGTAGCTCGAAAATCCGCTTGTGCTTCATCTCGAATCGAATAGACCTGAAGTGCAATAGGTAATGTTTTCATAATCTTCTCCCTTTCTATCCGATCTAAGTCGGATAATTATTCAAAATCAATTACCTTTACTTGTTCTGCGGATTCAAAAATGGCTTCCATCAGCTTCATTACCCGCATTACCTCTGGTAACTTAATCTTTGAAGTTTCCTTATTCAGAATTACATCTCTTACATTCCGGTAGAAATCTTTGATATCGCTACTTACCGTAGGAAGCTCTTCAATATGGATGGTATCTTCTCTTCTAGGTGCCATGGTTTTGGTAATACCAGAAGCGGTATGAACAGGAACCACATCTTTCTCATTCTTACCAGTTGCACTTACAATTCGTCCATTTAGGTTCCAATCTTCTATGATAGCCGTACCATTTTGCCCTAACATGTACCATCTTGGAAGAGATACGAAGTTATTCGTTCCTACTTCAACGATGGCTTCTATGCCATTTTCAAAGTTAAGATGTGCTGTAAATCCATCATCTACGATCTGGTTTGTAATATTCGTCAGGGTAGCATAGACTTTCTTTAATTTCACATCGCCCATCATTAATAGGATCTGATCCAATAGATGAACGCCCCAATCCAATACCATTCCACCGCCATACTCTTTTTCCTGGCGCCAATCTCCCGGGATTCCCCTAGAGCCGTGAACTCTTGATTCGATTCGGAATACTTCACCTAGCTTCTGCTCATCGTAGATTCTTTTCATTGTTAGGAAATCCTCATCCCAACGGCGATTCTGATGAACCGTGAAGAATTTACCTGTTTCTTCAGAAGCATCGATCATTTCTTGTAAATCTTCACTAGATAAAGTAACCGGTTTTTCACATACTACATGCTTTCCTGCATGCATTGCCTGAATGGCAATGGATTTGTGCACATCATTGGGGGTTGCAATTAAAATGATATCTACCTGCGGATCCTTTAGCATATCCTCTAAGCTGTCATAGGTTTTAATTCCATTCTCTCTTGCTAGATCCATCTGAGATTCTTTGATATCATAGATACCTGCAACACTCATGCCCTCAATCTTGCTAAGAATGTCCTTATGCCAATTACCCATCCCACCGAAGCCAACAATTCCTACCTTTAATCCTGTCTGTTCCATATTTAACTCCTTTGTGTCAAATTTATATTAAAATCCTATGCCCAGAACATATTTCCTCTGTCTTCAAACATCAGAACATTCTTCAAGCATCCGATCGCCTTTAATAGTCCTTCATTGCCAGACATTAAGCTATCTTCATGCTCAATACTGATTGCATAATCATATCCTGCTAAGCGAAGCTCAGACATGATTGCCTTCCAATACTCCTCTCCATGACCATAACCAACGGCACGGAAGATCCAAGAACGATTAATCTCATTACCATAATGGTCGGTATCTAGAACACCATTGATTGCGGTATTGTAGGTATCCACCTTGGTATCCTTTGCATGGAAATGGAAGATTGCTCCCTCTTTTCCTAACTCTCTGATACATGCCACAGGATCCATACCCTGCCAAATCAAGTGGCTTGGATCAAAGTTAGCACCAATCTCAGGTCCTACTGCTTCCCGTAGTCTTAGTAAAGTTTTCGTATTATAAACACAGAAACCAGGATGCAATTCTAAAGCGATCTTATGTACACCATGCTCTCTTGCAAAGGCAACCTTCTCCTTCCAGTATGGGATCAACACTTCGTTCCACTGGTAGTCTAAGATTTCAAGGAAATCATCCGGCCATGGGCAGGTAACCCAGTTTGGCATCTTATCCTCAGGGCTTCCTCCAGGACATCCAGAAAATGTATTTACTACCGGAACACCAAGCTTTTCTGCCAGCAGAATTGCTTTTGTAAAGTCTTCGTCAAACTTTTTCGCGATTTCCATATTTGGATGAACCATATTGCCATGGCTACTTAGTGCGCTGATTTCTAAGTTATTCTTCTTTAAAATATCTTTGAATTTCTCTAATTCCTTCTCGTCATTTAAAAGAACGTCTGGGTCACAATGTGCCTTTCCAGGAAAACCACCGCAACCAATCTCAACCATCTGAGCCCCATTTTGTGATAGGTATTCGCAAGCTTTCTCAAAAGGCATGCCACCTAGTACTACTGTAAATACTCCTAATTTCATTGATGAAAACCTCCTTTATATTTACACAATAACATGCAAAGCCTACCCGTTAGAAACACAGATTCCAACCGGCAGAACTAGCCTTATTATTGTATATGATGTTAATACCATACGAATGTATCCTACCTATGTAACTCTATCTATATAACTACTATATATACTCTCTAAAGGTATCTTCGTATACTCTGTAATAATATACTCTTTCATAGTATGTTCATTGGTAGTATCCTCTCTAAGAAATGAGAATCGACATTACAATGGATAAGTATAGAATTATCATATAGTTATTTTGGTAATATTTCTATATTGTTTTTGCTGATTAGTCATACAATCTTGCTATTTCATGGTTAAACCAAAATTAGGTATTACAGTTCCCATACTTTCGAGGGCGGGAAACCATAGTATTTACGAAACTGTCGTCCAAAATTATTATAATCTTGGAATCCTACTGCGATGGCTATCTCAGAGATTGTCAGTGTCTTTTGTTCTAACAGATTATAGGCCTTCTTTAGGCGTACTTCATTAATATAGTTTAGAGGACTAATTCCTAAGCTTTCTTTAAAGATATGACAAAAACGGTATTCACTAATATGGATTAAATCTGCCAGTTCCTTAATCGTGATGGGCTCAGAATAATTATCTTGGATATATTGTATTACGGTGTTTAATCGATTTAGATTCCGAATCCTTCGGGAATTCTCCCTAGCAGATTGATATTCAACTACATAGTTTCGAAGAAGGTAGGTAATTAATTCATAGATCTTGCCCTTCAAAGCTAGCTTATAACCTAAGGATTTTTCCTTCTCCTCCTGATAGATTGAGGTTAACAACTCCTTAATTTTCTCATCGGAATCAATGAGGGATTGGAAAATTACATTAAAATTTGCTATTTCCTTAGAAAATGCATCCATTTCAAAAATCATTACTAAAGCTTCAAAGTATTTTGAATTGCTTACTCCCAAATGAAGTTCATTACTATTGATGATTACCAAACTTCCCTCATCAACAAAATAAGGCTTCTGGTTCAGATAAAAGATTCCCTGCCCCTTAAATATATAATGCAATTCAATATGCTCATGCCAATGCGAAGGGAAAAACGAGCCTGTCCAATTAATATGATTTACAAACATTTGCACAGGGAATTCCTCGTCATTGATTATCTTCTTCTCATATAGACTTAGATCATGCATGTATTGCCTCCCCTCACAAGATAAAATTTAATTAATTATTACCTATATTTGACTCTATTCTCATTTTATCAAACAGTAACAGCAAAAGCAATTATTAGTATTTTGGGGTTAGAAATTTAAAAAAAGATATTGACATTTGGTAAATTATCACATAAACTATTAGAAATCGATAAACCGATGAGCAAGAATAGTAGGCATGATGATTTATTTACAGAGAGCTGCAGGCTGGTGAAATTGCAGTAATGGATGTCATGTTGAATGGACTTGCGAGGGTAGGAAGAAAGGCTTCATGCTGAGTAATGCCTAACGGAAACTCCATCCGTTATCAAGGGAGCATATATGTTAGTATATGGAGCAAGTGGGTGCTTTGCACCAAACCGGGTGGTACCGCAGAAGTTATTAGACTTTTGTCCCAGTAGAATTACTGTGACAAGAGTCTTTTTTTATTCATTGGTTCATCGATTTGCCCTAATTATAGTGAAAAACAGAAAGGAGAATGTTTATGTCAAAGAAAATTCCCCATCGACTCTATCTCACCGAGGAGCAAATGCCAAAGCAATGGTATAATCTCCGGGCAGATATGAAGGATCAACCTGATCCAATGCTGAATCCCTCCACTCATTTACCAGTAAAGGTTGAAGATCTCTACCCAGTATTCTGCGAAGAATTGGCTAAGCAGGAAATGGATGAAGTGACGAGATATGTTGACATTCCGGAGGAAGTGCAGGAATTCTACCATTTGTACCGCCCATCTCCCCTAGTACGGGCTTATAACCTGGAGAAGGCCTTGGACACACCGGCAAAGATTTATTACAAATATGAAGGGAACAATACCTCTGGTAGTCACAAGTTAAATTCTGCAGTTGCCCAGGCATATTATGCGAAAAAGCAGGGCTTAACCAGTCTCACAACGGAGACCGGTGCGGGGCAATGGGGAACTGCCCTCGCCGAAGCATGTGCCTACTTTAAACTTCCTCTAACTGTATATATGGTAAAATGCTCCTATGAGCAAAAGCCATTTCGTAAATCGGTGATCCAGACCTTTGGTGCAGATATCATACCTAGCCCAAGTACTACGACAAATGCCGGACGAAAGATTCTGGAATATAATCCGAATACCGGTGGAAGCTTAGGATGTGCCATATCTGAAGCAATCGAAAAATCGGTTACCACAGAAGGCTGCCGCTATGTTCTGGGATCGGTTTTAAATCAAGTGTTATTGCATCAGTCTATTATTGGATTAGAAGCAAAGCAGGCTATGGAAATCTTGGATGAATATCCAGATGTCATCATTGGATGTGCGGGAGGCGGTTCAAATCTTGGCGGACTAATTGCTCCCTTTATGCAGGATAAGTTACTGGGCATTGCGAATCCAAGAATTGTGGCGGTAGAACCAGCATCCTGCCCTACCTTTACCAGAGGGCGCTATGCTTATGACTTCTGCGATACCGGCAAGGTAACCCCACTGGCTAGAATGTATACCTTAGGATCCGACTTCATGCCATCCCCCGATCATGCTGGCGGTCTAAGGTATCACGGAATGTCACCCATCCTATCAAAGCTTTATCACGACGGCTTAATGGAAGCCATCGCCATAGAACAAACCAAGGTATTCGAAGCTGCAGTATTTTTCGCTAAGAATGAAACCATTCTTCCTGCGCCGGAATCTGCCCATGCGATCCGGGGTGCCATCGATGAAGCAATTAAATGCAGAGAAGCAGGCGAATCAAAAACGATCCTATTCGGACTAACCGGCACAGGATATTTTGATATGACTGCCTATAGCGCTTATCTTGACGGAACAATGAAGGATACGGTACCTTCCGATGAGGATCTTCTGGAAGGGTTTAAACGACTGCCAGTGGTGGATTAAGCTGTATGTACTAAAATAGCGTATGATCTTTATCCAAGGTAGACACACTCTCGCCCCATTGTCGCTCATAGCGATACAAAGACCCCGGCAGACAAATTCGCTATCTATCTGCCGGGGCCTTAATACCAAAGGTGACAAACAACCTACTTATGGATTAAAAATCATACGCATTATTTAAATTAATCTATTCCATAATTCCATGCTTTCTATCATAGTTTCTCTGGAAGAACTTAACGATCTCAACAATCGGTATTACACTGGCACCTAGCCCCATGGCAACCGCATATTCAACCAAGGAAATGCTTTCAAAATCAAAAGCGCTTGCTAGTGGCGGAATAAAGATGACTGCTGTGGTTAATACAAAGGAGGTTGCCATTGCTCCAAATAGATATTTATTATGGTGCTTCATTTGGAAGAGAGAATGTCTTCTACTGCGCATATTAAGTGAATGGAACATCTCTGCCATAGAAAGTGTCAAAAATGCCATAGTCATTCCATCCGGACTCTCTGCGATTTCCCATAGACCTGATTCTAAATAATGGCCGACAAAATAAGCTGCAACCGTTAAGACAGTCACCATAGCCCCCTGCCAGATACAATCTAAGCCTAAGCCTCTGGCAAAGATACCCTCCTTAGAATCACGGGGTGGATGATTCATGGTATCATTTTCCTCTGCTTCCATACCAAGAGCAACTGCTGGGAAAGAGTCAGTTATCAGGTTGATCCAGAGTAAATGTACTGGTTTTAAGATGGTAAAGCCAAGTAAGGTTGATACAAAGATGGATAATACTTCGGATAAGTTTGAGGAAAGTAGGAACTGAATCGCTTTACGGATATTATCGTAGATACGTCGTCCCTCTTTTACAGCATTTACAATCGTAGCAAAATTATCATCTGCCAATACCATATCCGCTACATTCTTTGTAACATCGGTACCAGTGATACCCATTCCAATTCCGATATCCGCTGTTTTAATCGAAGGTGCATCATTCACACCGTCACCGGTCATGGCTACAATCATACCTTTATCCTGCCATGCCTTAACAATACGTACCTTATGCTCCGGTTGTACACGGGCATATACAGAATACTTAGCGATATCACGATCTAACTGTTCATCACTTATCTCATTTAATTCAGCACCAGTTAGAGCTTGTGATGCATCCTCAATAATACCAAGTTGTTTTGCTATAGCAACTGCAGTATCCTTATGATCACCGGTAATCATAACGGTCCGGATACCAGCTGATTTACATTCTGCAATCGCAGGCTTAACTTCGGGACGAACCGGATCAATCATACCAGTTAATCCAATGAAGCATAAGTCTTTCTCTAGATACTCTGGAGACTGCTCTGCTGGCATCTGATCCCAGCTACGGAATGCTGCAGCAAGAACACGAAGGGCCTGATCCGCCAAGGATTTATTGGCAGCCATGATCTGCTTTCTCATATCCTCTGTCATCGGCTTTTTACTGGATCCATCCCAGTAGGTGCTACAACGAGAAACCAATACGTCTGGCGCGCCCTTAGTATACTGTTCAAAGCTTTGATCCTTCATCCTATGTATGGTACTCATAAGTTTTCGTCCGGAATCAAAAGGTGCTTCACCCACCCGGGGCATCTCTTCCTCCATCTTGCCTTTCGCCATTCCTAATTGATAAGCATAGTTGACAAGAGCTGCTTCCGTAGGCTCACCTTCCGCCTGCTTGGAATCGTTCAGATGGGCATCATTACATAATCCCATAGCCCGTGCTAGAAGCTTCTCGTCAGTACTGTAATGATCAACAACGGTCATCTTATTCTGTGTTAAGGTACCGGTCTTATCGGAACAGATCACATTGGTACAACCTAAAGTCTCAACCGCAGTTAACTTTCGAATAACGGCATTTCTCTTGGACATATTGGTAACACCAATGGATAGCACGATGGTAACAACCGCTGCTAATCCTTCCGGAATTGCAGCCACTGCTAAGGAAACGGCAATCATGAAGGTTCCAAGAATACCTTCCCCGGTAATATTAGGATAAAGGCGAAATACGCTGAATGCAAAGATAAATACGCAGATCGCCAACACCAACCAACTTAAGGTTTTACTTAATTGGTTTAGCTTTAATTGTAATGGAGTCACATTTTCTTCTGCCTGTGTAATGGCATCTGCGATCTTACCCATCTCCGTATCCATACCAGTTGCAGTGATTACAGCGGTACCGTGTCCATATACAACGGTACTTCCCATATACACCATATTCTTACGATCACCTAAGGAGATATCCTTGTGCTCCCCTAGACTTAAAACTTCCATAATCTTATCTACTGGAACACTTTCGCCAGTGAGTGCAGCTTCCTCCACTTTCATACTGGCACTGTCTAGTAGCCTAGCATCTGCGGGTATAGAATCCCCTGCTTCTAATACAATAACATCACCAACGACCAGGTCCTCACTCTTTACGATTTGCATTTTGCCATCACGTTTCACCTTCGTTGTAGCCGCTGAGATCGCCTGTAGGGCTTCAATAGCTTTTTCTGCTTTGCTCTCTTGGTATACACCAAGTATTGAATTGATGATAACTACAGCCAAAATAATGATTACATCGGCAAATGATTCTCCTGAATATACTGCCGTAGCACCTGAGATTCCAGCTGCCGCAAGCAAGATTAGAACCATAGGATCCTTAAGCTGATTGAAAAAACGTACCAGTAGGGATACTTTTTCTGCTTCCTTCAGCTTATTCTTCCCTTGCTGCTTTAGTCTTTGTGCAGCCTCACTACTTGAGAGTCCCTCTGCATTGGTTTTTAACTCCTGCAGCACTTTTTTTGATGTCTGTAGATACTCCTTCATTTCAATCCTCCTCTAAAATAAATAATCCAATATTTTTGTACTTGATTATTTGTTTTATCATAATAATTATTGGTATCTCTTCATGAAATGAAAATTTTACCAATAAATTATCGTATAAAAAAAGACTCAAGTACAGTTCATCACTATACATGAGTCTCATATATTAAGATAAGCCAGGCATAATGCCATGATGTTGACTTTATCACGCTTTATTTTCGCGTTTATTACTCCCTCACGTGTGTAATATAATACCATGTAGGAACAAAAAATGTCAATAACTAATTTTATGATACCAATACAGATATTTTTGATATTTTTCTCTATACAGCTTCGCCTTCGATGGATCTGGCTGTAGAATTTTACCTTTTTTAAAGGGAAACTGAGTTACACTTGGTATTACCCCAAGATAATCCATAGCTAGAATAATCGCTCCCATGAGGGAAGACTGCTGCATAGTCGGTATCTCCATTGCAGTTTCGAAAATATCAACACACATTTGTGTCCAGAATTTTGAATTTAAGATTCCCCCAGATAAAAGGATCCGCTTTGGCTTTCCATTCAATTCACATAGCAGCTTATAATTCTGATATACATGAAACAGGATGCCTTCCTGGATCGCCTGGTAAATATGTACCTTGTTATGGAATGGTTCCATTTGTAAGAAAGCTCCCCGCTTTTCACTTCTCCATCCAGGGGAGCGTTCTCCGAATAGAAATGGAAGGAAAACCGGAGTATCTAGGTCAGGCCGACCATGCTTTTCAATCTCTTTATAATCTTGCTTATAGAAATAATCCTTAAACCAATCGATACAATTACAGGATCCACTGGTTGCTGCACCACTCAACCATTTTACTGGAGATAGGTAGCACCAAGTGCTTGCTTCCTTTGGTATCACAGGTTTTGATACGGAAACCCTGATTGCAGCGCTAGTTCCAACGGAGAAAGTCATGATCCCTTCTTCTAAAGCCCCTACCCCCACCTGATTTAATGCACCATCGGCAGAGACCGGGATTACCGGGATACCTGCCTTGACCCCTAATATGTTGGCTGCTTCCTCTGTTAAGGGTGCTGCATCCTTATAGGCTGATTTTCTATTGGTCTCTGCCAGTGTTCTATAAGTGGCAGCGACATCCATACTAGTATTTAAGATTTCTTTCTTACCAATCTGCATATCTTCTCCTAATATTATATTAATCATCTTTTGTAACAGTAGCTAAGGATCGAAGGATTTTCACCTTGAATCGCATTAACCGTTCCTTTTTCCTAGCTAAGAACATCCCGATTACCGTATTTTACAAGTTATATTATACTACATAAAAAGCTCTTTTTCACCTATCTTAGTTAGAAACCTTTTTATTCAAAAGGAAATTCAGAGGAATTTCCTTTTGAATAAAAATCCCTCCGGGAAGGATGCGCACCCAGTGCGCAAAGAATATATGTTACATATAATCTTCAGGGGTTATCTATCATTATTTTTACATTTTATAAACAATAATTCATACATAAAGATTACTCCCATATATTAAAAAGAAAAGGGGTTATGTGTATCATGCATAAATTCTTGTTAGGTATCATGCGTGCTCTGATCCTGCTCATATCCCTTTTTCTATTATATCTTATTCTCTCGGACCTAAGCTGGAAAATATATATTCTCATCTATACCGATTATACTTGGGGGCTCTTCTTTCCCCATGCCCAGTACCGCTCTATTTTCTTCTTCCTATCGATCGCTTTCTTACTCCTAGCATTCGCTATTGTCAGACTTATAGCCATATTAAGAAAGGGAAGATGATAAAATTGATTATACAATGAAGTTAAAAGTCTAGATGATTTTATGCCTTTTCCTCATAGCGAACAGTAATTATAATTATCGAGAGAATCGCAAAAAACCACTTACAATATTCTGTAAGTGGCTTGTTTGTTGTGTTTTATTAAGTAGCAGCTCGTACGGGAATCGAACCCGTGTTTCCGCCGTGAGAGGGCGGCGTCTTGACCCCTTGACCAACGAGCCTTGGAACATTTATTACTATACAACATATGATAAAAAAAAGCAAGTACTTTTTTATAAATTTTTTAAATTGTTTTTACAATATACACATTTTAACAATGCTTCCCTATTTTTAGAATAAGGATATCCCAAAGAAAGAAACAAGTAATCTGCTTCCCTCTAAGGGATACCCTTCTTTATAATTATTCTTTATAATTCTCCTATATAATTCTTCTGTATATTTCTATTATCTGCTCTTATAAGAAATCTAGCAGTGACATCTGATTGGATATGGGTAGTTCTCCAAGGAGTCCCATATTCGCCATATTCTCTACTACTGTAGAGCTCACCTTCGTACGGATTTTAAAGTCTTCCCTGGATAGGAAGGGCCCCTGCTTAGCAGCTTCTACTACGGCATCTGCTGCCTTTTCCCCAAGACCATCAATGGAACTTAAGGATGGCATCAATTTTCCATCGATAATTTGAAAATGGCGAGCTTTGGCACGATAGATATCAATCGGCATAAATTCAAATCCACGGGCATACATTTCCTGGACAATACGCATATCCTTTAAAGTATCCTGTTCCTTCTTGGTCAATTCATTACTTCTTCTTTTATAATCCGCAATATGTTCCTCTAGACGTTGTCTGCCAAGACACATAAGCTCATAGTTGAATGCTGAAGCGCGGATACTAAAGAAGGCTGCATAGTAAGCCAGTGGATAATACACTTTAAAATAAGCAATCCGGAAAGCCATCATAACATAAGCGGCTGCATGGGCTTTCGGGAACATATACTTGATCTGCTTACAGGACCAGATATACCAATCCGGAACACCTGCTGCAACCATTGCCTCTTCCATATCCGGAGTAAGTCCTTTCCCCTTACGAACGCTCTCCATGATTTTAAATGCTTTATCTGGCTCTACGCCGGTATTAATCAAATAGGTCATGATATCGTCACGGGTACAGATGGCAGTTGCCAGGGTACATTTGCCTTCCTGTATCAAAGTCTGGGCATTATTGAGCCATACGTCTGTACCATGGGATAAACCGGAGATCCGTACCAGATCCGAGAAGGTCTTTGGCCTTGTATCCTTAACCATCTGCATAACAAATTCAGTTCCAAACTCTGGTATACCTAGGCAACCAATTTCACAGCCATCCAAATCCTCTGGCTTTATACCTAAGGCGCTTAAGTCATGGAACAGAGACAGTACTTTCTCATCATCCAGACGGATTGTCTGCGCATCCACGCCGGTAAGGTCTTCCAGCATACGAATCATGGTCGGATCATCATGGCCAAGGATATCCAATTTCAGCAAGTTGTGATCAATGGAGTGATAATCAAAATGAGTTGTTATTGTTGAGGTATTCATATCATTGGCTGGATGTTGAACCGGGGTAAAGGAATAGATATTCTCACCGATTGGAAGCACGACGATACCCCCAGGGTGCTGACCCGTTGTCCTTCTGACTCCTACACAACCCTGTATCAGCCGTTCAATCTCTACATTCCGCTTATGAATGCCCCGTTCCTCAAAATAATTCTTAACATAGCCAAAGGCCGTCTTCTCTGCCAGGGTACCTATGGTACCTGCCCGGAAGGTCTGCCCCTTTCCAAAGATAACCTCCGTATAATCATGGGCTTTACTTTGATATTCTCCAGAGAAGTTCAGGTCAATATCTGGCTCCTTATCTCCATTAAAACCTAGGAAGGTTTCAAATGGGATATCATGCCCGTCCTTCTCCAATGGATGTCCACACTGAGGGCATAATTTATCTGGCATATCACAGCCAGAACTTCCAGCATATTTTCGAACCTCTTCAGAAGTAAAATCCGAGTAATGGCAATGCTGACAATAATAATGGGGTGGTAGGGGATTTACCTCAGTGATACCGGACATGGTAGCTACGAAGGAAGAGCCTACCGATCCACGGGAACCAACTAGGTATCCATCCTCATTGGATTTCCATACCAACTTCTGAGCAATAATATACATAACGGCAAAACCATTTTTAATAATGGAATCTAGCTCATGCTCAAGACGTTTCTGTACCGGTTCTGGTAGTGGATCTCCGTACATAGAATGGGCTTTATCATAACAAATTTGTCTCAGATTTTCATCCGAATTTTCCAATACTGGGGCACATTTATCAGGACGTACCGGGGATATCTTTTCGATTCGATCAGCGATTAAGTTGGTATTGGTAATTACCACCTCTTCTGCCTTTTCCCTTCCTAGATAGGAGAACTCCTCTAGCATCTCATCGGTTGTCCGTAAGTATAGCGCTGGCATCTCATCTGTATCTTTAAAACCTTTTCCGGCCAGGATAATCTTTCGATAAATATCATCCTCTGGATCTAAGAAATGTACGTCACAGGTAGCGACTACCGGTTTATTATATTCTTCCCCTAAAGCCACTATTTTCTTATTGATCGCAATTAGATCTTCCTTTGATGTAATATCCCGATAATTTCCTCGATCGCTATTGATCATAAATTCATTGTTACAAAGAGGCTGTATCTCAAGATAATCATAGTAATTGACAATCCGACTTATAACATCTGGAGATTTATTTGAAAGGATGGCATTATAAAGTTCCCCTGCTTCACAGGCGGATCCTAAGATGATGCCTTCCCTGCATTCTTGCAAGAGACTTTTCGGTATCTTGGGCCTTTTATGAAAATATTCCAAATGAGACAGAGAAACCATCTTATAGAGATTTACCCTACCGGTTTCATTTTGCGCCAGAAGAATCGCATGGTAGGATGGAAGCTTTCGTATTGCTTCTGCAGAAAGCTTACTGATACTCTCTATTTCTTTTATCTTAGTAATTCCTCTTTCCCGTAGCATATCACATAGTTTCACAAATATTTCTGCCGTTGCTCCGGCATCATCCACCGCACGATGATGGTTCTCTAAGGATATATTCAAGGCCTTTGCAACCGTATTCAATTTATAACGACTTAATTCTGGTAATAGAATACGGGACAATCCCACCGTATCAATTACGGTAAAATCTGTCGTAAGCCCTTGCCGTTTGGCATTCTGGGTAATAAATCCAACGTCAAAGGAAGCATTATGGGCAACCAGAACACTTCCCTCACAAAATTCTAGGAACTGCCCCAGAACAGTTTCAATCGTTGGTGCATCTATCACCATATCATCACGAATACTGGTCAATTGCTCAATCTCATATGGAATGGGTACCTCTGGATTGACAAAGGTACTATATTTCTCCATAATTTGGCCATCGACAACCTTGACCGCTCCAATCTCAATAATCTTGTCATTGGTTGCGCTAAAACCGGTCGTCTCGATATCAAATACAACGAAGGAATCCATTAGACTCTGCCCTTTGTCGTTGGTTACAACCTCTTGAAGATCATCAACTAGATAGGCTTCCATTCCATAGATTACTTTAAAATCCTTGGCTCGTTGCTTCTCTTCTTCATCGGCATAATCCTTGGGATTTATGGCATGGTTTGCATCCGGGAAGGATTGCACCACCCCATGATCGGTAATCGCAATGGCAGGATGCCCCCATGCAAATGCTCGTTTTATCATTTTCTTAACATCGGTTACTGCATCCATATCGCTCATCTGCGTATGGGCATGGAGTTCAACACGTTTTCTTTGAGCAAGATCCTTTCTGGCTACGGTAAAGTCATTGATTTTTTTGATCCCTACTACCGAGCTTATCGTAATATCATGCTCAAAGGTATCCAGGGAAGCAATTCCCTTCAGCATAAAGAAACTACCGGGCTTTAAAGCCTCCATAATTTCATCTACTTCTATATTTTTTGCAAATAATTTTACTTTAATGGAATCTGTAAAGTCCGTCATCACAAAGGTAATCACCGTTTTTTCATTTCGAATTGGTCTTGTCTCCGGACGGATCAACTTACCCCGTATGATAACTTCACCGATTTCAGCAAGAATATCGCAGATTGGCATAACATTTCCTTCAAAGTTCCTTCCATATACAATGGAAGGATCCTTGGGAAGTTTACGGTAGCTACTTTTCCCCTTCTCATAGGCGCTCTTCTTCCCATTTCCTCCGTTCGTAGGGGAGTCTAGAGGTCCTTTACTTTCTGCCACAGGGGTTGCATTGTTGCTGCCCGTAGTAGCTTTTGTCTGTTGATTCGTTGAAGCTCCAGAAACAACCATGGATTCCTTATCTGCCTCTCTCCTTTGGACCATCTTATTTAATTGGCGGCTATATTCCAAAGTTTGATCCTTCTTTTCCTTTGCAGGTATATATTCATAGGTAACAAAGACTGCATAACCAAACCGCTCCTGAAATAAGGTTTCTAGATAATCTTTCAGTTTTTTGGATTTTTCCTGTGTCACGCAGCTCTCTGTTAGCCGGATCTTCATATTAAAATTCTCAATTTCAACTTCTGCATTTTCCAAGATATGATAGGTAACTACGCTTTTTTCTTTCAGTTCCTCCATAATACTATCCCGATAGATTGGGTATAGGTTTGCTGGATTATACTGCTCCGATAGAATAAACTGAGGCTTAATATATGCTTTGTTACCGGTATGTAAAAAGAGCTGCTTATTCAGCAGTTCTTCCATTTTCCTAATATGCTGCCTGCTGATGATCCTTCTGCTTTTAACGCATATATACAGATCTTTTCTTGACTTGGAGGCCAGAACCTTAAGGACCTCAACTTCCTTAAAAAGGTTCTGTAACTCCTGATCAGCAGATAATCTATCAAATGCTTCAAAGAATAACATAATTTCCTCCAAGCTTGAGTCCTAAACCATTAAACTTCATTCCAATGCTCTAGTTCTTCCCTTAGAACTCCTAGTAATTCATTTTCTGGTACCTTACGGATGATCTCACCCTTCTTAATAAGGAGACCTTCTCCTCGTCCACCGGCGATGCCGATATCCGCTTCCTTTGCTTCCCCAGGACCATTTACGGCACAGCCCATGACTGCCACCTTGATATCCAGATCAATATCTGCAACCATTTCTTCAACTTCTGTTGCCAGCTTGATTAGATCAATCTGAGTCCTACCACAGGTTGGGCAGGATACTACTTCAATTCCGCCCTTTCGTAGTCCTAAGGATTTTAGGATTAACTTAGCTGATTTTATCTCCTCGATTGGATCCCCAGTTAAAGATACCCGGATGGTATCCCCAATCCCCTGGTGGAGGATGATACCTAATCCAACTGCAGATTTGATATTACCTCCGTGGATGGTTCCAGCCTCAGTAATCCCCACATGGAGAGGATAATGTGACTGTTCTGATATGAGCTCATAGGCCCGGATACTCATAAGGACATCCGAGGATTTGATGCTGATAACGATCTGGTCATAGTCCATATCCTCAATCATTCGCACTTTATCCAATGCACTTTCCACCAGTCCCTCCGCTGTTACATGGCCATATTTTGCAATGATATTTTTTTCTAAGGAACCACTATTCACGCCTACGCGGATGGGAATCTGCCGTTCTTTTGCAACGGCAACCACTGCTCTTAGCTTCTCTTCCCCGCCAATATTACCTGGATTAATACGAATCTTATCGGCTCCATTTTCCATAGCAGCAATGGCCAGACGATAATCAAAATGAATATCCGCCACAAGAGGAATGCTTATATTTTTCTTGATTTCTCGAAAAGCTATGGCAGCTTCCTGATTCGGTACCGTGCATCGGATAATCTCACAGCCTGCATGAGTCAGTTTCTGTATCTGGTCTATCGTCGCCTGAACGTCTTCCGTCTTCGTATTGGTCATTGACTGTATCAGAACTGGGTTACCACCACCGATTAGTCGATCTCCAATTTTAATTACTTTTGTATGATCACGGTTCATTATAGTGCCGCCTTTCTTTACCTATGTAAGTACAAATACTTACCAAACTTTACTAAGTATCCATTTTATATACAGCATATACAATTTCTGAGCGATGTTTGCGTGCCAACACGCTACGATGCGAAGAAATTTGTATATGCTGTATATTATATCATGAACAAAAAACATGTTCATGATCTTGTTGCTCCGCTCGGATAATGCAAGCAAGCTTGCTTATCCTCATTCCGCTTTCAATATATCATGAACTTTTATCCAAAGATATTCTTAATATCATTAAACAATACAAATACCATGAAAATCATCAAAGCTGCCATTCCAATCAAATGCACTATAGCTTCCTTTTCCTTTGGAATAGGTTTTCTACGGATCGCTTCCACCAAGAGGAAGACCAGACGTCCCCCATCCAATGCCGGAATCGGTAACAGGTTCATAACTCCCAGGTTGGCACTGAATAGGATACAGAAACGAGCTAGCGATGCTAAGGTCGTTTTGATGCCATATTCTTTGGTTTCTGTGACTACCTCTCCAACAATATTGACAATTCCTACCGGGCCGGCAATTTCATCCATACCTACTTTACCGCTAATTAGGAAGCCTAGGCTTTTCACTGTATTGACAATGTTGAATTTCAATTCATAAAAACTATATTTTATAACATTGAGTGCAGAGACTTTCTGAACTCCAGTATTATAATTCCATCCAATATAACCGTTGGTATAGATTTGCGGTGTTACAGATACTGTGCTTTCCACATCACCATGGAGATAAGTAATGGAAATAGGGCTACCATCCAAAGGATTTTGATCTAGATAATCTGCCAGTTCCTTACCGGAGGAAATCTTCGTACCATTAATTCCTACTATAATATCTCCAACCACGATACCTGCCTGCCCCAGGGGATAATCCACTCCTACTTCCAAAAGCTTTGCTGGTTCATTCTTAGAAGGGCTATAGGAACATCCTAGAAGATAACGGCTTATCATCTGTGGTGTCAAGGTTGTTACATATTCCTCTCCGTCCCTAAGGTACTTAATTTCCATAGGTTTTTCTGATAAGGGATTGAAATAAAAATGATACATTAATTCTCTACTAAAATGAATTTTTGAACCATCTATCTCAGTAATTCGATCTCCCACTTCCAGCTTGGCTAGATCTGCTGGGGATCCTTCTTCCACTGCCGTAATATAAGGTAAATCTACACCATCGGCTCCAAGTACAATGATGGATAGAAAGATAGCCAATAGAAAGTTAAAGAAGGCTCCAGCAAATAGGATGGAAAACCTTGCAAATACACCTTTCTTGTTAAAGGCACCCTCATCTTCTATGCTTTCATCCTCACCAAGCATCATGCAAGATCCTCCAAATGGTAATAATTTAAGAGAATATCTGGTGCCATTCTTAACAAAGCTGGCAATCCTTGGACCCATACCCACAGAGAACTCAGTTACTGTTACACCATTCTTTTTTGCCAATAGAAAATGTCCCAATTCATGAACGATGATAATAAGCCCTAATATTAGTAATGCAACTACTATATTCATACGGTAACACAATCCTTTCTAGTCCGTCTTTTATCTGATCTTCAGCCTGCAAGCACTTCAATCTATCCAATTCCATTTCTCAGGCAACTGTTTCATCCTTTCCCTTAGACGGACTTTGCAAAGCTTCTTACAAAATCATATGTCTGCTGTTCTACATTAAGTATTTCTTTTAAGCTTGGGTTAGTAATTAATTTATGATGCTCCATGGCCTCTTGAATTATTGCAGGGATGTCAAGAAACTCAATCTTTCCCTGTAGGAATGCAGCCACAGCCCATTCATTGGCAGCATTATAGACGGTTGGCATACTACCACCGATTCTACTTGCCTGATAGCCTAAGCGAAGTCCGTAAAAAGTATCCATATCCGGATCTTCAAAGGTAAGCTGACTTAACTTAACAAAATCAACCCCTTCTCCACCAATCAAAGGAATTCTTTTTGGGTAGAATAAAGCATACTGTATGGGAAGCCGCATATCCGGTACTCCCATCTGCGCTATAATGCTACCGTCCACATATTCGACCATGGAATGAATGATGCTTTGAGGATGTACTACAACCTGAATCTGGTCAATTGGCAGATCAAATAGCCAGGCTGCCTCCATTACCTCCAAGCCTTTGTTTACCATAGTTGCTGAATCAATAGTGATCTTTTGTCCCATGGACCAGTTCGGATGCTTCAGGGCATCTTGGGGTTTCATCCCCTTAAGATCAGCCAGCTTTCTTCCCCGGAAGGGTCCGCCGGAAGCAGTCAAAATAATTTTATGAACATCACTCTTACTTTCCCCATTTAATGATTGAAAGATTGCAGAATGCTCACTATCCACCGGAAGCAGGGAAACCTTTTTTTCCTTAATTAAGGGCATAATAAGATGCCCTGCAGTTACTAAGGTCTCCTTATTGGCCAGGGCGATATCTTTTCCCGATTTAATTGCTTCAATGGTAGGTAAGATTCCGATCATTCCAACCATGGCAGTCACAATGGTATCCGCTTCTGCATGGACTGCACAGGATACCAAACCTTCCATTCCTGCTACTACTTTCGTTGGAAGATCCTTGATATTCTCCCGTAATTGTACTGCCTTTTCTTCAT